>JBCCFN010000153.1:0-12490 GCA_039029715.1 Actinomycetota bacterium | reverse complement strand
CTGCTCCTGCTCGGCCATCGTCAGGTAGCCGATGTTGCCGGCCGGGCGGTCGAGCCCGGCCGGGAGCCCGACCAGGAGGTTTCGGAGGTGGGCCAACAGCTCGGCGGCGAACCCTTCGTCGTAACGGTCGGTTGCGTACTCGAGCCTGATCGACAGCGACTCGTCGCCGTAGGCAAGCAACGTCAGCGGGAAGTTGGTCTGGCCGTCGTAGTGGAACCGGCGGCTCGCTGCGCCGGCCGGACCGGCCACGCCGGCGGCCCGCATCCTGGCATCGAGTGAGGCGTCGTCGTAGACCACGATGCTGTCGAACAGGGTCGGACCGGCGTCGACGGCCTCGATGATGTCCGGTAGCGGCATCGTCTCGTGGGCCCTGAGCGCACGTTGGGCATCCCGGAGGCGTTGCAGCAGCCCCCCGACCGTCTCGTCGTCATCCACGGCCAGGCCGAGCGGCACCGTATTGATCAGCAGACCGACCATGTCCTGGGCGTCGGCCACCGAGTGGCGGCAGGCCCGGGTTGTGCCGAAGGTGACGAAGTCCTGCTGGGTGTGGTGGGCCAGCAGGAGGAACCATGCGGCCTGGATACAGGTGTTGAGTGAACAGCCGGTCTCACCGGCCAGTGCCCGGAGCGCCGCCGTCTCCTCGTGGCCGAGTTCGTGCTCGAGCACCGCCACCGGCGGCACGGCTCGATCGTGATGCAGCAGCCGGTCGACGGTCAGGGTGTTCGGCGTCTCGAACCCGGCGAGCAGCCGTCGCCAGAACGCCGGGCCGTCACCGTGGTCCTGCTCGGCGATGACCCGGAGGAAGCGGCCGACGTCCGGGCGGGCAGTGGCCGCCGCGGAGGGGCCGTCGTCGTACCGATCGAAGATCTCCCGCAGCACCAGCGGGAACGAGCGTCCGTCGAGGATGGCGTGGTGGAACGTCCACAGGACCCACCAGCGACCGTTCGACAGTTCGGCAACGACGAGGCGGTGGAGCGGGCCATTCGCCAGGTCGAAGTCGATCAGACGCTCCGCCGCCGCCTCGGCGGTCTGGGTGTCCACCGGTGCGGCCTCGCCCCGCCAGTCCTCAACCCTGACCGGGAGCGAGAACGGGTGGCCGATCGTCGTGATCGGGCGTCCTGACGCGTCCCAGGCGAACGTGGAGCCGAGGATCCGGTGCCGCCGGAACACGGTGGCCCAGGCCTCAAGGAACCGGGGTAGATCGAGCGGCTCGTCGAACTCGATCGAGATCTGCTCGATGTCGACGCCGGTCCCGGGGTTCGCCTCGGCATGGAAGAACATGCCGGCCTGGAGCGCAGTGGCCGGGAACTCTTCGGTCGGTCCCGCCGATTGGATGTCGAGCTCGATCGTCACCCCGGTCGGCTCGCCGGCGACCCCACCCGGGCCGCCGTCGATGGTCTCAGAGGTGCTCAACGGGGGCCCGATCGGCAAGGCGGCGGCGGGTGTCGAGAACGTAGTCGCAGCGGCCGACCACCCGGTGGTAGTCGACGTCGTCGTGATCGGTGACCAGCACGACCGCGTCCGCTGCATCGAGCTCTTCGTCGGACAGGGTCTCGACCCTGGTGATCCGATCGTCGAGTTCGTAGGAACGCACGTGGGTGTCGTGGGCCCGCACGTCCGCCCCGAGGTCGAGCAGGCGGAGGATCAGGTCGGTGGACGGGGTCTCCCTAGCGTCGTTGGAGTTCTTCTTGTACGCCAGGCCGAGGACCAGGATCCGTGAGCCGTTCACCGGCTTCGAGCGGCGGTTGAGGCCGGCCTGGATCCGGCCGGCGACGTAGGCCGGCATCCCGTTGTTGATGTCGTTCGCGATCTTGACGAACCGGGACACCGTGCCGAGCTGACGCTCCAGTCGCCACGACAGGTAGGACGGATCGACCGGGAGGCAATGCCCGCCGACGCCGGGGCCGGGATAGAACGGCATGAAGCCGAACGGCTTGGTGCTCGCACCCTGGATCACGTCCCAGAAGTCGATGCCCATCGATCGGGCGTGGATGGCCAACTCGTTCACCAGGGCGATGTTGACGTGCCGGAAGGTGTTCTCTAGCAGCTTGGTCAATTCGGCCTCTCGGGTTCCCTTGACCGGGACCGTCGACTCGACCAGGCGGTCGTAGAAGGTCCGGACGACGCCGAGAGAGTCGGCGTCGATGCCGGACACGACCTTCGGGGTCCGCTTGAAGTCCCAGATCTCATTGCCGGGATCGATCCGTTCCGGCGAGTAGCCGAGGTGGAAGTCCGACCCGGCCCGCAGGCCGGAGGCGGCCTCGAGCATCGGGGCCACGACCTCCTCTGTCGTGCCCGGGTAGGTGGTCGACTCCAGGATGACGGTGGCCCCGGCCGTCAGGTACCGGGCAACCGTTGCCGTCGCCTGCTCGATGTAGCTGATGTCCGGCGCACCGTCGGTCAGCGGTGTGGGGACGGTGATGACCGCCACGTCGAAATCGGTGAGATCCTCCTCGGTCTCACTCGGCAGGTACGAGCCGGTGGCCAGTGCGGCGGTGACGTCTGCGTCTGTCACGTCGTCGATGTAGCTCTCGCCCGCGGCCAGGGCCGAGATCTTCCGCTTGTCCGAGTCGAACCCGACCACGTCGAACCCGACCTCGACGGCGCGCATGGCGAGCGGTAGTCCGACATAGCCCTGACCGACGACGACCACGCGCTGCAATCGCAGCGCATCTCCGGCCTCTGGAGCCGGTGCCGCCGCCCCGGTGGTGAACGGTGTGGCCGTGCCGGCCCGATCCCCGGTCATGTGTGCAACCTCCGCTCCCTGCGCCGCACGCTGCGCCCCCAATTACGCATGAACTCATCCGACTATAGCTGCAGCGACATGCAGCTACGGAGCGACGGACCGACCGGGGCGTGGGAAAAATACCCAGTGTCCGATGTTGGCGGCTTTGGCGGAGCCACCCTGATTGTCCACGCTGCTAGCATCGGCCCCGGGCAGGGAGGCGCCATGACGAGAGGGACGTTTGCAACCGAGCTCCGGCTGACCGGGACCGAGGTCGCGGCCGATGCCAGGGCGGCGAGATCGGCGATCGCTGATGCCGAGGTGGTGCATATGAGGTTGGACCACAAGCCGGATAATGCTCGCGACTTCTACGACCGATTTGTCGAGTTGATCGGCCGTCCGATCGATGCGGCGGAGAACTATGTGGATGGCGCACCGACCGGCAATAGGTGGTCCGAGATTCGCTACAAGACCACGGTGCCAGACGACCTGGCGTTCCGTCACAGCAAGAACGCCCAGCCGATGCACACCGATGCCTCCTACGTGTCGGCGCCGCCGCAGGTGATGTTGTTCTATTGCGTCAACGCAGCGCCGAGCGGCGGCGAGACCGTCTTCATCTCCGGTCGGGCCCTGGTCGATGAACTGGCGGCGAACCGCCCGGATCTGCTGGACAGGCTGACGACGATCGACGTGACCTATGAGAAGGCCGGGGATTCACGGACTCGCCCGATCATCGAGATCGTTGACGGCGGCCGGGTCGACTTGAACTACAACTACTTCTGTGCGCCGGCCGATCAGGACGAGGCGGCGCTGCGTCTCAACCAGGACTTCCTCGACTACCTCCAGCACGAGCTGCCGGACGCACTGGTCCACCCCGTCGGGCTGCAGCCGGGCGACGCGGTGGCCTGGTGGGATGACCTGGTGCTGCATGGACGGAACGCCTTCGAGGCGACACGAACCGACGATCGACTGATCTGGAAGACCGGGCTGCACCTCGACCCGGTCCATGCCTGATTCGTTCCCCACCGGCGCCCGGGCCGCACCCGGCCTGCCACTGCTTTTCTATCCGGCGCCGTTGATCGGATTCGCCGAGGTGCACCTGGCGCCCGGCGGGCCGTTCACCGCCGTCGAGGTCCAGCAGCTCGACCTGGGCGGTGACTCGACCGTGCTGGTGGCGGCCCACCGGCCGGACCGAGCGCTCGACGTGTTCGTCCCCGAGGGGTCCGGTCTCGACCGCGAGTGGGCCAGACGCGATCCGTTCCTCGCCCACCTCCGGTTGGCGTCGTTCGTCGAGGTCCCGTTTCGACGCCGGCACTGCGTCATCAGCGCCGACGTCGTCGAGGTCGATGTTGCGGTCGAAGGCGGCGATCTCGCCGGTGAGCTGGCCGTGTCGATCGATCATCGGTTCGGCGGGCCCGGTCGGCCATCGTTCGTTCCCGCCGTCGCCGGTCAACGCCGACCGGTCACGATGCGATTCATGCATGCCGGATGCCTACGCCCGCTCCCCCGGCGGGCGGCCCCGACCGTGACCCTCGCCGGGCGAGTTCTGCCGGTGGCAACGCGGGGCATCGGTCCGATCGGGTTCGGCCCGTCGACCCGGATCGGGGCCGAGATCGTCGGTGTCGGCCTCAACCGAACCGGCGTCGTTGCGGCGCCGCTCGGGTCGACGATCGATCCGTTCGTCACCGCCACACCGACGATGGCGATCGGGCCGGCGGCCGGCCGCCTGCGGATGACACTGCGAGACGCAGCCGGCGACACCGTCGGCGTCCCCCCGAGTGATGGCGCTCCGGTCGAGGGTCGGTTCACCGTCGAGGGTCACCTCGGGGAGGTCGCCCGAGGTGGCTGGTCTGCCGAGCCGGTCGCCGATGGCTGGGCGTTGACCCTGACCGATGTCGAGCAGTCGTGGTTTCCCGGTTGGGCCGATCCGGTCCGGCTCGGTCGGTATCTGTTGCGTCGCAGGAGACGGGCCGGGGAGTCCTGGTGCTGGACCGGCCGGGCGGTGACCGCAGACGGCGGGTTCCGGCACGAGGGCGCATGGTCGACCGCCGCCCGATCGGCGGCGTCGTCGTCGGCGGGCTGAGGCTGCGCGTCGGCGGCGGGCCTAGGCCGCCTGTCCGGCGGTGGTGCCTGCGCCGTCCGACCCACCGGAGCCGAGGAACTCGGTGGCGTGGACCACCCCGTCCGCACCATCGCCGGACACGACCACGCGGACGGTCTCCCACAGGAGCCGGCAGTCAAGTGCGAACGACCGATGGTCGACGTAGTCGAGGTCGAGCTCGAACTTGCGATCCCAGTCCAGCACGTTCCGGCCCCTGGTCTGGGCCAGGCCGGTGATGCCAGGCACGACGGCATGACGGCGGGCCTGCTCCGGGCTGTACCGCTGCAGATAGACGGCCAGGAACGGCCGGGGGCCGACCAGGCTCATGTCACCCCGGAGCACGTTGAACAGGCTCGGCAGTTCGTCGAGGCTGAACCGGCGGACCAGACTGCCCCACCAGTGGGTCCGGTCGGCGTCCGGCAGCAGGTTGCCGTCGACGTCGCGCAGGTCGAGCATCGATCGGAACTTGATCAGCCGGAACACGCTCCCGCCGTGACCGCCCCGGTCCTGGGTGAACAGCACCGGGCCGCCCATCGTGAGCTTCGTCATGACGGCAACCGCACCGAGCACCGGTGCCAGCAGGACCAGTGCGGTGACCGCGAAGCTCAGGTCCATGGCCCGTTTCCACCACGGGGTCGGCAGCACCGGGTAGTCCCCCGGCTCGTTTCGTTGCTCCTCGATCTGGATCATGGCGGTGGTCTCCCTCGTCTCTCGGCGGCCCGGCGTCGGCCGATCAGACGGCCCCCTCGACGGTCGCAATGACACGATCGATCTCGGGGTCGGTCAGATACGGGTGCATCGGCAGGCTGAGCACCCGTTCGGTCAGGTGATCGGTCCGTGCCAGGTCGCTGCCCGGCAGGTGGAACCGCTCGTAGGCCGGCTGGCGGTGCAGCGGCCGGGGGTAGTAGACGGCGCTGTCGATCTCGGCCGCGCCCAGCGCGGCGGTCACCGCCGCCCGATCGGCGGTCTCGATGGTGTACTGAGCCCAGGCCGACCGGTTGCCGGGCCGGATCATCGGTCGATCGACGACGCCGGCAAGCCCGGCATCATAGCGATCGGCGACCCGCTGCCGGCCGGCCAGTTCGTCCTCGAAGATCTCGAGCTTGGTCAGCAACACGGCCGCCTGGAGCGTGTCGAGCCGGGAGTTCTGGCCGATCCGAACGTTGTCGTACTTGTCCGTGCCCTTACCGTGGACTCGCAGGGACCGGATCGTCGCTGCGAGGTCGGGGTCCCGAACGAACACCATGCCGCCATCGCCGTAGCAGCCGAGCGGCTTGGCCGGGAAGAAGCTGGTGGTGGTCACGGTGGCCAACCCGCCGACCCGAGCGCCGTCGGCGGCCGCACCGAAGCTCTGGGCGGCGTCAGACACCAGCCAGCAACCGAGCTCGTCGGCCAGGGTCGCAAGCTCGCGGTGGGGTGCCGGTGCGCCGAACAGGTCGACCGAGCAGATCCCGACCACGTCGAGACCGGCCTCGATCGCCGTCTTGTGGGCCAGGCGGACCTGGTCGGGGCCGATGTTGAACTCCCCGTCCGCCACGTCGGCGAACACCGGGATGCCGCCGAGGATGGCGATCGCCTCGGCCGTTGCAACGAAGGTGAAGGCAGGGCAGATGACGGCCTGGCCCGGTCCGAGGTCGAGGGCGGCGAACGCCAGGACCAGGGCGTCTGTGCCGTTCCCACAGGCAACCGCCTCGACCCCGTCGACCCCGACGAATTCCGTTGCCGACTGTTCGAACCGGCCGACCTCCGGTCCCATGATCCAGCGGCCGTGCTCGACGACTGCGGCCATGGCGGCGTCGATGCGGTCGCCGATCAGGGTGCGATGGGCGCTCAGATCCGCCAACCGGATCCGGGCCGTCATCGGTCGACCGCCGAGAGCGAGGCATCGGCCGGAGCGACGGCGCCGTCCGTACCACCCGCGCCGTCCGCCGGCTCCGTCACTGCGACGAGACGGTCGCCGTCGAGATGGAACCGCTCCCCGGTCCGGGGGCAGGTCAGGTCGTCGCCGAGCACCTCACCCGCGGTCGATACCCACCCGAGCTGGCGGGCCGGGACGCCGCCGACCAGCGCATGGTCAGGGACGTCCCTGGTCACGACGGCACCGGCCGCCACCAGGGCGTACCGGCCGACCGTCGTTCCGCAGACGATGGTCGCGTTGGCCCCGATCGAGGCGCCGCGGCGGACGAGCGTCGGTGCGAACTCGTCCTTTCGTGACACGAACGCCCGAGGCGTCGTGACGTTGGTGAACACCATCGACGGACCACAGAAGACGTCATCCTCGAGCGTGACGCCCTCGTAGACACTGACGTTGTTCTGGATCTTGACCCCGTCGCCGATCGTGACGTTTGGGCCGGCCACCACGTTCTGGCCGAGCGAGCAGCCGGCGCCGATTCTGGTGTTCGGCAGCACGTGGCTGAAGTGCCAGATCCGGGTGCCGTCACCGATGTGGACGTCGTCGTCGATCACTGCGGTCTGGTGGACGCCGTCCCTGGCGGGCGGTCCGGATTGGGGCTCGGGGTTCCCGGCCCCGCCATCGCTCCGAAGGGCCTGCAGCTGCCGGCCGGCCTCGGCCAGGATCCGGAGGACCCGCAGCCCTTCGGCCCCGTCGGTCCGGGGCGTGGCCCGATCGACGACCCGGTCACAGAAGTGGCTGAGCTCTGCGATCAGGGGTTCCTGATCCGGGATCTCCAGGTACTCCGGCTCGGCCTTCGCTGCCACCGGCATCCCGTCCCGCCAGTCGACCTTGGAGCGGTACAGGGCCAGCTTGCGGCCCTTCGGCTCGATGTCGTCGAACACCGCCATGGCATCCTCGCCGATCACGACCAGCTTCTGCTCCTTCGACGGATGGAGCCACGAGACGAAGACGTGGGCTGCCAGACCGGACGGGAACGCCAGGTGGGTGGTGGTGACATCTGCGATCCGGTCGTGGAGCATGAACCGGCCCTCGATGCGGATCTCGGAGGGCTCCTCGCCGGCCAGGGCCAGGATCATCGACAGGTCGTGGGGTGCGAAGCTCCAGAGCACGTCCTCCTCCCGCCGGATCTTCCCGAAGTTGAGCCGGTTGGAGTAGACGTACTGGAGCCGGCCGAGGGTCCCGGCCGCGATCTGATCGATCAGCGTCCGGAACGCCGGGTGGTACTGGAGGAGGTGGCCGACCATGAGGACCCGCCCGGTCGACTCGGCCACCGCGACCATCGCCTCGGCGTGACGAGGCTCGAGCGCCATCGGCTTCTCGACGAACACGTCCTTGCCGGCGAGCATGGCCCTGGTCGCCACCTCGTGGTGGGTGGCGGCCGGGGTGGCGATGGCGACCGCGGCGATGTCTCGGTCCTCGAGAGCCATCTCGATCGGCAGCGCCGGCACGTCGAACTCGACCCCGAGGGCGGACGAGCGGTCCGGGTCGACGTCTGCCACCGCGGCAAGGGCGCCGATGGCGGACAGCGAGCGGGCGACGTTTCGCCCCCAGTACCCGCACCCGAGGAGCGCCACCCGTGGTCGGGGATCGGCGGTCATGGGTAGAACTCCCTATAGGGCAAGGAAACCACGATCCCCCGTTGTGGTATTTGACCCAAATTCACCGACGACCACCGTGTGTTGAAGCTTGTCCCCGGGTGAGCCTACATCGGGAATAGAACGGGGTCCGCTTTGGTAACGGATTTGTAGGGCACTCCTCCACGCCGCCGAGGTCCGGGCCGGTCGCCACGTCTTTGGGCCGCCCGCGGCCCGGCGAGTAACGTGCACCGATGGACAGCTTCGAAGGCAAGATCGCAGTGGTGACCGGGGCCGGCACCGGCATGGGGCGGGAGCTGGCACTGCAGCTGGCGGCGGCCGGCGCCAATCTGGCGCTGTGCGATGTCAACGCCGAGAACCTGGCGTCCACCGCCGAGCGATGCCGCGCCCACGACCCGTCGCTCACGGTGTCGACCGCCGAGGTCGACGTGACCGACGAGGCGGCACTGGAACGGTTTCGCGATGCCACGATGGCCGAGCATGCGACCGACCACATCCATCTGCTGTTCAACAACGCCGGGATCGGGGGAACCGCCAGCTTCCTCGACCCCGAAGCCCGCAAGACGTGGGAGCGGACCTTCGACGTCTGCTGGCAGGGCGTGTATCTGACCAGCCGGGTCTTCCTTCCGCTGGTGGTCGCCGCAGCCGAGGGTCACGTGATCAACACCAGCAGCATCAACGGCATCTGGGCCTCGCTCGGCCCAAGCCGCACCCACACCGCCTACTCGGCCGCCAAGTTCGCGGTACGAGGGTTCACCGAAGCGCTGATCACCGACCTGCGGCTGAACGCTCCGCACGTGCGATGCTCGGTCGTCATGCCGGGCCACATCGGGACAGACATCGTGACCAACTCGCGTCAGATCCTCGACGGTGAGCTGGACGCCGAGGCGACCGAGATCGCGAACGCCTTCCGCAACGAGGCACCGACCACCGCGGCCACCGCAGCCACCGTCATTCTCGATGGGGTCAGGGAGGGGCGGTGGCGGATCCTGATCGGCGAGGATGCTGCCGTCCTCGACGGGTTGCTCCGTGACCAGCCGGAGAACGCCTACGAACAGGACTTCGTCGATCAGCTCCATGCGATGGGCGTCCTCAACGGCTTAGTAGGCTGACCGTTCGCTTACCAGGGGGCGTTGTCATGGAATTCACGCGGTGGGAATACCGATTCATCGATTCCGACAACGTGGCGAAGGCCGGCACCTTCAAGTCAAAGACGGCGGAGGACATCGAGGCGTATTTCAACGCGCTCGGTCGAGACGGCTGGGAGATCGTCGCCCTCGACTTCTCGGACACCCGTACCGTGTTCTACGGCGTGGCCAAGCGCCGTTTGCGCTAAGCCGCAGCGGCGGTCCCGGTTGCGGCCCAGGCGACGGCAACGGCCCTCAGGCTTGCCAGTCGCTCCGGGAGGCCATGGGTCGGCGTGTGGAGCATCAGCTCGCTGGCTTCGGTCCGCTCAGCCAACTCGGTCAGGCCGACCGCCACCTGCGCCCCGGTGCCGAGGATGGCGGAGCTCGGCGCACTGGTCGCCGCTGCGAAGTCTGGGTGCTCCCGGGCCTGGTCCGGTGGCAGCAACGGGAGAAGCTGGCCGCGGCGCATGCCGTAGCGCCGCAGCCGGGCCGGACCGGCCAGCCACTCCGCCTCCTCGGCCGAGGTGGCGGCGATCGTCGAGGCGGTGACGATGGTGTGGGGCTGGTCCAGGATGGATGACGGCTCGAAATACTCCCGATAGATGGACACCGCCTCGGTCGTGCCGCCCATGTCGAAGTGGTGGGCGAACGCGAACGGCAGCCCCAGGACGCCGGCCAACTGAGCGCTGAACCCACTCGACCCGAGCAGCATGACCGCCGGTCCGGAGGTTGCGGACGGGGTGGCCGAGAACCGCTCCCACAGGCCATGCTCGGTTCGGGGGTCGCCGAGCAGCCCCATCACCTCGAGCAGGTTGCGGGGGAAGTCTTCGGCCTCGCGGTTGCCGGCACCCCGAAGGGCGAGGGCGGTGGCCCGATCGGTGCCGGGGGCTCGGCCGATGCCGAGATCGATCCGGTCCGGGTGCAGGGCTTCGAGCATGGCGAACTGCTCGGCGACGACCAGCGGGGCGTGGTTTGGCAGCATCACCCCGCCGGAGCCGATCCGGATCCGCTCGGTTCTGGCCGCCAGGTGCGCCATCAACACCGGCGGGCTGGTGCTGGCGACCGTCGCCATGTTGTGGTGCTCGGCCACCCAGAACCGCCGGAAGCCCAGCCGGTCGGCCTCTGCGGCCAGGGCCGTCGTGTCCGCCAGGGCATCGGCGCTGGTCTGTCCCTCGGCCACCATCGACAGGTCGAGGACCGACAATGGCAGCCGCAACTGGCCGTCCGGTCCGGGTCCCGATGTGCTGGTCATCCCACCGCTCCTGATCGCTGGTCCGACATCGTGGCTCCAGGCTACCCGGCCTCGGTTTGGCGTCGCCGCTTCGGTCGGCACACGATGGTGCGTCCCACGCTGCCCGAGGAGTTGGTCCGTGATCGAACAAACACTGTCCGTTGCCACCGGCGACGGGGCGATGGCAACCTTCATCGTCCACCCCGAACGGGGCGAACCCTCGCCGGTGGTGCTGTTCCTGATGGATGCGCCCGGCATGCGGGAAGAGCTCCGAAACATGGCCAGACGCCTGGCGTCCGCCGGCTATTACGTGATGTGCGGGCAGCTCTACTACCGGGAGGTCGACCACTTCAACGTGTTCGAGACCGGGGACCGGGACCGGATGTTCGAGCTGATGAGCGGCCTGTCGAACGCCATGGTGACCAGCGATTGCCGGTCGTTGATCAGTGTTGCCGCCGATGACCCGGCGGCCGACGCCGACCGGGTCGGCACCGTCGGGTACTGCATGAGCGGCCCGATGGCGTTGATGGCGGCCGCCGCCATGCCGAACACGGTCCGGGCCGCGGCGTCGATCCACGGGGTCCGGCTGGCGGTCGATGCCGACGACTCGCCCCACCGCCATCTCGATCAGATCACCGGCGAGGTCTATGTTGCCTGCGCCGAAACCGACGAGTACGCACCGACCGAGATGGTCGATGCATTCTCGGCGGCGCTCGACGCCTCGGGAACCGCCGGCGAGGTCGAGTGGTATCCCGGTACCCACCACGGGTTCGCGTTCGCCGAGCGGGACTGGTACGACCGGGATGCGTCCGAGCGTCACTGGGAGCGGCTCCACGATCTGTTCCGGCGGCGGCTCCATTCACATCCGGTCCAGGCGTGACCCAGACGTGAGCCAGGCGTGACCCAGATGTTGACGAGGTGATGGGGAGGTCGGAACGGTGAGCGATCGTCCACACGTCGTGGTCCCGTGCCGAGATCTGGACGATACGGTTGCCGCCTACCTCGGCATCGGGTTCAGACTGGCAGCGATCGGACCGGCAGACGAGCCGACCTGGGCCGAGCTGGACGTCGACGGTCCGGGCGGCGGGCTCCGGGTCCGGCTCGACGCCAGCGCCAGCCCCGACGGATTCTGTCTCCGCATCCCCGGGTTGTCTTCGACCGATCGGCTCCCGGATCGGGTCGAGCCGGCACCGCCGGCATCGGCCGAGCCACCACCGGTCGAACAGGCGCTGGCGATCACCCACGCCGACCGGTCCGGGTGGGTGATCGGCCGTGCCGGCATGCGCTACCGGGACCTGATCCCGGATCGGCACGGCGGGGCGTTCATCGCCTCCCACATCCACATCCCGGACGGCGGGCCGGTGCCAGACCAGGTCCACCACCACGACATCGGATTCCAGATCATCTTCTGCCATCGGGGTTGGGTCCGGGTGGTCTATCAGGATCAGGGCCCACCGTTCGAGCTCGGCCCGGGGGATCTGGTGCTCCAGCCGCCAGGGCTCCGCCACCAGGTGCTGGCATCGTCCGATGACCTGTTCGTGGTCGAGGTCACCTGTCCGGCCGACCACCGGACCCTGATCGACCACGGGTTGACCCTCCCGAACCAGGCACTCGAGGCCGGACGCCGATACGGCGGTCAACGCTTCGTGCATCACCGGGCGAACGGCGCGGCGTGGGAGCCGGCCGAGCATGGCTGGGAGGAACAGCGGACCGGGGTGGCGGCGGCCACCGACGGCGATGGCCAGGTCCGGCTGATCCGGCCCGACGGTCCAGCTTCGGCTGCCTCACCGCTGGTG
>JBCCFN010000152.1:0-12495 GCA_039029715.1 Actinomycetota bacterium | reverse complement strand
GGTCGACCCGTCGGTCCGCTCGATCGACCCCTGCAATCTCTGAGCCGGACGACCGCTCAGCCGCCGATCAGGGGGATCTGACCGCCGTGGTACTCGGCTGCCGCCGTCGCCGCGACCTCCGGCTCGAACCCGGCATCGATCAGATGGGCGGTCAGGGCCGACTCCGATGCGGAGGTCGGATCGAAGGCGGTGCCCGGCTGGAGTTGGGCCAATAGCAGCAACTGCAGCAGGTAGTAGTCGACGGTCGCCGCCGCCTCGGCCAGCTCGGCATCGAGGCCACCGTTCGTCCCGTCGGCTCCGTCTACCCCGCCTGTGCCGTCGGTTCCCTGGGACCCGTCGGCTCCGTCTGCCCCATCGGCGCCGTCTGTTCCGTCGGCTCCGTTTACCCCGTCTGTTCCCTGGGATCCGTCGGCTCCGGCTGATCCGTCTACCGTGTCGGTCTCGCCTGCGTCATCGGCACCGGCCGGTCCGTCGGGCTGGTCCGATTCCTCGGACTCGGACTCGGACCCGGACTCGCCGGTGAGTCGGGCCGGGGCATCGCCTTCGATCGGCTGACCGCCGGGCGTCGGCCCATCAAGCTCGGCCTCGGCCTCATCGTCTCGGACGACCAGGGGATCCGGCTCACGGTCCGGCTGGCGGTTCTCCGCCTCCGGGGCCGGTTCGGTGTCCGGTACCTGCTCACCGGCGGGATCGGTGGCCGGCTGGCCCGGATACAGCCCCGCCGCAACCAGCGCCGCCATCAGCGCGACCAGCACGATCGAGGCCACCCCGACCACGAATCGCAGCCGAGCCAGAGCCGTGCGCTGGAGTTGGCGGACCGCCGCCGGGGAACGCTCGAGTCGCTCGGCGGTCTCGGCCGCGGTCCGGTCGTGGAGGAAGCGGTGCACGATGACGGCCCGCTGGGGTTCGGTCAGTTGCCCGAGGAGATCGCCGAGATACTCCCGGTCGACGACCGCCTCGTCGAACCCGTCCCGTCGGTCGGCGGCGTGCGCCTCCTCGTCGAGGACGACAGACCGGACCGGGCGCCGCCGATGTTCCTGGAGGACGCGGTTGGTGATCGACCGGTAGAGATAGGCACCGAAGGCCCTGTCCGTCGGGTCGTGCAGCTCGCCGACCTTGGCCAGGACGTCGACGAACACCTGGTCGAGGATCCCCTCGGGATCCTCCGCTCCGGCCCGGGTTGCGATGCGGATCCCGACCCGGCGGTGGGACCGGTAGAGCTGGTCGGCTGCCATCGGATCGCCGGCGAGGTGTCTGGCTACCGCGTCGGCCGGTTTGGCGTCGACACCGGCCGGGAGTGAAACCGCCATCAAACCACGCTACGTGGCGGCCCGATTGCTGGATTGGGTGAAATCACCCCATCACGTTTTTGGTGCCGATCTCGTTCGAGTTCTCGAAGGCCAACGCCACGTCCCGTCTGCCGAGAGAGAGTCGTCGCCGATGCTGTCCCCTCCAATCATCGCCGGTCTGCTGGTTGGCAACGTCCTGTTGCTCATCGTGGCCGTCATCGCCATCCGGTTGATTCGAGGCGAGAATCGCGATCGTCCAAGACGGCAGGGGTCGACGGCCTCGACAGATGATCTGTTCGCCTTCGACAGCTGGTCCGCGGATGTACCCGCCCGGTCCGCTGGATCACGACCTCGAACCGCCGACCGCCAGCCCGGCCGCTTCCGGAGCTGAGCGACCATGTGCGGGATCAGCGGTGAGCACCGCCGCGACCGGAGTCCGGTCGACCCGGATCTGCTGGCAGCCATGGCCTCCTCCATCGTCCACCGGGGTCCCGACTCCGCCGGCTACCTGACTCGGCCGGGGATCGGCTACGGGTTCCGGCGGCTGTCGATCATCGATCTCAGCGGCGGCGACCAGCCGCTGGCCAACGATGCCGAGACCGTCTTCGTCCAGGGCAACGGCGAGATCTACAACCACCGGGAGCTCCGGGAGGAGCTGCAGGCGCTCGGCCACCGGTTCCGGACCGGATCAGATATCGAGGTCGTGGTCCACGGCTACGAGCGGTGGGGTCTCGACATCGTCAACCGGCTGAACGGCATCTTCGCCCTTGCGATCTGGGACGACCAGGCCGAGCGGCTGATCCTGGTTCGGGACCACCATGGGGTGAAGCCGCTCTACTACCGCGATGAGGGTCGGTTCCTCCGGTTCGGGTCCGAGATCCGGGCCATCCACGCCGACGGCAGCCTGCCCCTCGAAGTCGACCAGGACGGGCTCCGGCTGCTGCTCCACTTCGGCTACACCCCGTCCCCCCACACCCTGGTGCAGGGGGTGAAGAAGCTCGCCCCGGGCCACCTGTTGATCTCGGACGCCAACGGCGCCCGGGTCGAGCGGTACTGGAATCCGGTCCCGGAGATCGACCGCAACATCTCGGTCGGTGACGCAACCGACCGCTACGCCGAGCTGGTCAACCGGGCGGTCGAGCGTCAGCTGCTCAGCGATGTCCCGGTCGGGTTGCTGCTGTCCGGCGGGATCGACTCCTCGATGGTGTTGGCCGAGGTCCGGGCTGCCTCCGACGCCCCGCTCAAGACCTTCACCGTCGGCTTCGGCGACGACTTCGAGCACGACGAGGCGGCCTATGCGGCCGAGACCGCAGCCCACTTCGGGACCGATCACCATCAGATCGACGTCGACCTCGGCTCCTTCTCGCAGGTCATCAACACCACGCTGTGGCACCTGGAGGAACCGGTGCTGTCCCAGAGCACCTTCGCCTACCAGCTGCTGACCGAGGAGGTCGGGCGCCACGTCAAGGTCGTCCTGGCCGGCCAGGGCGCAGACGAGTTGTGGGCCGGCTACCGCCGGTACGCCGCCGAGCGCTACGGGGCCCGGGCCAGGCGGCTGCTCGGCTCCCGGGCCTTCCGGGCCCTCGGCGAGCGGGTCCCGGCGTTGGCCCCGGTCCGGCGGGCCGGCGCCTCGATGGGGTTGGTCGACCCGGTCGCCCGGTTCGCCGCCATCCACCAGGTGTTCGATCCGGCCGAGATCGATCTGGCCGCCCATGGGCCACTGTCGTCAGCCGCGATCCGGGCCGAGGACGTCATCGGCTACTGGCAGCGGCCGATCGCCCACCTCGATCCGCTCAGCCAGCTGCTCTACATCGACACCCGGGTCTCGCTGGCAGACGATCTGCTGCTCTATGGCGACAAGCTGTCGATGTCGAACTCGGTCGAGGCCCGGGTCCCGCTGCTCGACATCGAGCTGTCGAGCTTCGTCGAGTCGCTGCCGGTCTCGCACAAGCTCAACGCCCGCGGCACGAAGTACGTCCACCGGAAGGCGGCGTCGCGGATTCTGCCCGACCGGGTGCTGAAGCGCCCGAAGAAGGGGTTCGCCACGCCGGTCGACGCCTGGTTCGCCCGGGAGCTGGCGCCGGCGATCCAGCGCTCGGTGCTCCGGGAGGACTCGTGGTGCGCCCGGCACCTCGACCGGTCGTTCCTCCAGCGCCAACTCGATGATCACGTCAGTGGCCGTCGCAACAACCGCCGGCAGCTGACCACCTTGCTCTCGCTGGAGATCGTCTGCGAACAGATCTTCTCCGGCGCCAAACCGCAGGAACCCATGGAGGTCGTGCAATGAACGTTGCCGTCTTCGGCCTCGGTTACGTCGGGTCCGTCACCGCCGCCTGTCTGGCGTCGCTCGGGCACGACGTGATCGGCGTCGATACCAATCGATCGAAGGTCGATGCGCTCAACGAGGGCCGCAGTCCGGTCCAGGAACCCGGGGATCGGTCGGCTGGTGACCGAGGCGGTGACCGCCGGGCGCCTCGGTGCGACCACCGATCCGGTCCAGGCCGTCGCCCAGTCCGACCTGGCGCTGCTGTGCGTCGGTACGCCGAGCCGGGCCAACGGCGATATCGACCTCGCCTACATCGAGAGTGTCAGTGTCGACATCGGCAATGCCCTGAGTGCTCTCGGCAAGCGGGACTACGTCGTGGTCATCCGGTCGACCGTCGTTCCCGGCACCGCCGATCGGGCGGCCGAGGTCCTCCGGGCCACCGGCGCCGGCCGGCTGGACCCCGAGGTCGCGGTCAACCCCGAGTTCCTCCGGGAGGGACAGGCCGTCGGTGACTTCCTGGCCCCACCGCTGATCCTGGTCGGGTCCGATCGTCCAGACGTGGGGGAGCGGATCCTCGCCCTCTATGCCGGTATCGAGGCCGAGCGCCGGGTCGAGCCGGTCCGGCTGACCGAGATGGTGAAGTACGCCAACAACTCGTGGCACGCAGCGAAGGTCACCTTCGCAAACGAGATCGGTCTGGTGGCAAAGGCCATGGGGGTCGACGGCGTCCGGGTCATGGACCTGCTGTGCGCTGACGACAAGCTCAACATCTCCCGGGCTTACCTCCGTCCCGGGTTCGCGTTCGGCGGCTCGTGCCTGCCGAAGGACGTCCGGGCCCTCAACTTCATGGCCAAGGACAATGATGTGGCCACCCCGATGCTCGGCAGCATCCTGACCAGCAATGCGGTCCAGATCCAGCGGGTCGTCGATCTGCTCGTCGGCTATCCGGGTCGGACGATCGGCTTCGTCGGGCTGGCGTTCAAGGCCGACACCGACGACCTCCGGGAGAGCCCGATCGTCGAGGTAGCGGAGCGGCTGATCGGCAAAGGGTTCGACTGCCGGATCCAGGACGACGACATCTCCGCCCCGGACGAGCTGATCGGTGGGAACCGGGCGTTCATCGAACGGGAGATCCCCCACCTCGATCGCCTCCTCGTCGACGACGTCGCCACCGTCGTCGACACTGCGGACATCCTGGTGGTGTCCAAGGCCTCGGCCGGCGTCCGAGCCGAACTCTCCGCCCGTCGATCCGATCAGCTGCTGATCGACCTGGTCGGCCTCGACCAGGAACTCCGGGACCTCGGACCGTACGAGGGGGTTGCGTGGTGACCGTAGCCACCGGGTCGGCCGTGTCCGGCCGGCCAAAACCCCACGCCCTGCTGGTGGTCGAGAACTGCTCGGTCCCGCTCGACCGGCGAGTCTGGAACCAGGCCCGGACCGTGGCCGATGCCGGCTACGACGTCACCGTCATCTCCCCGGTCGGACGCAAGGCCGGCGACGTGGCTCGGCGGGAGCACCGGGACGGTGTCGACATCATCCGCTTCCCGATGCCGTTCGGCGGCCCGCGCAAGATCGACTTTCTGTTCGAATACGGGTGGGCGGTGCTGGCCGTGCACTGGCTGGCGATCCGGCTGTGGCGTCGGAAGCCATTCGACGTGATCCACGTGGCCAACCCGCCGGACCTTTTCTTCGGACTCAAGTGGCTGTTCGGTCGGCGAGGGGCCCGGTTCGTGTTCGACCAGCACGACCTCGGGCCGGAGACCTACCAGAGCAAGTTCGACGAGGAGCGGAGCGACGCCTTCGCCAGGCTGCTCGGCTGGCTCGAGCGGCGGAGCTACCGGGCCGCAGATGCGGTGATCGTGACGAACGAGTCCTATCGGGAGCGGGCCGTCGGCCGGGGTGAGATGCCGGACGATGCGGTGTTCACCGTCCGCAACAGCCCGGACCTGGAACTGTTCCGGCCCCGTCAGCCCACCCCGTCGCTCAAGGGCGGGCACGCCCACATGGTGGTGTTCGTCGGGACGATGGGCCACCAGGACGGGGTCCACGTCCTGCTCGAGGCCGCGGACCACGTGCGCCGGGTCCGGGGGCGAACCGACGTGCTGTTCGCCATCGTCGGGACCGGTGATGCCTGGGACCGGCTGCAGGAACTCCACCGGACCCTCGAGCTGGGGGTCGGGGTCCGGTTCACCGGCTTCATCCCGGATGACGAGATGCTCGACTACCTGGCCACCGCAGACGTCGGTGCCGCCCCGGACGTCGACAGTCCGCTCAACAACATCTCGACGATGATCAAGACGATGGACTACATGGCCATGGGGCTGCCCCTGGTCAGCTTCGACCTGATCGAGTCCCGAGTGTCTGCCGGCGATGCTGCGATCTACGCCGAGGAGCACACCGGCGCCTCCTTCGGCGCCGCCATCCTCGAACTGATCGACGATCCGGAGCGGCGGGCCGAGATGGCCAGACGAGGCCGGGATCGGATCGACGGGCCGTTGTCGTGGCGCCACAGCGCCGCCGGCCTGTTGGCCGCCTACCGGAGGGCTCGCGGGCTGCAGCGGCCGCTGCGGGCCCTCGATGACCCGGTCGACGAGCGCGGCTTCGACTCGAGTGACACGGCGGCGGAGCTGGCCTGATGCTGATGGGGCGGGCGATGGCGGGATGGCGGCGGCGGCGACACGGTTCGCTGGTCCTCGCGCTCGCGCTCGGTCTGGCGACGGTCGGCTGCGGTGCGGCCGGCGGCGACGTCGGTGATGTCGGCGACGCCGCCGAACGGGGGACGCCGTCACCGACGACGACCGCGGCGACCACGACGACCAGGCCGACCTGGCTGGCCCCGATCGTGCCGGAGACGCCGGCCGCCATCGGTGACCAACTGGCGATCGCCAGCTGGTCGGTGGCCGGCACCACCCCGATCGAACCGACCCGTTCGCTCTCGGTCGACGAGTTCGGCGCCGTCGCCGATGACGACCGGTCCGACTCCGCCGCCTTCGCCGCCGCAGTCGCTGCGGCCCGGGCCCTCGACGGTCCGGTCCTGATCGAGGTGCCAACCGGCACCTACCATCTGACCGAGACGCTCCGCCTCGACGACGGCATCACCCTCCGGGGTGCCGGCCCGGCATCCCAGCTGGTCCTGGAGGTCGGCGACGCCGCCGGGATCAGTGCCACCGGCACCGCTCCGGACACCTGGAACCGGATCACGGCCGCCCCCCGGGTCGGCGACGTCCGGGTCGAGGTCGACGACCCGGCCCGGTATCGGCCCGGGGACCTGGTCGAACTGGAACAGGACAACGACCCGGACCGGATGTACACCCGGCCGGAGTGGCAGGTCGCCTGGGGCGCCGGCTCGGTCGGGGAGCTGAATCGGGTCCTCGACGTCGATGTCGAGCGCGGCGCGTTGCTGCTCCTCAGCCCCCTCAATGCCGACTACGACCCCCGGCTGTCACCCCGGATCCGCCCGGTCGATCCGGTCGAGCAGGTCGGCGTCGAGTCGCTGTCCGTGTTCCGCCGGGACGAAGGCTATGGGAGCACCATCCGGTTCGAGTTGGCGGCGGACGTCTGGGTCGACGAGGTGGTCAGCCGCCGGACTTCCCGGGCCCACGTCGGGATGAATCAGGTGTATCGCTGCCGGGTCGAGGACTCGATCCTCCACGATGCAACCGACTTCGGGGACGGGGGCCGAGCCTACGGGGTCAGCCTGGCCCGCCACGCCACCGGTTGCCTGGTGGTGAACAACACGCTGTACGACCTCCGCCACGCCATCATCGTCCAGCTCGGCGCCAGCGGGAACGTGATCGGCTACAACCACGCCCGCGGTTCGGCCGGCTACGAGGATCGCCAGCCTCGGGCCGATCTGTCGCTGCACGGTCATTGGGCCCAGGCCAACCTGTTCGAGGGCAACATCGTCGATCGGGCGGTCTCGTCCGATTGGTGGGGTCCGTCCGGTCCGGCAAACACCCTGTACCGGAACTGCGTCCGGGACCACGTCATCGTCACCGACGGCTCCGACGCCCAGGTCGTGGTCGGCAACGTCGTGGGCCCCGGCGGCCTGACCGTCGACGACGACATCGCGGACACGGTGGCGATCGGGAACCTGGTGATCGGACCGACCGCCGGCCCGGTTGCCGGAGCCGGTGGGCCGGCGACGTTCCCCCCGTCGCTGTGGACCACCACGGCCCCCGACTTCCTCGAGGGCTTCGCCTGGCCGCCGATCGACCCGGCGACCACGGGCGATCGCTGTGACCTGCCGGCCTCCGAGCGCTCGCCGCTCGGCAATCGCTGATGGGACCGGCCAACGAATCGACCTGCCGCCAGCGGGCGGCGACGAGCAATGACGAGAACGACGGAACGGATCGAACAGAAATGGTGGACGAGACATGACTGATGAGTTGAGGATCGGCGTCGTCGGGTGCGGGTACTGGGGCATTCGACACGTGCGGGTGCTCTCCGGCGTCGCCGGGGTGCACGTGACGGCGATCGACCGGGAGCCGGCGAGGCGCCAGACCGCCATCGACGCCCATCAGGTGCCGCGGGTGGCGGCCGAGCTCGACGAGGTCATCGACGATCTGGACGCCCTGATCATCGCCACCCCGCCCACCACCCACTACCCGATCGCCGACCAGGCGATCGAGGCCGGACTCCATGTCCTGGTCGAGAAGCCGATGACCACCGAGCTGGCCGAGGCCGACGACCTGATCGCCAAGGCCACGGCCCGGGACCTGTGCCTGTTCGCCGGCCACACCTTCGAGTTCAACGCTGCGGTCTGGGGATTGGCCGATGCGATCAAGGACCCCGGGTTCGGGCGGGTCCGCTACATCAACTCCGCCCGGTTGAACCTCGGCCTGTACCAACCGGACACCGACGTGCTGTGGGATCTGGCGCCCCACGACGTGTCGATCATCAACTACATCCTCGGCGCCCAGCCGACCTCGGTGTCGGCCTGGGGGCTGAAGTTGATGGGCGACAAGTCGGACGTCGCCTATCTGTCGATGCGCTACGACGATCTCGACGTGAGCGCAAACATCCACGTGAGTTGGCTCGACCCGATGAAGGTCCGGCGGACGACCGTGGTCGGTGAGCACTCGATGGTGGTGTACGACGACGTCGCCTCCGAGGAGCGGCTGCGGATCTACGACAAGGGGGTCAAGCCGACCGGTGAGGCCGGCGACCGGGGTTCCGGGGTGCCACTGTCGTACCGCTATGGCGACATCGTCTCGCCGTACATCGACTTTCGGGAACCGCTCCAGCTCGAAATCGGCGCCTTCGTCGACGCCATTCGAGCCGGCACGCCGGAGGCGACCAATGCCAACCGGGGTCGTGACGTCGTCGCCGTGCTCTGTGCCGCCGAGGAGTCCCAGCGAACCGGCGGCTGGGTCGACGTCACCCTGGCCGAGCCCCTGACCCACCCCGTCGATGCCGGGAGGCTGTCCGCATGACCGACCAGCCGCCCATCGCCTTCCTCGACCTGGCGGCCAGCCACGCCCCGATCCGGGGCCGCCTGGACGCCGCCTGGTCCGCCACCGTCGATCGCAACGGGTTCGTCGGCGGCCCCGAGGTCGCCGCCTTCGAGGAGGAGTTCGCAAACTACGTCGGCGCCCCGCTCTGTGTCGGGGTGAGCAACGGGACGGACGCGCTCGAGCTGATCCTCGACGGCTTGGGCATCGGACCCGGCGACGAGGTCATCGTCCCGGCCAACACCTTCATCGCCACCGCCGAGGCGGTGGTCCGGGCCGGGGCCACGCCGGTGTTCGTCGACGTCGACCCCACGACTGCGCTGATCACCGGTGACCACGTCCGGGCCGCGCTCACGCCCCGGACCGCAGCGGTGATGGCGGTCCACCTGTATGGTCAGATGGTCGACATGACCGACCTGGCGTCGGTCACCGATCCGGCCGGCGTCGCCATCATCGAGGATGCAGCCCAGGCCCACGGTGCGACCTGGGACGGCCGCCCGGCCGGCTCGTTCGGCGTGGCCGCCGGCTTCAGCTTCTACCCCGGCAAGAACCTGGGGGCGTTCGGCGACGGGGGCGCAGTGACCACCGCAGACTCGGCGCTTGCCGAGCGCATCCGTTCGGTCGCAAACCACGGCCGGTCGGCCAGCTCCCGCTACGAGCACGACCACCTCGGACGGAATGCGCGGATGGACGGGCTCCAGGCCGCGATCCTGCGGATCAAGTTGGCCGAGCTCGACGGGTGGAACAAGGCCCGGCGGGAGGTCGCCTCCCTCTACGACGCCAGGCTCGACCAGCGCTACCGCCCCTTCGCCGAGGCGGCGGCGGCCGCATCGGTCTACCACCTCTACGTCGTCCGCTGCCTCGATGACGAGCGGGACGTGGTGACCGCGGTCCTCGATCGCCATCGGATCGGTTGGGGGGTCCACTACCCGGTGCCCTGCCATCGCCAGACCCCGTTCCTGACCGCCGATGGTCCGGCGATGCTGCCGGTGGTCGACGCCCAGGCCGACCAGCTGCTGTCGCTGCCGATGCACCCCCACCTCACGATCGAGGAGATCGATCGCGTCTGCGGAGTACTCGATGAACTCGACCGTCGCTGACCCCCCCCGAAACGAGATCGGTGAAGACGAGCGGGACCAGCTGGTCGACACCGGCCCCCGGTCGCTGACCGCAGACGTTGCCGGCCGTCCGCCGTGGCGGGTCGTGATCGGTGCGGTGCTGCTTGCCGGGATCGCCGCCGCACTGGGGGCCCAGGGCGCCGTGGTGGCCGAGATGCTGAAGGAGGAGGTCTGGGTCGCCACCGGCAGCATCGAGATCCGAGACGGTCGGGTCATGCCCGAGTCGGCCAAGGTGGTACTCGAGAGTCCGGGGACCTGGCATCCGATCGCCGAGCGGGAGGGCATCTCGGACGAGACGTTCCAGAAGTTCTATTCGGTCGACGTCGCCGGCGGGACACAGATCGTCGACATCGCCTACGAGGCGACGGACCGGGCGATGGCCCGCCGGATCGTCGACGACGTGCTCGACACCTACATCGCCCGGTTCAGTGCACCGGAGGAGGTACTGCAGACCGAGCGGTTGGAGGACCATCTGGAGGCGCTGCGGGAGCTCGAAGCCTCCCTGATGGTCAGCCTTGACGATGCAGACGATCTCCCTCGGCTGCAGCAGATCGACCTGCAGAACGAGCTGGTCCGGACCCGGCAGCAGATCACGACGGTGATCTTCCGCCTCGACACCCGGGCCACCGATCTGCTCGAACGACGAAACGTCGATCCCCGGATCGCCACTCGGGCCTTCATCCTGGAGGAGCCGGTCACCCCGGCGCCGCTCCGGGCGGCCGTGTTCGGCTTCCTGATCGGCGGGTTGGTCGGCGTGATCGCCATCTACCTGGTGTTCCACCGGGACACCCAGCGCCGAGGGCTCGCCGGCTCGTCCGCCGACTGGGCAGACACCGATACGACCGGATTCGTCGAGCCGCCGGTGACGGACCGCTCGACCGGTCCGGCCGGCACCCGGAGCGGGATGATCATGAAGCGGCTGCTCGACATCTCGCTGTCCGGCGGGGTGCTCCTGCTGGCCTCACCGTTGCTGGTCGCGATCGCCGTCGCCATCAAGGCGACCAGTCGGGGCCCGGTCCTGTTTCGCCAGGAGCGGGTCGGCAAGGACGACCAGCCGTTCGAGATCCTGAAGTTCCGGACGATGCGGGTCGACAACGACGACGCCGAGCACCGAGCCTTCATCGAAAGCCAGCTCGGTGGGTCGGCCGGCACCGAGGATGGTCGGTTCAAGCTGGCCGACCCTCGGGTGACCGCGGTCGGCGGGCCGCTCCGTCGATTCTCCCTCGACGAGTTGCCGCAACTCTGGAACGTGCTGCGGGGCGACATGTCGCTGGTCGGTCCCCGGCCGGCGCTCCCCTGGGAGACCGAGCTGTTCGAGGCCCGGTTCCGGGAGCGGACCCGGGCCGTCCCGGGCTGCACCGGGCTGTGGCAGGTGTCCGGTCGAAGCCAGGTCTCGGTGCGCCGGATGCTGGAACTCGACCTCGAATATGTCCGAAACCGCAGCCTGGTCAAGGACCTGGCGATCCTGATCAAGACCCCACTCGTGGTGGTCAGAGGGGATGGTGCGAGATGACCTCCGAGATGAAAGCCGACCGCTCGCTGCTCCAGGCGTCGCCATACGTTGACGGACGGGTCGACGACGGCTCGTTGATCGGCTACCCGGCGGAACGGGGCCGGCCCGGGCCGCTCCTGCTCGGCCCCGGGGCCAGGATCCGGTCGAACACGATCCTCTACTCCGGGTCCGTCATCGGCGATCGGTTCACCACCGGCCACAACGTGATCGTCCGGGAGGAGTGCGAGATCGGCGACGACGTGTCGGTGTGGAGCAACTCGATCATCGACTACGGCTGTCGGATCGGGGCCGGGGTCAAGATCCACTCCAACTGCTACATCGCCCAGTTCACCGAGATCGAGGACGGTGCCTTCCTGGCCCCGGGCGTATCGATCGCCAACGACCTCTATCCGGGCTCGGAACGGTCGGCCGAGGTCATGCGAGGGCCGGTGATTCGAGCCGGGGCCCAGATCGGGGTCGGAGCCACGCTGTTGCCATACGTCGAGATCGGGGAAGGGGCGATCGTCGGGTCCGGCGCGGTGGTGACCAAGGACATCCCGGCCGGGATGGTCGCAGTCGGCAACCCCGCCGTGTGCACCAAGCCGGTGGCGGACCTCCGACCGATCGACGAACGCCTCAAACCACAGGATCGGCCACCGGACGAGCTGCCGGTGCCGCCGGGGAAGAGCTGATGATGACCACACCAACCACCGCACCCACCGCCCGTGGAGCCCGCCGAGATCGCCGGGCCGGCCGGCAAAGCCATGTGCCGAACTCCACCGGCTTCGCCCATCTCCAGGACCAGCAGCGCAGCGGCCCGACCCTCCGGCAGGTGGTCGGGCTCTGCCTGTTGACGCTGGTCCTCGGGGCGATCGGC
>JBCCFN010000151.1:0-12515 GCA_039029715.1 Actinomycetota bacterium | reverse complement strand
GGTCGACCAGGGACCCCTCGCCCGGGGCCAACACGTCGCGATTGCCCCGGATGTCGCTGGCGATCACGGCCAGGCCGGCCGAGAGACCCTCGAGCAGGGTCAGCGAACGATTCTCGGCCCGGGTCGGGAAGACGAGGGCATCCGAGGCGGCGAGCACGCCGGCAACCTCATCCCGGGTCAGGTGCCCGAGCGGCCGGATGCGGCCCCCGGTGGCAGCCCCGATCGTTGCCACGTCGTCCGACTCGTCTCCCGGGCGACCGGCGAGCAGCAGGACCCCCCGGCCGGACGCCGCAACCGCTCGGGCCGCGACCGCCGCACCTTTGCGGGCCTCGACCGCGCCGAGGAAGCAGAACACGACATCGTCCGGTTCCAGCCCCAGGGTGGCCCTGGCCGCGGCCCGATCCGGCAGCGCCGGCATCGGCACCTCGTTCGGCACCAACCGGACCCGGCGTCGGTACCGGGCCGGGAAGCGGGCCACCGCGTCCCGGCTGAGGTGGGAGACCAGGATCACATCGGTGTAGATGCCGAGGGTCCCGGCCACCGCATCGGAGACCCAGAACGGCCAGCCGAGATCCCGCTTGTGGGGCTGGTGGTGGATCGAGATCCGCCGGGGGACCCGGAACAGCCACGCCAGCGTCAGCCCAAGGAGGGACGACACCTGGGTGTGGGCCGCCACCACGTCCGGACGGCGCCGGCGGAATCGGCGGGCCAGGGCGACCATGGCCGATCCGGCGGCCCGTGCCGAGTGCTGCGTCGGGGCCAGGATCGTCCAGTCTGCGGTGACCGGGGCCGCATCGTCCCGGTCCCGGAAGAACCCGAGGCAGTCAACCTCGTGGCCCCGGGCCTCCAACGCGTCTTCGAGCGCAGCGGCGACCGACTCGCCACCCCGGTCGATCACCCGGAAGAACAGTTGGTCGATGACCGCCATGGCGCTGCCGTCGGCCGGGCGGCCTCAGACCAGGGTGACCGGGGTCCGACCGGCCACGCTCTCGGCAACCGCAAGGGTGGCCCGGGTGGTCCGGACCAGCGAGTCGAGACCGATCGGCATCGGGGTGCCGTCACGAACCGCAGAGACCCAGGCGTCGAGCTGGCGCTGCTGGCCCTTGTCGATCCCCCGCAGTGCTCGCTGGGTCTTCTTGCGGGGCCCCGATCCCCAGGACTCGACCGCCGAGAAGTTCCGCATCCGCAGGACCCGGCCGCCGCCGAAGACCTCCATGGTCTCCTTCGGGTACCGGGTGGTCCCGTTGGTCAGATAGGAGATCCGCCCGACCGAACCGTTCGGGTACCACAGGGTGACCTCGAGGTTGTCCGGGTCGTCCGGGGTGGCGGTGGCGAACAGCGACGTGGCGTCCGCCCCCATCCACCAGGCCAGGGTGTCGACGAAATGGCAGCCCTCGCCGACGAACCGGGAGCCCTGCTCCGACCCCAGGTACCAGCTGTCTGCGGCCAGCCGCCCGGCAGACACGGTGTAGTGGACGTTCTGGACCCGGGAGCCGCCGTCACCGTTCCAGCCGGCCAGGGTCTGGAGCAACGGGGCGAACCGTCGGTTGAACCCGACCATCAGCCGGTCGTTCCCGGTCTCGGCAACCACCTTCAATAGGTCCCCGAGCTGTTCCTCGGTGACCGCGAGCGGCTTCTCGACGAAGACCGCCTTGCCGGCCCGAAGGGCCTCGCCGGCGATCCTGGCATGGGTGTCATGGCGGGTGGCGACCACAACGGCATCGATCCGCTCGTCGTCGAGGATCGAGGCGTAGTCGGTGCTCATCGACTCCATCTCGAATCGCTTCCGGGCCGTGGCGGCCGACAGCGCGGTGGCGGTGGCCACCGAGGCCAGCTCGACCCGATCGTCCTCGGCCAGGTGGGGCAGCAGCATGGTGGTGGCGTAGTTGCCGGCCCCGATCACGCCGACCCGCAGGGTACGGTCCCCGATCGGCGCTCGTGTACCGGTGGCCATCGTCCGGACCGGGACGGCGACCCGTCCCTCGGCGTCCGGCTCCGGGGCCGGATACTCGAACAGGACGCCGATGGCGTCCAGCTCGCCGTCGTGGAGTCGTTCGTAGACCTCGACCGCCTCGTCGAACGGGAAGCTCTCGGTGACCAGGGGCTCCAGGTCGATCCGCCGATCCTCGATCAGGTCGACGAACGACTGCATGTTCCGCCGCTCGGTCCAGCGCACGTAGCCGATCGGATAGTCCTTGCCGCCCTCTTCGTAGGACGGGTCATAGCGGCCGGGGCCGTAGGACCGGCTGAACCGGACGTCCAGCTCCTTCTCGTAGTACTCGTTCCACGGCAGGTCCAGGTTGCACTTGCCGATGTCGACGATGGTTGCCCGATCCCGGGCCAGCCGGGCCGCGGTCATGACCGGCTGGCGGGAGCTGGTTGCCGCGGTCAGGAAGATGTGGTCGGCCAGGGCACCATTGGTCAGCCGGGCCAGTTCCGCCTCCGCCGCCTCGCCAGAGGCCGAACCGGGCGCACCGCAGGCATGGGCCCCGGCTGCCTCGGCCAGCTTGCACCGCTCTTCTGAGACGTCGAGGCCGATGGTCCGGACGCCGGCCGAGTTGAGGATCTGGACCAGCAGCTGACCGACCAGGCCGAGCCCGATGACAAGCGAGACCTCGCCGAGTTGGGGGTCGGCCTGGCGGAACCCCTGCATGGCGATGGCCCCGACCGTGGTGAAGGCGGCGTGGCGGCCGTCGACCCCGTCCGGGACGGGGACGCACAGGTTGTTCGGGACGTAGTTGTACTCGGCGTGGAGTGCGTACTTGTTGCCGCCGCAGGCGACCCGCTGCCCGACCTCGAACTCCGACCGCTCGCCGGCCTCGATCACCGTGCCGACCAGGGAGTACCCCAGCGGGGTGAACGAATCGAGCTGGTTCATGACCTTGCGGTAGGTCGAGGAAAGGCCCTGCTGGTTGACCGAGTCCACCACCTTGCGGATCTGATCCGGCCGGGCCTTCGCCTTGCCGATCAGGGACAGCTTGGACTCGTCGACCTTCATCTTCTCCGTACCGGAGGAGATGACCGAGTACTCGGTGCGGACGACGACCCCACCCGGCTGGCACACCGGGACCGGCACGTCGAGCAGCGCCAGGTCGCCGGTCTTGTAGTTCTGAGCGATTTGCCTCATGGATGTCAGCGCTCCGAGGAGAGGGACGGGCGGTCACCGACGTTGGCCGGGAGCCCGCAGCGGACCGAGCGGCCCGTGCGGCGCCGCCAGATGGTGAGCATACCCAGCGGGCGGCCCCGGACGGCCCCGGGGAGGAGGTCGACCCGGCCGATCGGGCCGACGGAGGAGCGGATCTGGGTGATCTTTCGACCGGACGGTCTGCTGACCGATGGTCGGGGCCCCGGTCAGCAGGCCGCCCGGTCAGGGACCGGGCCGGCCGAGGAGCGGTTCGAGCGCCCCGAGGGCACCGGTCGGCGGCCTGGCCGCACCGAGGGCATCGACCGGGGGTTGCAGGTCGGCCCGGCCGGACCCGATCGCCGGCCCGCCGGGAACCGGGCGGATCGCCTCGAGCGGCACATCGGGGGCAGTGGTGATTAAGGGCTCGACCCCCGGGTCGAGGACCCGGTTGCCGTCCCCGTCCGGCGGATCGGATCGAACCAGGTTGTTGATGAACACCGCATCGTCCGCCCTCGACCGGAGGAACGACGGCACCCCGTCACGATTGAGGACCAGGTTGTTGTAGAACGCGATATTCGAGCCCCGAGCCGCCACCATCTCGGCCTTGCCGCCGTGCAGGTCCGGACTCCAGCCATTGCCGATCAGGGTGTTGTTCCTGGCGGTGACGTTGCTCGAGTTGAACACATGGACCCCCCGCCCACCGTTCTCGATACACACGTTGTTCTCCACAAGAGTCGAGCCCTGGTACCCGACCTCGTTGAAGAAGTCGACGATGATGCAGTTCCCGTCTGTCAGTCGGCCCTGCCGGGACGGGACCCCGTTGTAGTTGCCGACGACGTGATTGCCCCGGATGACGTTGGTGTATCCACCGTTCGGCCGCAGCGGCCCCGATGCCTCGAACAGGCTGATCCCACTGCTCTGGTAGAAGCTGCGGGCTGCGTTCTCCCGGACCTCGTTGTGTTCGACGGTCACCCGACTGCTGCGAACGAACGACACCCCGGCACCGCCGAATCCGACGATCACATTGTCCGCGACAACGACGTCGTGGCTCCCGTCCTTGCCGAACACGCCACTGCCGTGGATGCTGTCGTCACGGCCGGTGAACACGAACCCCGAGATGTGGACGTAGGCCGCCCCCTGGACCTCGATACCGTTGCCCCACTCCCCGCCGGCAACGATCTCGACCCGCTCACCGGGGAACGGTTGGATCCGGATCCAGGCCTCGGGCGTGCCGCTCCGCCGCAGGATGTTCGACCCGAGCTCCCGGTCGTCGTAGACGCCGGCCCGGAGGTAGATGGTGGTCCCCGGCTCCACCACCTGCATCGCCTCGAGCGGCCGGCGCAACGGGGCGTCGATCGTCCCGGGATTTCCGTCGCGTCCGGCGGTGGCGTCCACGAACAGGGCCCGGTCGGCCAGCACCGGGCCGGCCGGCTCATCCAGCTCTCGGGCGCCGCCGAGCCGACCGAGCCGCCGACGATCGGCACCGAGGTCGAGCGGCGCCTGGCCCTCGGCGGTGGCGGAACCGTCCAGACCCCCGGCAAGTGTCGCCCCCGGCGTCCGCTCGATCGGCAACCGGGCGCCGGGTCGGGGCCCGGTCACGGGGTCTGGCGCCCGCTGGCCGTCGATCTGCTGGTCGTCCGGCCCGGCGATCACCTCGTCACCCGGTCCCGATCCGAGCGCCAGGATCGCCCCGAGCAGCAACACCAGACTGGTCCCGAGCGCCAGTGCGGCCAACGTGGCGGTCTGACGAGACCCCGGAGCGGCGGACACCGGGCGAGTGTACGACGGGCCCGGCTCGGGATGGGGGTTGGTCAGCCGTGTCGATCGATGCCCAGCCGGTCAGGCCCGACCAGACGAGATCGGGACCGCTCAGCCTCCGGCAATGCGCTCGGTCTCGGCCCGGTAGTAGGCGTACTTGTCGCGGCGGAACAGGCCACCGCCCTCGAACTTCCGGCGGTTGATCACCGCACCGAGCAGCTTGGAGCCGCTGCGCTCCAGGTCGGCCCGGACCTGCAGCAGGTCGGAGGTGTTCGTCCGCTCGGCGTCGACGACCACGATCACGCCGTCGACGTAGCGGGCGGCGGACAGGGCATCGGCCGTCGACAGGACCGGCGGGGTGTCGACGACGATGTACTCGACGTTCTCCCGCTCCAGTTCCTTGATCATGAGCTCGAACCGGCCGGAGCTGAGCAGCTCGCCCGGGTTGGCCGGCGGGCGGCCGGACCGGATCAGCCACAGGTTCTCGATACCCGGAACCTTCTCGGCGTTGAGCTCTGCGGTCTGGCTGAGGTACTCGGCCAGACCGGGCCGGTTGGCCTCCATGCCGAACAGCCGCTCCAACGACGGGCGGCGCAGGTCCGCGCTGACCAGGACCACCCGGCTGCCGTTCTGAGCCAGGGCGATCGAGAGGTTGGATGCGGTCAGGCTCTTGCCCTCGCCCGGGGCGGAGCTGGTGACGATGACCGAGCTGACCCCGTTCGAGCTGTTGAGGAACAGCAGTGACGAGCGGAGCCGGCGGAACGCCTCCCGAGCGGACGCGATCCGGGCCGAGCCGCCGGAGGAGAACATGATCAGGCTGCCGCTGCCACCGCGGTTCCGCAGTCCGAGGGTCGGGATGGCGCCCATGACGCTGGTGCCGAGGGCGAGGGCCACGTCGTCCTCGTCCCGGGCGGTGGTGTCCAACCGCTCCAGGAAGAAGGCGGAGATGAGACCGAGGATGAGACCGACCAGCAGGCCACCGAGCAGCAGGAGGGACCGGGGGATCCCATCCGCCTGCTCCGGGACGGCCGCGCTGGCCAGCACCTCGGCCGGCGGGACCTGTTGCAGGGTGGTGATCCGGGTCTCGTCGCTTCGGATGTCGGCCCGACCTTCGGTCGCCTCCCGGCGGACGCTGCCGATCTCGACGTCGGCCGCGCTCAACTCGGTAGCAATCTGCTCCAGCTGGGCCGCCCGTCCCTCACTGGCCGGTTCGGCCAGGATGGCGGTCCGCCGCTGGATGATGCCCCGACGTTCGTCCTGGAGCTCGGACGCCCGGGCATCGACCTGGTCGAGCGCCGTCTGGAAGCCGGCGATCCGGCCCTGGTAGAAGTCGACCGCCTCGGCGGTCCGCTGGGCGGCGTACACCGCGGCGAACTGACCGGCGATGGCCGACGCCTCGGCCGGGGTGGCCCCGGTGTAGCTGATGACCAGGATGTTGGAGTTAGGGGTGAACTTGACGTCCAGGTTCTCCAGGTCGACCGTCGGCTGGGTCTGGGCGACCTCGGAGACGACGCGGTCGGAGCCGACCACCCGGCTCTCCTCCTCCAGCTGTGGGGCCAACAGGTTGTTGTTTGTCGACCCGACCGGTGTCGGCCGGACCTGCACCTCGGCGGTCGCGGTGTAGGTGGCGGTGGTGGCCTCGGCGTACAGGAACGCCATGATCAGGCCGAACAGGCAGAACGCGCCGACCAGCCACTTGCGCTGGCTGAAGGCCTGGAGGTAGTCCTCGAGCCTCGCTACGTCGGCGGTTCGGCCGGTCTCCGTCTGGTACATCATTACAGCGTGCTACCTCTCCCCGTAATACTAATGTAGTACGGCCTGGGCCCGGCGCGGGCGGCGTCGGACCGGTCCAGAACCCCGAGAGTAGATTCTCCCAGCTCGAAGTGCGGGACACCCCCGAAGTTGCCGACTATGGTCTCTGGCCCCGCTACCGGACCCCGAGCTGGCGGGACAGCCGCCGCCGACGTTCGCGCTGGAGCGACAGGCAGGCCCAGGAGGTCGACCACCCGGATGCCGATGTCGATGATGGACACAGTGGAGCAACTGGTACGACGGCGGGAAAGGCGGGCCGTTGACGGTTGCGGATAGCCCTGATCACCCAACGAGCCGTCAAGGGCGGCACCGGGCAGTTCCCGGCCTACGGGGCATGGACCGAGGCCGAGGACGTCCTGATCGGCTGCATCGAGGCCGACCTGGTTCCGCTGACCCTGCCGATCGAGAGCACCAGGGTCCGCATCCGCAGACAGGCCGGCCGAGCGGTCAGGCGGGTGACCGGCCCGGCGACCCCACTCCCCCGATCACTGTCGGCCAGGCGAACCACCGGCGCGCTGTCCGGGCGCTACGACGCCGCGATCTTCATGGCCCACTCGATCTGGGACCTGCAGCTGGTGGAGCGGCTCGGCAACCTCCGGCGGTGGGCTGACACCGTCGCGGTCTGGTTCCTCGAGACCTGGCCGTCGTCCTACGTCGACGGGATGGTCACGCTGGAGCCGTTCCATGCCGTCGACCACATCTTCGTCGGGATGGACGCCGCGGTCGAGCCGCTGGCGGCCGCCCTCGGCCGGGAGGTCACCTACCTCCCGATGGCAAGCGACACCCTCCGGTTCGGACCGGAGCGGCCGGACACCGAGCGACCGATCGACCTGATCGGGATCGGCCGGCGCCGGCCGGAGCAGCACGACTCGATGCTCCGCTGGGCCGGCGACACCGGCCGGCTCTACCTGTACGACACCACCAGGGTCGGCCGGCCGGCAGACCTGGACAGCCACCGGGACACGATCGGCGGCTGGTACAAGAACGCCAAGTTGGCGACCTGCAACTACGCCAAAAACGACGAGCCGAGCATCGTCGGTGACTACCGGGTGATGCCGGGGCGGCTGTGGGAGGGCCTGGCCGCCGGGACGTCGCTCGTCGGCCTGGCGCCGAGCGAGGAGTCCCAGCGGGCCCTGTTCGGCCGGACGGTGGTGACCCCGGTGCCTGACCACCCCTCCGAGTTGCCGATCTTCCTCGAGGATCAGATCGAGCGTCACGACCACACCGCCGTCGCGGCCCAGATCCAGCTGGCGCTGTCCGGTCACGACTGGGCCCATCGCTGGTCGGCGATGCTCGATCACCTCGGGCTCGGGCCGTCACCCGGACTGGACCGACGCATCGCCCAACTGGCCGAACGGGCCGAGAAGTTCTCCTAGCCTCCGGAGTCCCCGTTCCCAGACGACCGGCCCGATCGAGTGGGCGCTCCGGCCGCTCAGCGGTCGATGCGGTGGGCGTTGGCGATGGCGGCCGGGAGCTCCCGGCGGGCCAGGAACAGGTGCCAGGCCAGCAACGACAACGTCGTGGCCGACCACAGCACCGACCAGCCGAGCTGGGATGCGAGCAACAGCCCGAGGGACACGAAGGCCACCAGCCGGACCACCGGCAGCTCGGCCCCGCCAGGCCAACCGCCAGGCACCGTGCGATACACGTAGTAGCTGACCCATCGGACCATCACGTGGAGTGCGATGGCCAGGATGGCGATCGGCACGGTCGGGACGATCACCACGAACGCTGCGGTCCGCAGCAGCTGGAGGACCGGGAACAACAGGATCCTGGTCCCCTTGTCCAGCCGGTTGTAGACCCGGAAGACGCCGAGCGAGACCCAGATCACCAGCGCCCAGAGCAGGAAGTCCAGCAGCGAGGGGCTGCTCGGCAGCCGGGCGACGACGACGCCGACCGCGCCGGCGGCGGCGGCCCAGACCAGCGGCACCCAGGCCGGGAAGGTCACCTTCCGGCGCCGGAACTCGTCGGTGAGGGCCGGGTCCTCTTCGTGTTTGTGGGCGATGAGGTCGTTGTCGACATAGCCGGTCTCATACACCGCCCAGAACGACAGGGCGAGCAGCAGCAGGCCGATCGTGTCGGTGAACGGGTTCTCGGCCACCCAGACCGTGCACAGGATCCAGAGGGCGATGTCCTCCTTGAGGATCTTGCGGACGTAGCGCCCACCTGGCCGTTTGACCTGGGTCAGGTACCGGCCGGGATAGTAGACCCGGCCGAAGGTCTCACCGGGGCTGGCGTCCGGCCACACCACCCGCAGTGGGACCGCGCTGGCGTCGAGCAGCTCACGGTCGGCGAGCGAGTCGGTGACCACCGCACTGCGGGCCAGGTCCTGCTCCCCGACCGCATCGGCGGTGAGCGCCAACTTGCCACGCTCCCGATCCCCCGACCGCCACGGGTCCATCGCCACCACGGTCACGCCGTTCAGCCCGAATCCCTGGACCAGCGGTTCGACGATCGGCTGGAACCCGAGGGTGGACACATAGACCGACTGCCCGCTCTCCCTGATCCGATCGGCCAGCGGTTCGTTGAGGCTGTACTTGCCGACGTTGACCGCCTGCCGACGCCACCGGGCGATCGTCCACGGCATGCAGACCAGCAGGACCCGGACCCGCCAGGCGTCCCGGGCGGCATCCGACCGGCCGAACAACCGCCACGGCTTGACGATCTCGACCAGCTTCACCAGCACGAACGCCAGCAGCGCAGGGCGGGCGGACGACAAGAAATCCGACGTCGAGTTCCGGAGGTAGAGGGTCTCGTCGAGGTCGACGACGATCGGCCCGTCGTGGGCAGCGAGCGTGGTCAGTGCCTGGGTCGGCGTGGCGTCATAGGGGCTCTGCTCGTCGCTTGGTGTCATCTGTCGCTGCTCGCCGCCTCGCCCCGAGGCGAATCACCCGTCCAGGGCCACACGGTACACGGCCCGAAGCTCGGCGGTGATGGTGGCCCATGACAACCTGGTGTCGGCGGCCGACTTGGCCCCGCGTCCGAGGCGGTCCCGCAATATCGGATCGTCGAGGACCGCAGCCAGCCCGTCGGCCAGCGCCACCGGGTCGTCCGGGGTCACCAGCAGCCCGGTGTCGCCGTCGGCGACGATGTCGGCCAGACCGGGGACCGCGGTGGCCCCCACCGGGCGGCCGAAACCGGCGGTCAGGGCTGCGACCCCGCTCTGGGACGCCTCCCGATAGGGCAGGGCGACCACGGCGGCGTCGGCGAAGAGGTCCGGCACCTCCTCGGCCGGGATGTGGCCGGCCCGCAGCTCGCACCAGGACGGCACGGCGTCCGGCGTCGGGAACAGCTCGTCGATGCTCGGCCCCGAGCCGGCAACGATCAACCGAGCGGTGCGATCGGCGCGGTCGCCGTTCAGGATCGTCATCGCTTCGACCAGGAGGTCGAGGCCCTTGTACCCCTGGGCCCGGCCGAAGAACAGCACGACCGGCTGATCGCTCGGCGGCAGCGGCAGACGGTCCGGGGGCAGGTAGCGGGAGGCGAGCTCGCCGTGATCGACGACGACCACCCGGTCCGGTGCGATCCCGGCGGCGATGACCTGGTCCCGGACATGGGGGGCGTGGACCGTCACCCGATCGGCCCGCCGAGCCACCCGGCGAATGGCGGCGAAGGTTCCCGGCAGGACGTTCCGGTCGCCGGGATGGGGCTGCATGTCATGGATGGTGACCACGGTCGGGCGGCGGCCCATCAGGAACGAGAAGGCCAGGTCGACCCACGGATTGCCTGCCGCCTGCCAGTGGACGACATCGGCCTCGGTGGCCAGCATCTCCCGCACGGTGACCCAGGCCCGGAACGGGGATCTTGGGTCCCGGAACCGGGGGACCCGACGGCTGGTCACCGCAACCGGCTCGACTCCGGCAGCGGTCCGGAGCCCGCTGAGGGTTGCGGCCCCGCTGGTGACGGTGGTGACCGCCAGCTCGACCCGGTCGGGGCCGTCGGCGGCGATCAACCCGTCGACCAGAGCCGAGACGTAGTCGCCGAAGCTCTGGTGGATCAGGTGCACCCGGAGCGGCCCGGGTCCGACCGGCTCAGCCACGATCCCGGCGGGCGTAGTGGTCGGAGGCGGCCCAGAACCCGATCGCCAGCGCAACCTCGGCCACCAGGGTGGTCACGGCAGCGGCCTGCCAACCCCGGCTCGGGATCAGGATCACGTTGCCGATCAGGTTGCCGACGGCGGCCAACCCGGTCAGCCACATCCTGGCCTGCTGGTTGCCGGCCGCGGTGAGGGCGTTGCCGAACGAGAACTGGAATCCCTTGATGAACGGCAGCAGCGCCAGGGCCCGGATCACGGTCTCGGCCTCGGCCCACCGGTCGCCGAGCACGACCGACAGCAGCGGGGCGGTCAGGAACAGGGCGATCGTGACCGGCACCGTGGCCACCAGCCCGTGGACCATCATCTTCAGGCCGGCCTGATGAGCGGCGGCAGATCCGCCGGCCCCGTGGCGAAAGAACCGGCGGTCCTGGGCCTTGAGCAGGGCCATCATCGGCGTGAACCCCAACGACACCACCCGGTACCCGGCGCCGTAGATCCCGTCCTGGCCGGCGAACCCGTACTGGGTCAGCAGCGGCCGGTCAGACGCAGCGAGAAAGCTCTCGGTGGTGTTGCCGAGGCCGTAGGGGAAGCCGGAGCGGAACTCGCGAAGCGGGGTCCGGCTGAGCCGTGGCGGACCGCCGAAGGATCGAGCGACGATCAGGTGGACGGCAAGGGCCGCGACCGCCTGGCCGATCACGAAGTACCAGGCCCAGGCGTCGACCCCGTCGCCGGGCCCGATCAGGAACCCGAGCACGGCCAGGATCCGGATCACCCCGGCCACGGTCCGGCCGATGGCGGCCAAGCGCAACTCGGCCATGGCCACCGCCGAGGTGATGCCGAGCTCCAGTAGCCAGTACGCCACCACCTGACCGACCAGTACCAGGAGCATCGTGACCCGGGAGATGTCGCCGAGGAATCCGGGCACGGCAACCGCGAGCAGGACGACTGCGGCGACGGCCCCGCTGGTCCCGATGGCGGCGGTGTTGATGGCCCGGCCGGTCTCGGCCCGGATGTCGGTCTCAAGCACGCCCCGACGGATCAGGATCCAGTTGGCCCCGAACGTCGACAGCGGACCGACGATGGCGGCGATGGCGACCAGCGAGGCGAACTGTCCGTAGTCGGCGGTGGTCAGGAGCCGACCGAGGACGAAGAACACCAGGGCGACGGCCCCGAGATTCGTGATCTCGGCCACGACGGCCCAGCTGAACCGATCGGCCAGTGACCGCAGCCCACCGGTGCCGTAGTCACCGCCCGGTTCGTCGTCGGACGGCGGCGCCCCCGCCCCGGAACCGGAGCGCTGGCCGGTCATCGGGCAGGCCCGACCAGCCGTTCATAGGCCCGCAGCAGGTGCGGTTCGGAGTGCTCCCAGGAGAGTTGGGTCTCGATCCGTTCCCGGCCGATCTTGCCCATCCGGGCCCGGGCCTCCGGGTCGTCGAGCAGCGCCACGATCGAATCGGCCAGCGAGGCCTCGGTGTGCTCGGAAGCGAACAGGGCCGCCTCCCCGGCCGACACCCGGGCCTCCTTGAGGTCGTAGGAGACGATGGGGAGCTCGAAGTACATGTACTCCATGATCTTGTTCATCGTGCTCTGATCCGACCACGGGGTGTACGGGTCGGGGTCGACGCCGACGTCGGCCGACGACAGCACCTCGCAAAGAACCTCGTCGGAGACCCGACCGGTGAAGTGGCAGACATCGTCGGCCCCGATCTCGGTCGCGTAGTCCTTGATGGCCTGCTGGTGAGGGCCGCCGCCCATGAGCACGCACTGGACGTCGTCCCGGCCGTG
>JBCCFN010000150.1:0-12560 GCA_039029715.1 Actinomycetota bacterium | reverse complement strand
CTCGACGATCAGCGGGTTCACCTGGTTGCCACAGTCGTCGATGGCGATGTAGTCGATCAGGTCGACCTCGCCGGTGTCCTCGTCGACCTCGACCACGGCAACGTGGGTGCCGAAGGGGAAGGCGAAGTTCGGCGGATCGAACGTCACCTGCTCCTGCAGGTTCGGCTCCATCCCGTCCGGCAGGTCGTGGGCGGTGAACGCACCGAAGGCGACGCCCTGGATCGGCATCTCCTTGTCCGGCGAGCCCTTGACCGTGAAGTTGCCGTTCGCGAACTCCAGGTCGTCCGGGTTGGCTTCCATCTGGTGGGCGGCGATCTCCCGGGCCTTGTCGATGACCTTGTCACAGGCCATGGCGATGGCCACCCCACCGACCGCGAGCGACCGGGACCCGTAGGTGTCGAGGCCGAGCGGGCTGATGGCGGTGTCGGAGTGCAGCACGGTGACGTCGTCCGGATCGACGCCGAGCTTGTCTGCGACGATCATCGACCACGAGGTCTCGTGGCCCTGCCCGTGCGGGGTGGAGCCGGAGACGACCTCGACCTTGCCGGTCGGCAGGAACCGAACCGTCGCGTGCTCCCAACCGCCGGCCCCGTAGTTGAGACCACCGAGGGCCCGGCTTGGGGCCAGGCCGCAGATCTCGACGTAGGTGCACAGGCCGATGCCGAGGTGCTTGGTGCTCCCGGCATCACGCCGGGCCTGCTGGTCGGCCCGCAGCCCCTGATAGTTGGCCATGTCGAGCGCAGCGTCGAGGTTTGGGTTGTAGTTCCCGGAGTCGAACACCAGCGTGGACGCCGTCTCCAGGTTCTCGAACTCCCCGCCACCGGCCAGGTAGTTGCGGCGGCGGATCTCGTCCGGACCGACCCCGACCTCGAGGGCCAGGAGGTCCATGGCCCGCTCGATGGCGTAGCTGGCCTCTGGCCGGCCGGCGCCGCGGTAGGCGTCGGTCGGGGTGAGGTTCGTGAAGTAGCCGTCGCAGGTGAACCCGAACGCCGGGACCTCGTAGACCCCGGTGTAGAGGAAGCTGCCGAGCAGCGGCACGCCGGGGGTGATCAGCATCATGTAGGCGCCCATGTCGGCGTCGAGATGGACCCGGACCCCGGTCAGCTTGCCGGTCTCGTCAGCCGCCAGCTCGATGGTCTGGAGCTGGCCCCGGCCCTGATGGGTGGAGAACGCCGCCTCGGACCGGGACTCGGTCCAGCGGACCGGCTTTGCCAGGTGGTTGGCCAGGGTGACGGCAAGCAGCTCGTCTGGGTTGACGTTCAGCTTGGCCCCGAAGCCACCGCCGACCGCCGGGGCGACGATCCGGAGCTTGCTCTCCGGCAGCCCGGTGGTGGCGGCGATCATCACCTTGAGGATGTGGGGGACCTGGGTGGCCGAGTACAGGGTGACGTCACCGCCGTGAGGTGAGGGCACCGCCAGCACACCCCGGGGCTCCATGGCAGCGGGGATCAGCCGCTGCTGCTCGAACTCCGCTTTGACGGTGTGGGTGGCATTTGCGAACGCCGCCTCCAACGCGTCCGGGTCCGGGATCAGCGGCCAGTGGTAGGCCTTGTTGCTGTCCAGGTCGCTGTGGGCGTTGGCGTCACCGTCGCGAGCCGCCGCGATCGACCCGACCGCGGGGAGCGGCTCGTAGTCGACGTCGACCAGCTCGGCGGCGTCGACCGCACCGTAGCGGGAATCGGCGAGGACGACCGCCACGATCTCGCCGACGTGGTGGACCTCATCGGTGGCGACCGGGTAGTGGGGCGGGTTGACCATGTCGTCGGTCACCGGCCAGGCGCATGGCAGCGGCGCGGCCCACAGGCCCATCTCCTGGAGCTGGGGTCCGGTGTAGACCGCGTGCACACCGGGGGCGGCAGCGGCGGCCGAGGTGTCGACCCCGTTGATCCTGGCGTGGGCCATCGGGCTTCGGACCATGCCCATCCAGAGCTGGCCGGCCACCTGAATGTCGTCGACGTACTTTCCCTCGCCGGTCAGCAGCTTGGGGTCTTCCTTGCGAAGACGGGGCGTCCCCATGACGGTCATGAGGCACCTCCGGCGGCTTGGAGGACCGACTTGACGATGTTGTGGTAGCCGGTGCAGCGGCAGAGGTTGCCCTCCAGCCCCTCGCGCACCTCATCCTCGGTCGGGTTCGGGTTCTCGGCAAGCAACGAGGTGGCGGCCATCACCATGCCCGGGGTGCAGTAGCCACACTGGAGGCCGTGGCACTCCATGAAGGCCTGCTGCATCGGGTGGAGCGACCCGTTGGTCGCCATGCCTTCGATCGTGGTGATGTCCTCACCGCGGGCCTGGGCCGCCAGCATCGTGCACGACTTGACGGACTCACCCCCGACGTGGACCGTGCAGGCCCCACAGGAAGAGGTATCGCAGCCGACATTGGTCCCGGTCAGGCCCAGGTCGTCGCGTAGGAAGTGAACGAGTAGGGTCCGCGGCTCAACGTCCGCGGATCGCGGCTGCCCGTTCACGGTCAGCTCGACGTGCACTGGAGGTCCCCCTTTTCAGTTGTTGGTTGGTTGGTTGGCTTGGGTTGGAACCCCGATCGAGCTCCGGGGGGAACGGAACCGCACCCGAGTGTCGATGGAGAACCTAGAGGTTTGCACACATCGGCCACCGGTGCCGAAGCAGGCCTGAAAAATCACGGACCGGTCGAGTCGGCCGTCGACAGGTTTTCCTGCGACGGGCTGAAAGAATGTCGGTCCCCAGGGGTCTAGACGGGTATGGACGGTCCGGTGGTGGACAGGACGAACACGGCATTCGACGAGTTCTTCGAGACGGTCGGCACGAAGGTTCGCCGGGCCCTGGTCTCGGCATACGGCATCGAGGTCGGGACCGAGGCGGCAGCGGACGCCATGCTCGAGGCCTGGCATCGCTGGCCCGGCATCGCCTCGATGGCGAACCCGGCCGGCTACCTGTTCCGGGTCGGTCAGTCGAGGTCGCGGCGCCACCTCCGCTGGCGGCGCCGCAACCAACCGTTCTCCGCCACCGAGGTCGCACCGGATCGGGTCGACCGAGCCGAGCTGATGGACATGTTCCGCGGCCTCGACCAACTCACCCCGATCCAACGCTCGGCCGTGCTGCTGACCCGGGCCTACGGCCTCAGCTATGCCGAAGCGGCCGAGGTTCTCGGAGTCACCGAGTCCGCGCTCACCAACCACATCCACCGGGGAACGAAACGGCTCCGGGAATTGCTGGAGGTCTCGCCATGAACCAGAACGACGACGAACTCGATCGTCGACTCCAACAGGTCGGCCGGTACCTGGACGAGCGGAGCATCGCCTACGTCGCCCCCGAGGGTCGACGCCCGTCCCAGACGCTGGTGCCGATGCTGGCGGCCGCGGCCGCCGTCGTGCTGATCGGCGGAGGTGTCCTGTTCCTGGCCCTCGGCCGGGACGGCGACAGCCAGGTGGAGGCGATCGGCGATCCTGCGGACACCACGGGCACGACCACCACCGTCGACACCACGGTGCCGGACGGCGGGCCGGCCGACGCGGACGACGGGCCGGGCGAAGGCACCGATGGCGCAATCGGCACGATCGGCGACACCGCATGGTGCGGCGCCGAGGTGGCCATCCAGTCCCGCATCACCTTCCAGCCCGGGCGATTCGACGGCGAGGCCGCCGGCACCCTGACCGCGGGGTCCGCCCACGTCTATGTGGCCGAAGCAGCCACCGGCCAGCTGGCCACGATCTCGGTCGAGGGTGCCGGCGGGCCCGCACTCCGGGTCCAGGGCCCCGGCGGGGCGTTCCGGGCTGCCGATGTCAGCGACACCGCGTTCGTCACCGACGCCGGCGACCTCCGGATCTGTGTCCTCGCCGCCGCCGATACCGACTATCGACTGGTGGTCGACCTTCGACCGGCCGATCAGGGGTCGACGGACACCACCGCCCCAGCTGCTCCGGGCGACGACCCGGCGGCCGGCGTCTGCAACTGGTCGGAGGAGTTCGATGCCGGGGCGATCAGCTTCGCCGCCGGGACCTCCTCGGCAACGGTGTCCGGTGGGGTGGTCCGGGCGACCGCCAACCGCCACACGATCGACGCCGGGGCCGGGCAGCGGCTGCTCGCCACCATGACCTCGGCCGAGGACAACGGCGCCTTCGTGCTGATCGGCCCGAACGGCGATCCGGTGCCGTTCCCCGGTCGGGAGGCTCGGCCGACGACCGCGGTCGATGTCGACCTCGTCGAGTCTGGGATCCACACCTTCTGCGTCACCGGGGTGAGGGGCAACGTGAGCTACGACCTGACCGTGGCGATCGATCCGCCGGAGCTGCTCGACCGCCCGGACGTCTCCTCGGCCGAGGGGTGCGGGGCCGACCCGGTGATCGCAACCATGCTGGACCCGGCCCGCCGGGGTGGCGGCTTCTCGTTCATCGACGAGTTCGAGCGGGGCCGGACGGTCGTCCATCCGGTCCGGCTGTCGGCCGGCGAGCGGCTGGTGGCCAGGGTCATCGAGTTCGGCGATGCGCTGGCGCTGACGACCGGACGACCGGGAGCGCCGGTGACGGCGCTCGACCCGACCGAGACCGGTGTGGTCACGGTCGAACTCGTGGCCGAGACCGACGGTGTCCACCTGCTGTGCCTGCAGGAGGATCCCGAGGCCTCGGTCGACCCTGCGGTCGAGGCGTTCGACTACGTCCTCGACGTCACCATCGACTAGTGGTCATCGAGTAGCGGTGACGTCGCCGACCGTCTGGAGTGCGACGGTCAACCGGCGGCGGTGGCGATCCAGAGCTGCTCGGTGGTGGCGGCGTCCAACTCCCCGGCCGACTGGGCGATGACCCGGTTGTCGCCGTCGAGGTAGACGGCGTAGGGGAATCCGGACGGGCCGTAGGCGGCCAGGGCCGAACTGGCGGCGTCGTCACGGAGCACCGGGAAGGTGACGCCCTCGCCGGCCAACCAGTCCGATGGCGGATAGTTTGGCGCCTCGTCGTCGACCGCGGTCGAGACGGCGTAGATGTCGAGGCCTTCGGGCTGGGACCCAGCCTCGATCAGATCCATGACCGCCGGCACCTCCCGCTGGCAATGGGGGCACCAGTGGGCCAGGAAGTACACCACCTTCGGCCGGCCGTCTGCGCCGATCGAGACGTCTGACCCGTCGAACGACGTGCCGGTCAGGGTCGGCGCGATCATGCCGACGCCGCCCTGGCCCGCGGTGTCGATGACCTGCACTCCCCGCTCCATGGCGGCGATGGCGTCCCCGTCGACCGTGACCGCTGCGGTCTCCGCCGCCTCGTCCTCCGCCGCCCCGGCGTCGGCGCCGATCGAGGTGTCTTCTGCGGCCTCGGTGTCGTCACCGCCGCTGGTGGCCACGATGGCAAGGGCCGCCAGGCCCAGCACGATGACGGCGACGACGGCGAGGATGAACAGCGGGCTGGACCCACTCCCGGCCGATGTCTGCGCCTCGTTCGTGCGGTTCGGTTTGCCGGTGGTTGCCATCGTCAGTCTCCTCGGGTCTGGGTGGCACCGGTCGCCGATGGCGAGACGGCGACCAGGACGGCCACGGCGGCGAAAGCCACGGCCGCCATTGTAGGGATGGTCACGAAGCCGAAGTGGTCGACCCAGCGGAAGGTGCAGGGCACCGCCGGGTCACAGAAGCCTGGCTCCCCGCCCGAGGCCTGCTCGTACCGGTGGAACACCGCAACCGCCAGACCGGGGACGGCCAGGCCGGCGGCCACCAGGGCCGGCCAGCGGTTCCGGGTGACGATGGCGAGCGGGAGCAGGACCGCACCCGGGTACATGAACGCCCGCTGGACCCAGCACAGGCGACAGGGCGCATAGCCGGCGACCTCGGACAGGTAGAGCGAACCGAGCGTGGCGGTCACCGCTACCGCTGCGGCCAGTTCCAGACCGACCGGGCCGACCGCAGACCGGAGGCCGAGCCGGTCCCCCGCCACCGCCGACAACCCGACCGCCAGCGTCCCGGCGGCGGCGAAGACTGCGAGGAGGGCGAAGAAGAGGGTCACCGTGTCGACGGCCACGCTGGCACCCTACCGAGCGGGCAGGAAACCGCAGCGAACGGGCAGGGCTCGGCGCTCGATTCGCCCGATCGCCGGACCTGACGTGCCAAATGCCACCCGGCGATTTGGACTGAAGAGCTCGCTAGTCAATTCGACTCAATGAAGCGGCGAGAAAGAAGATTATTTTGCGATGGTCGGGATGGAGTCGACTGGCGGCCGCTCGGAGGCCGCAGGAGGGGCAACATGGGTGCATGGCGGACGAGTGGATCGCTCGCCGCGGCCCTCGTCGTGCTCCTGGCGATCGTTGCCGGGATCCCGACCGCCCCCGCAAGCTCCCAGAGCCCGGGATCGATCCTGTTCATCTCCCGGTCCACGAGCCCACCGGCCGGGGACACTGCGATCACCTCCCACTGGGAGGGGCGCGGCTACGACGTGACCGTCGCCGATGACGACGACCTGCCGGATCTCGCCGCCGCCTCGTCGTTCGACGCCATCTGGATCTCCACCACGGTGGCCCCGACAAAGGTCGGCGCCGTCTACGCCGGACTGCCGACGCCGATCGGGATGCACGAGGCCGGCCTGTACGAGGACCACGGCATGGCCATCGAAGGGGGAACCCAGTCGGCCCAGAAGACCCTTCGCCTCGACGATGGTGTACTGGTCGCGGTCACCTCATCGAAGCGCAACTACTCCTGGGGGCTCGTCGGTGGCGATGTCACCGTTCGGGCCACGATCAACGGGGCAGAGGATCGGGCTGCCATCTTCAGCTTCGACACCGGTGCCACCCTTGCCGACGGTTCGATCGCCCCCGGCTGTCGAGCCGGCTTCTACTTCGGCTTCACCGCAGCAACGGCAGCCACGGATACCGGGCTCGAGGAGCTGGACCGGATCACCGACCTGCTGCTGACCTGCAACGCCGGCCCGAACACCGAGCCGACGATCGACGCGGTGCCGGACCGATCCATCGTCGAGGGCTCGCCGGTCGCGGCGTCACTGATGGCCCAGGACCCAGACGGCGACCGGCTCCGGTTCGCCGCCGATGGTCTCCCGAACGGCCTGACCCTGGACGCCGATACCGGCGAGATATCCGGTGCCCCGGCCCACGACGCCGCACCGGACAGTCCCTATCTCGTGACCTTCAGCGTCAGCGACGGCCGTGGCGGCACCGCGTCGACCGCATCGACCTGGGCGGTCACGCCCGGGCCGAACCAGCACCCGACCCTCCACGGTCTGCCGAACCGGACCTCGACGACCGGCGCCAGTCCGGAGTTGACAACGACGGCGGTCGACCTCGACGGCGACCCGCTGACCTTCTCGGCAACGGGGCTGCCACCCGGTCTCGACCTCTCACCGGCGGGGGTCCTCAGCGGCACCATTCCCGAGGGCGGGGAGGCCGGGAGCCCGTATCAGGTCATCGTCTCGGTCCAGGACGGGGCTGGCGGGAGCGACCAGGCATCATTCCTGTGGGAGGTGACCTCGGCCCCGATGATCCCCCAGCTGCTGCTCGTCGCCGGCAGCGGCGGTCCGCCGTCGGCAGACGTCGCCCTCATCGACCACTGGCAGGCGGCCGGGTTGGCGGTGACCGTCATCGACGACGACGACTTGGATCAGCTCGGCCCGGCCCCGCCGTTCGACCTGGTCTGGATCTCGTCCTCGGTCAAGCCATCGACCGTTGGTGACTTCTTTGCCGGTTCCTCGGTCCCGGTCGGAACCCACGAGGCCTTCATCTATGACGACCTCGGCATGGCCACGGCGTCCGGGCAAAAGGCGAACCAGCGCCGGCTCGTCGTCGACGGCACGACCACGACGGTGACATCGAGCACCAGTACCTTCAGTTGGGGAACACCGGGGGCCGCGGCCACCGTCCTGGCCACCCTTTCAACCAACCAGGCCGAACCGGCCGTCTTCCTCTATGACATCGGCGCCGAACTGGCCTCCGGCGTCCCGGCCCCCGGCTGTCGGGCCGGTTTCTTCGCCGGCTACGACACTCCTCCTCGTCTTGGACCGGAGGGGCTGGCCATGTTGACCACCGTCACCACCATCCTCCTGGACTGCGACGGCGGCGTGGCGATCCAACCGATAGAAGATCAGCAGGTGGCCGAGCGTGATGAGGTCCTGCTCCAGTTCGAGGCGACCGAGGCCGGGCCGCTGACCTGGGCGGTCGACCAGCTGCCGGACGGTCTGACGCTGGATCCGACCTCCGGCCTGGTGAACGGGACCGTGGCCGACGACGCCGCAGACCGCTCGCCACTGGCCACCACCGTCACGGTCACCGCAACCGACGATCCGCAGGACACGGCCAGCCTCACCTTCAGCTGGCGCGTCGACCCCGGGCCGAACCGGGCGCCGGTCATCGACCCCGTCGTCGACCGGCTGACCAACGAGGGAGAGCCGGTGAGCGTCCAGCTCACCGCAACCGACCCGGACGGGGACCCGATCGGCTGGACCGCGGATCAGCTGCCGGATGGCCTGGTCCTGGACCCTGCGACCGGCTCCATCACCGGCGCGCCAACCACCCCCGGACCGGCGGCCCCCGTGACGTTCACGGCCAGCGACGGCCTCGGTGGGATCGACACCGCCACGATGACCTGGACCGTCAACGCCTCGCCCCGCATCGACCCGATCGACGACCAACTCACCGACGAGGGTGACGCGGCGAGCCTGCAGCTGACTGCGACCGACCCGGACCTCGGGCCGCTGACCTGGGCCGCGGATCAGCTCCCGGCCGGGCTGAGCCTGGACCCAGTGACGGGCCTCATCACCGGCGTGCCGACCATCCCCGGACCGGCGATCACCATCACCATCACCGCAACCGACACCAACAACGCGGCCGGTACCACGACGTTGGACTGGACCATCAACACCACGCCGGCCATCGATCCCCTCCCCGACCGGACCGATACCGAAGGTGAGTCGGTGAGCCTCCAGTTGACCGCCACCGACCCGGACTTCGGGCCGCTGGCCTGGACCGCCGACCAACTCCCGGCCGGCCTCACGGTGGATGCGGTGACCGGCCTCATCACCGGTACCGTCGCCGACGACGGTGCTGACGACTCCCCGTACACGGTCACCGTCACCACCAGCGACACCAACGGCGCGACCGACACCACCACCTTCACCTGGATCATCGAGCCGGGGGCCAACCAGTCGCCGACCATCGACCCGATTCAGGACCAACTCACCAACCAGGACGACCAGGTCACCCTGCAACTCACCGCAACCGACCCGGACAACGACCCCATCACCTGGACCGCAGACCCACTCCCCACCGGACTCACCCTGGACCCGAACACCGGCACCATCACCGGGCCGACAACCGCCCCGATCCCGGCCACCACCATCACCGTCTCGGCCAGCGACGGCCTGGGCGGCAGCGACACCACCACCTTCACCTGGACCGTCAACGCCACCCCGATCATCGACCCGCCAGGCGATCGGACCAACACCGAAGGCGAGCAGGTCACCCTGCCGCTCACCGCCACCGACCCCGACTTCGGGCCGCTGGCCTGGACCGCAAGCCAACTCCCGGACGGGCTCACCCTCGACCCGGACACCGCAACCATCGACGGCACCATCGCCGACGACGCCACCATCAACTCCCCCTACACCGTCACCATCACCGCAACCGACACCAACGGCGCAACCGACACCACCACCTTCACCTGGACCATCGACCTCGGACCAAACCAGCCACCAACCATCACCCCCATCGACGACCAACTCACCAACCAGGACGACCAGGTCACCCTGCAACTCACCGCAACCGACCCAGACAACGACCCCATCACCTGGACCGCAGACCCACTCCCCACCGGACTCACCCTGGACCCGAACACCGGCACCATCACCGGCGCCCCGACCACCCCCGGGCCAGCGGTCACCGTCACCATCACTGCCGCCGACACCAACAGCGGCGTCGATGCGACCACGATCGACTGGACCATCAACACCCCACCGGTCATCGACCCAACCCCAGACCAACTCACCAACCGGGACCAGCCGGTCGACCTCCAGCTCACCGCAACCGACCCCGACTTCGGGCCCTTGACCTGGACCGCAAGCCAACTCCCGGACGGGCTCACCCTGGACCCGAACACCGGGCGCATCACCGGTGCACCGACCACGCCGGCCCCGGCCACCACGGTCACCGTGACCGCAGCCGACACCAACGGCGCCGCCGACACCATGACCTTCGACTGGACCATCAACACCCCACCGGTGATCGATGCCATCGCCGACCAGGTGAGCAGCCAGAGAGATCAGGTCATCCTCCAGCTCACCGCCACCGACCCCGATCCCGAACAGCTCAGGTGGGCGGTCGACCGGCTCCCGGCCGGCCTGACCCTCGACCAGGACACCGGACGCATCACCGGCACGGTCGCCGACGACGCGGTCGTCGACTCGCCGTACACGATCACCGTCACCGCAACCGACACCAGCGAGGCGACGGACACCACCACCTTCGACTGGACCATCAACACGATCCCCCAGATCCTGGCGGTTGCTGACCGGACGACGACCGAGGGAGACGACGTGACGGTCCAGCTGACGGCCGTCGACCCCGACTTCGGTCCGGTGTCCTGGCAGGCCGATGGGCTCCCGACGGGGCTCACACTCGACCCGTCGACCGGCCTGATCACCGGGGCCCCGATCGTCGGGACCGCCGGCGATTCACCCTTCGACGTCGTGATCACGGCCACCGACCAGGCCGGCGGGACCGACGCCACGACGTTCTCCTGGACCATCGAGCCCCTGCAGCTCGCCGACTACATCGAGGTGGTCGGCCAGACCGGCGGCAACGCCCGGGTGTCCAGCTTCGGCAAGCCGTGCGTGGCCGACATCAACGGAGACGGGCATCTCGATACCGTGTGGTCGAAGCACCGGGGCGAGACCTGGAGCGTCTACCACGGCGGCCCCCATGGCGACGGCGCAACCGAGGTCGACGACGCCTGGATCATCCATGACAATCACGGTTGTGTTGCCGATGACTTCGATGCCGATGGTGACATCGACCTGTTCGCTCCCCAGGGGGCGTGCCAGGGGAACTGCCTCAAGCGGGATCGGCTGTACCTGCAGAAGAACAACGGACAGTTCGAACGCAAGGACTGGCTGACCGGGCCGAAGACCAACGACCGCTCCCGTTCTGCCATCTCGCTCGACTTCGACAACGACGGGTATCGAGATCTCTGGGTGACTGCCTCCGGCTCGCCGAACGGTGCCCAGAACCGGCTGCTCCGTAACCTGGGACCCAAGCCGAACGGGACCTGGGGCGGCTTCGAGATCGCCGATGTCGGCGTCGGCACGGCGAGGGGTAACTCGACCTGCGCCACCTCGGCCGATTTCAACAACGACGGCTTCGTCGAACTGATCGGCTGCCAGGCCACGGGATTCCTGTTCTACGAGAACAACGGGGGCCAGCAGTTCACCGTCTATCCCCACAACATCGTTGGTGGCGATGTCCAGGGCGTCGCCACCGCCGACCTCGACGACGATGGCTGGGTCGATCTGATCCTGGCTCGGGAGACGGCGCTGGAGATCCGGCTCAACCGGAGCGGCAGCGTGGACGTTGTCGATGCCACCTTCCCGCTGACCAACGGGTGGGAGGTGGTGACGCCGGACATCGACGGTGACGGCGACCTCGACCTGTTCGTCGTCCAGGCCACCAGCGGACAGGACCCGAATTCACTGTCAGCCCACCAACTGTGGATCAACCACGATGCGGCGACCCGCTGGACCAGGGTCCCGGTACCCCAGCCGTCGATCGGTCAGGGCAACAAGGCCGAGGTGTTCCCCAACTTCTACGACTCCGGCCACGATGCGGTCCTGGTCACCAACGGCGGTGACTGGTGCTGCAAGGGCCCGCGGCAGTGGCTGGCCACCGCCAACCTCACACCGCCGACGCCGTAGCGCAGCTATCCCGGGTTTCGGCAGCGCCGAAACCCGCGCTGACCGACCGAAGGTCGATCAGCCGATCTCGTCAGGGGCAGGGACCGTGGGGAGCGCCCCTTCGGGCCGCTCGAGTTCCGGGCCTACGGCCCGGAACTCGCCGTGCGAAAGCTAGCCGATTTCGTCAGGGGCGGGGACTGTCGGAAGCGGGGTGACCTCGGCGGCCTGTTCGGCCCCGATCGAGGCCAGCCACTTGGCCGGGTCCTGCTCCTCACCTTCGGACGAGTAGAACGACATCGGCTGGTAGTCCGGTGCGTGGGTTGCCACGTCCCGGTGCCGGACCAGGCCGGTACCGGCCGGGATCAGCTTGCCGATGATGATGTTCTCCTTCAGACCGATCATGCCGTCCGACTTACCCTCGATGGCGGCCTCGGTCAGGACCCGGGTGGTCTCCTGGAACGATGCCGCGGACAGCCACGAGTCGGTGGCCAGCGAGGCCTTGGTGATACCCATGATCTCAGGCCGACCCTCGGCCGGACGCTGACCCTCGGTCACCAGACGCTTGTTGACGTCAGCGAACTGCCACTGGTCGCACCGCTCACCGGGGAGGAAGTCAGAGTCCCCCGGCTCCTGGATGGCGACCCGGCGGGTCATCTGCCGGACGATCAGCTCGATGTGCGTGTCGTGGATCGACACACCCTGGTCCCGGTAGACCTTCTG
>JBCCFN010000149.1:0-12655 GCA_039029715.1 Actinomycetota bacterium | reverse complement strand
CGCCGTCGTCGGCTGGCGCTGGGACTTCGAGGCCTGCACGGCGACCGACAGCGAACTGATCGCCCAGTGCACGGCAACCGCCCGCAATGCCTGGTCCGATGCCCGGGGCGTCGAGCCCGTGCCCGGCACCTTCCTGGTTGAGGTCACCGAGAACGGGGTGGTCGGCATCATCGACAACTTCGACGCATTCGGTATGGCCTGGTCCGACCAGTCGTTCGGCCCGTTCGTCGAGTTCGTCGTCGACAACGACATGGACGACGCCGAGACGATGTTCGGTACGCCCGGCGATGTGACCCCCGAGATCCTCGGCCTCTACGAGCAGTACACGACCGCCTTCGTCGAGGCCCAACAGGATCCGTAGCGGTTCCGGCGGCACGCTGACAAGCCTGCCCCGGCGCGACCGCTAGGGTGACGCGGTGTCCGTCCCGCCGCCGGGTCACGCCCGCCTCGCCGCCCTTGCGCTTGTCGTCTTCGGGCTGACCTGGTCTCTGGTGCTGGCCGGTCGGGGCGGCGCGAGCGTGCCGGAACCGGTGCGACCGGAGGAGGGAGAGATCCTGCGGCTGTACCGGTCGGCCCTCGGCCGGGATCCCGACCCAGGCGGCTACCGGTATTGGGTCACCCGCCGGATCGAGGGGGTCCCGCTGGTCACGGTGGCCCACAGCTTCCTGGTCGGTCGGGAGTTCGAGCAACGGTTCGGGACCGGCGGAGATGCGGCCTTCATCGATCGGGTCTACCGGCACGTCCTCGGTCGGGACGGCGATGCCGACGGTACCGCCTACTGGCGGGCCCAGCTGGCTGCCGGTCTGCCAAGGCACGACCTGGTGCTGCTGTTCTCCGAATCGGCCGAGCTCCGGCGGCGGACCGGAACCGAGTCGATGGCGCTGCCGGCGTTCCGGTCCGAGGTTGCATCGGTGTCCGCCTCCGACCTGGGGGCGTCGTGGCGGGTCGGCTGTCCGGTCGGGCCGACGGCGCTTCGGGCCGTCACCGTCGACCATGTCGACGCCGCTGGCGGGCACGCCAGGGGAACGCTGATCGTGCACCGGGACGTGGTCGACGAGGTCGTCACGATCTTCGACCGGCTCTACGCCGCCCGCTACCCGATCACCTCGATCCGGCCCGTCGACCAGTTCGGGGCCGACGACGACGCATCGATGGCGGCCGACAACACCAGCGGCTACAACTGCCGGGCCGTGACCGGCGGGACGTCGTGGTCCCGGCACGCCTTCGGCACCGCCATCGACATCAACCCGATCAGCAACCCCTATGTCCGAGGCTCGACCGTGCTCCCGCCCACCGGTGGGCCCTGGGTGGACCGGACCGCGCATCACCCGGCCATGATCCGGCCGGGGGATGTGGTCACCCGGGCGTTCGCCGATGCCGGCTGGCGCTGGGGTGGCGACTTCGTGAGCCTGAAGGACTATCAGCACTTCGATCGTCGATTGGGCTGAAGTCCGGGTTGGAACGCGCCGAGAATCAGGGTGGCGAAGGATCGCCGCTGCAAGGAATGACCGCGACCCGGGATGGGTCGGGGATGACATCACCGTCACGGAGGACGGGTCCATGGATGGACGAACCGCTGCGGCCACCCTCGGGGTGGACCCGCTGGCAACCAGAGACGAGATTCGCCGGGCCTTCCGGGCCCGAGCCAAACTGCTGCACCCCGACGCCGGTCCGGGCGGCTCGGCCGAGCGCTTCACCGCCCTCTGTCTGGCGGTCGAGGTCCTGCTCCCCACCGCACCCGAGGCCGGAACGGTTCCCCGATTCGACGGGGCCTATGGCATGGTCGGCGCCGCTGCCGCCGACGGCCGCAGCACCATGATCGACCTGACGGACTCGGCGGCCCGCCGGCCCCGACCGACCCCATCCGTGGCGGTCCCACCGGGCCGGACAGCTGTCGCCCCGGTCCGCCGGGACGCCAGGGGTCGCAGCTTCGCCGATCACCTTGCCGCGGCCCTGGCCCGGGCCTAGGGCGATCGGCCGATCAGTCGTCGAAGGTCAGGTCGCCGGCGATGATCGAGGTGTCCGGCTGGTCGCCGTTCGGGATGGCGGCCAGCACCTTGCCCTGCTCGACGTCGATGATCTGTGCCAGCAGGCCCATCTCGCCGTCGATCCAGGAGGCGAAGTACAGCCCCGGCCGCAGCTCGACCATGGCAACCTGTTCTCGTAACTCTCCCCGCCGGGGCACGACAGAGATCCGGGTATGGCCGTCGAAGGTGTTGGTGAAGGACCAGCCGTTGTCGTAGGTGTAGCTGATCGTCTTGCCGTCGAAGGCGTCGATCGGGTCCGGTTCGGTCATCTGGCCACCTCCGGGCTGTCTGGAGCACCCGGCTGGAAAGCTACTGCAGCCAGCCGGGAAGTCAACGGTCGTCTACCGGTCTACTGGTTGCGATCGATTTCATGGATCAACTTGCAAGAGCCTAAACCTATTGCATTCTGCTCCGAAATCGATTTCACTAGCCACCTCAGACGAAGTGGGAGGACCGGTATGAGGCGTAGGAATCGTTGGTCGCTGGTGACCGCGCTGCTCGTGGCGCTGGCGTTGATCGCGGCGGCGTGCGGAGATGACGACGACACCACCGAGGAGGACGGTTCGGCATCGGCATCGGCCAGTGCCGCCGCCGAGGAGGAGACCACCGCCGATGAGGAGGAGGCTGCGCCGGCCGACGATGCGGATGGCGACGCATCGGCATCGGAACCGGCATCCGAGCCGCTGCTCGTCGCCTTCATGAGCAACCAGGCCGCCGGCGACCAGGGCCCGGTCGACGGGATGATCGCCGGCCTGGAGGCATCGGCCGCGGCAAACGGTCACGAGACCCAGGTGGTCGAGGCGCTGGACCCGGCGGCGTTCGAGACCCAGCTCCGGAACCTGGCCGACTCCGGACCAGACATCATCATCACGACGTTCTTCGATCTCGGCGCCCTGCTCGAGGTCGTGGCCCCGGACTACCCGGACACCTCGTTCATCAGCGTGGTCGCCGCGCCGTCCGAGCAGCCGAACGTCAATGTGGTCGACTACCAGTTCTTCAAGGGTGCGTTCCTGGCCGGCGTCTACGCCGCCAACCTGACAGACACCAACCAGCTCGGCTACGTCGGCGGCGCTCCGCTGCCGTTCGCCTGGGCCGATTTCAATGCCTTCACCGACGGCGCCCAGTCGATCAACCCGGACATCGAGACCACGGCGACGTTCGCAGACGGATTCGAGGATCCGGCCGGCGCCCGGGATTTGGCGTCCGGGCTCTACGCAGACGGGGCAGACGTGGTGCTCACCGGCGCCGCCGCCGGAGACCTCGGCGTGGTGGAAGCGGCGGTCGAGAACGACGGCATGGTCATCGTCTCCTCGGACCTCAGCGAGCTGGGGCCGAACAACGTGGCCCTCATCGTCGAGCTCGAATGGGCACTCACCATCCAGACCGAGATCGAGGACGTGCTTGCCGGCGAGGCCGGTCGGTACCGGCTGGCCGGGCCGGAGTCCGGCGAGGTGTCGTTCGAGATCCCGGAAGCGTTCCTGGCCGGAGCATCCGGCGATCGCAGCGACCGGGCCACTGCGGTCGCCCCGGAACTGAACGGGCTCGTTGAGCAGCTGGTCGCGGGCGAGCTGACCATCGAGCAGGTCAGCGAGGAGCGCTGATCGGGTTCCGGCCTGCCAGGCTGGCCCGATGGTCGATACCTCGATGACCAAGCCGGACCGGGATCGTGATGCCGCAGTGGCGTGTGCGGGCGTCACGGTCCGGTTCGGTTCGTTCACCGCCGTCGATGATGTGTCGGTCTCCTTTTCCCCGGGGGAGATCCACGTCATCGTCGGCCAGAACGGCGCCGGCAAGACCACCCTGGCCCGGGTGATCGCCGGCCTGCAGACCAGACGGTCGGGGACGGTCCGGGCCAACGGGGTCGACCTGGCCGATGCCGATCGGGCCCAGGCCCTGGCCGCCGGGGTCGAGATGGTGCATCAGCACTCGGCCTTGATCCCGGAGCTGACCGTGGCCGAGACCCTGGAGATGAACCGGCCCGCCCGGCGTTGGGTGCCCTATCGGCGGGCGGCGGTGCAGGCCCGATGGTCGACCCGGCTGGCCGAGCGTGGCCTCGAGGTCGACGTCTCCCGGCGGGTCCGTGACCTCTCGGTCGAACTCCGCCAGTCGGTCGAGATCGCAGCCACCGACCCCGGCCCCGGTGGGGTCCTGGTTCTCGACGAGCCGACGGCGGTCCTGCCCCCGCAGCGGGTCGACGCCCTGTTCGACCGACTCCGCAGGATCCGGGAGTCCGGGACGACCATCATCGTCGTCCTCCACAAGCTGTCCGAGGTTCGCCGGATCGCAGGCACGGTGACCGTGCTGCGCGACGGTCGACTGATCCTGGACGGCGCGCCGATCGACTCGGTCGACGACACCGAGCTTGCGAACCACATCGTCGGCACCGCCGTCCCAACCGCCGGCCAACCGACCGTGGGCGCCGGCGCCGACACCGGCCCGGCGCTGATACTCGACGGAGTCGGGGCTGGCCCGGCCCGGGGCGATCGGGCCATCGAGGAGGTCGACCTGACCCTCGATCCCGGGTCGATCACCGGGGTGGCCGGGGTGGAGGGCAACGGGCAACGGACGCTGGTCGAGGCCATCGTCGGACTGCTCGGGGTGACCACCGGGCGGATCCGGTTCGGCGAGGACGATTGGACCGGCCTTGACGTCGGTCACCGCCGTCGCCGGGGTCTCCGGTCGGTGCCGTTCGACCGGTTCGACGAGGGGGCGGCCGAGGAGCTCAGCCTCTGGATGAACCTGAGCGCTTGGGACGGCGGGCGGCATCGCCGCTGGCCGTCCCTGCCGCTGCTTTCACCCCAGGCGTTGCGACGGTCGGCCGGTGATCGGCTGGCCACGACGTCTGTGGCGTTCCAGTCGCTCGACCAGGCGGCCGGCTCGCTGTCCGGCGGCAACCTCCAGCGCCTGATCCTGGCCCGGGAGCTCGACGGGGCCGAGGTCATGGTTGCCGCCCAGCCGACCAGGGGGCTGGACATCGGTGGTATGGCGATGGTCTGGGACGCCCTGGCCGACCTGGCGGGCCGGGCGGCTCCGGTGCTGGTCGTCTCCTCGGATCTCGACGAGCTGATCGAGCGCTGCCACCACATCGCGGTGATGCGTTCCGGTCGGATCGTCGCCACCCACCACCGGCCATTCGACCGAGCCGGCATCGGCCGGGACATGATCGGGGCCGAGGGATGAGGGACCGGCTGGTGACGCTCGGCTGGCAGGCGGTCCCGGTACTGCTGGCGTTCGGCCTCGCCGCTGCGATCTTCGCCGTCGCCGGGTTCGACGTGGTCGGTGTGGTCGACGGCGCCGTCCAGGGGTCGGTCACCGGCAACGGTGCAGCGGCGAACACCATCCGCTGGTCGATCCCGCTGATCCTGATCGGTGTTGGGGTGGCGGTCAGCCTCCGGGCCGGCGAGTTCAACATCGGAGGCCAGGGCCAATTCCTCATCGGGCAGTGCGCGGCGGTGTGGGTCGGGCTGCGGTGGGACCTCCCGAACCCCTGGGCGTTCATCGCCGCCGTGATCCTGGCGGTAGTGGCCGGTGCGCTGTGGTCCGGCATCGCCGGTGCGCTGAAGCTCACCCTCGGGGCCGACGAGGTCATCACCACGCTGATGCTCAACTTCGTGGCCCTCAACTTCGTCCAGTGGCTCACCTCGAGCTCGTTGACCGACCCGTTGACCAGCGGTGATGCGGCGTCGACGGCCCGGCTCGACCCGGCGCTCCGGCTCCAGGGGTCGGGCCAGATCTCGTTGACACTGGTCCTGGTGACCGCCGCGGTCGTGGTCGGGGTGTGGCTGCTGCTCGAGCGGACCCCGCTCGGCCTTGGGACGACCATGGTCGGTGCCAACCCGACCGCCGCCGGCTGGCAGGGACTCCCCGTCACCCGGATCCGCTTCAGCTCCTACCTGGTCGCTGGCGGCCTGGCCGGCCTCGCCGGGGCGACCGAGGTGTTCGGGCCCGCCGGCCGGGTGGTCACCGGCGCCACCCCGACGCTGGGGTTCACGGCGTTACTGGTCGCGGTGGTGGCGTCGCTGTCGATCTTCGGCACGGTTGGGATCGGGTTGTTCTTCGGGGCCCTGCAGGCCGCGGTGCTGTTCCTCCCGATCGTGTCCGACCTGCCACCGTCCGGGTTGCGAATCCTGGAGGGGATGGTGGCGCTCCTGATCACGGCCCAGCTGGCTGTTGTGATCCGGTCCCGCCGGAGCGGGGACCCCACCGGGGATACAGTGCCGGCCGAGCCCGCAGGGGGGACGGGCTGATGGAGGAGTTCGTCGCGTCGTCGCTCCGCTCGGCGACCCCGCTGGCCCTTGCTGCGGTCGGTGCGTTGTTTGCGGTCCGGGCCGGGATCTTCCACCTCGGGATCGAGGGCCTGATGCTGGCCAGCGCCTTCGCCGCGGTTGCCGTGGCCGCCGAGACCTCGTCGGTTGCGCTCGCGGTCGCGGTCGCCCTGGTGGCCTCGGCCCTGCTCTCGGTCATCTACTGGGCGTTGATGGAGTACCTGCGGGCCGACGCGGTGATCGCCGGGCTCGGGCTCACGACGCTGTGTCTCGGCGGTACCGCGTTCCTGCTCGACGCCATCTTCGACCAGCGGGGTCGGCTCGACTCGCCGGTCGGGTTGCCCCGGCCGGTCCGGGGCGCAGACTCGGGGCTGGCGGCCTTCGTCACCGAACTGTCGATCCTCGGCTGGCTGACCCCGGTCATCACCGTCGTCGCCTGGGTGATCCTGCGGCGGACCGCCTTCGGGCTGCGGCTGACCGCAGTCGGCTCTTACTCCTATGGGGCCCAGGCCGCCGGCGTGGCCGAGGGGCGGGTCCGGTTGCAGGCCATGCTGCTGGCCTCGATCGGGGCGTCGCTGGCCGGGGTCGACCTGGCCCTCGGCGGCCTGTCCGGGTTCTCCGAGGGGATGACGGCCGGTCGGGGCTACATCGCCCTTGCCGCGGTCCTGCTCGGCCTGACCCGGCCGTTCGGGACGGCGTTCTCGGCCCTGTTCTTCGGCGCGGCCGCCGCCATCGGGGTCGTCACCCAGATCCGGTCGATCGACCTGTTGCCGAGACCGTTCATCCTGATGATCCCGTTCGTGGTCACCATCGTTGCCGTGACGGCCAGCGCCGCCGTCCAGCAACGACTGTCCGATCGAGCCTGAGGAGGCCTGATTGTCCGCTGAGGCAGACGAGTTGTGGCGGTCGTTCCGGGAGTCGCGCCCGGAGACGTTCGACCTGGAGGAGGAACGGGCCGGTGTGGCTGCGGCCAGTCGAGAACACCCCCGGCGGCCGGGGGCGGTGACATCGATCCGTCGCCTGGCCGACCTGGACGTGGTCGCCGCTCGCCCGGGCGGCGAGCTTCGTGACGATCCGGTTGTGCTGTGGATCCATGGCGGCGCCTTCACCGTGATGCGGGCCGAGAGCTACGACGCCCCGGCCGGCCACCTGGCGATGGAACTCGGGTGCGAGGTGCTGGTGCCGGACTACACCACCGCACCGGAGGCGACCTACCCGACCGCGCTGGATGAGGTCGATGCCTGCCTGGCTGCGATCGTGGCCGAGGAGCCGGACCGGGCCGTGGTCCTGCTCGGTGACTCGGCCGGTGCCGCCCTGGCGGTCGGTCTGCTCAAGCGGCTGCGATCTCGTGGCGGGCCCGGGCCGGTCCTGACCGCGCTGGTCTGCCCGTGGCTGGATCTGACCTTGACCAACCACTCGCTTCGGGACAACGCAGCCAACGATGCGGTGCTCGGCGCCGCCCCCCTCCAGTTCCACGCCGATGCCTATCTCGGCCCGGACGTCTCGCCGGAGGACCCGATCGCCTCGCCGTACCACGGTGATCTCGCCGGACTCGGACCGATCTACATCCAGGCCGCGGAGTACGACGTCCTGGTCGACGACGCCATTCGCTTCACCCGCAAGGCCCGGGCCGCCGGGGTCGAGGTGGAGATGGAGATCGCAGCGGAGATGCCCCACAGCTACCAATTCTTCGCCGGGATCATCCCCGAGGCCGACATGGCGACCACCCGATTGGCCGACCGGGTCCGGCTGCGGCTCCGGAGCGGGCCCGGGGATGTCACAACCGGCCCAGACGCTCGCTAGCGTCGTGCCCATCGATCACACCAGTAGCCCACCGTGGGCATAACGATCTACGACGTTGCGGCCGGGGCCCAGGTCTCGCCGGCGACCGTTTCCCGGGTCCTGGCCGGCGGGAACTCGGTGGCGCCCGAGACCGCCGAACGGGTCCGCACGGTCATCGAGCGGCTCGGGTACCGGCCAGACCGGGTGGCCCAGTCACTGCGGCGGCAGCGGTCCGGGACCATCGGGTTGGTGATCTCGGTCGATGCCCATCCGGCCTCGTCCGCCATCATCGACCGGCTCAGTCGACGGCTGGCCGAGGCCGAGCTGTCACTGTTCCTCGGTACCACCGGCCACGAGCCGTTCGGGGCGGTGGTCGACCGGCTCATCGCTCAGCGGGTAGACGGGCTGATCCTGGTCCGGGGTAGACCAACCGTCGACCTCCCGGCATCCGACGGGGCCGAGATTCCGATCCTGGCCCTCGACTGCGGCCACGGTGAACTGCACCACGACAGCGTCCGGGTTGACCACGCCGCCGGCATCCGGCAGGCGGTCCGGTTCCTGGTGAAGGAGGGGGCCAGGCGACTGGCCTACATCGGCGAGGGCACGGCGTCGGTGATCGGGGCCGAGCAGCTCGATGGGTATGCGGCGGCGACCGCGGAGCTGGAGACCCAGCAGGCCGCACTCCGCCTCGGCCCGGCCAGCGCCCACTTCGCGAACAGCGAACTGCAGCGGTTGCTTGCCGGTGACGACCCGCCGGACGCCTACGTGTGCGGCTCCGACGTGGTCGCCGCGGCCATCAATGCCGCGCTGCCGGTCGAGCTGGGGGAGGAGCGACCGCTCATCGTCGGCTACGGGGCGATGCCGTGGGTGTCGCTGATGCGGCCGGCGCTGACAACGGTCAGACTGCCGATCGAGGAGTTGGTCGACGAAGCGGTTCGGGTGCTCCAGCAACGGCTTGGCGGGCTCCGGAGTGACCCGGTCGACATCGCCCTTCCGCCCAGCCTGATCCTCGGCGAGACCAGCTGAGCGGTCAGCCCGGGACCGAGATCAGCGCCCGGTCACTCTCGTTGCATCGACGGGCGCGGCCGTCGTCCTCGATCACCACTATGTCCTCGAGTCGCATCCCCCACCGGCCGGGGAGGTAGATGCCCGGCTCGATGCTGAACGCGTTGCCGACCTCGATCGGGCTGGTGTTGCGTTCGGTGACGTAGGGGTGTTCGTGGACCTCGAGGCCGATCCCGTGCCCGGTTCGGTGGATGAAGTACTCGCCGTACCCGGCGTCGGCCAGGATCGTCCTCGCCGCCGCGTCGACCTCACACAGCGGTGCACCGACCCGGGCGGCGTCGACCGCGGCCTGCTGGGCCTGCCGGAGCGTGTCCCAGGCCCGTTGGACCTCAACCGGGATCGGTCCGGTGTAGACGCACCGGGTCGTGTCGCTGTTGAACCCGTTGGCCGTGCCACCGAAGTCGAACAGGACGAGCTCGTCCCGTCCGATGACCCGGTCGCCGGGATGATGGTGGGGGCTCGCCGAGTTCGGCCCGCTCCCGACGATGACGAACTGGACTTGGTCGTGGCCGACGTCGAGGAGCCGGGTGCCGATGTCGTCCGCCACCTCGGCCTCGGTCCGGCCGACCAGCGGCAGCCGTCCGGCCTGGATCTCGACCATGACCTGGTCGGCGAGGGAGCCGGCGTGGGCCAGCGCATCCCGCTCGTCCGGTGTCTTGACCGACCGGACCCCGGACAGCGCATCGGTCACCGTGACCAGCGTGGCCGCCGGGAGCCGGTGGCCGAGATCGATGACGTGCGACGCCCACAACTCGTCGGAGACGACGATCGTCTCGGCCTCCCCGATCAGCTGGGTCATCACCGCGGTCGGGGTGGTGTCGTCGCTCCACCCGACGGCGGTGAACACGTCCGGCCGGTCGGGGATCCGGGCCAGTTCCAACCCCGGGACCAGGAGCGTTGGCCGGGCGTCTCCGACGGCCCCGACCACGGCGGTCAGCCGTTCCAAGCCCATGTCTGCATAGTCGGTCAGGTAGGCGAGATCGGCGGCGGCACTGATGACCAGCGCATCGGCCCCGGCGGCCGCCGCCCGGGCGGCCAGGGTGGTCCAGCGTTCCCGGAGTCGGGTGTCTTCGGTCGTGATCGTCTCGGTCATCGGTGATCCTTCCGTCACTTGCTGTTGCACTTGCCCCGTCACTTGCTCCGGCGGGCCAGCTGGTCGAGCGACACCGCTCCCAGGATGAGCAGGCCCTGGGCGAACGTCTCGTATTGGGAGTCGATCCCCAGCAGGATGAAGGCGTTGCCGATCGACTGGAGGAACATCACGCCGACGACGGCTCGCCAGATCGCCCCCTCGCCACCGAAGATCGAGGTGCCGCCGACGATGGCGGCCGTGATCGCCCGGAGCTCGATCCCGATGCCGAGCTCCGTCGAGGCGCTGCCGATCTTGCTTGCGGTCACCACCCCGGCCAGTCCTGCGCACAGCCCGGAGATCACGTAGGCCCCGGCCTGGATCCGACCGACCCGGATGCCGACCAGGCGGGCCGCTTCGATGTTCCCGCCGATGGCGTACACGGCCCGGCCGACCGTGGTTCGGGACAGCGTCACTCCGAGGGCGATGGCGACCAGGAAGAACAGCCAGACCGACCACTTGAGGCCGAGGAACTTCTCGACCCCGATCGTCCGGAACGTCTCGTCGCCGATCTGGACCAGGGCGCCGCCGGTGACCATGAACGCCACCCCGCGGAACACGAAGGCGGTCGACAGGGTCCCGATGAACGAGTTGACCCCGGTGGCGGCCATGATGCCGGCGTTGACCAGCCCGAGCAGTCCGCCGACGAGGACCCCGACGACCACGCCGGCCCATGGACTGGTCTGGGCCACCTCGGCCGCCACGATGGCCGAGACCGCAAGCATCGACCCGGTCGACAGGTCGAAGATGCCGGCGATCACACATACGGTGACCCCGCAGGCGATCAGGGCCAGCGGGACCGCCTGGTCGAGCAGGTTCGACCAGTTCCTGGTCGTCAGGAATCGCTCGTTCCCGATCCCGACCCCGATGATGAGGATGATGAAGGCGATCAGGATGCCGTACCGGGTCAGCAGTCCCCGGATCCTCGGTCCGATCAGCCCGTCGAGCGATCGGCCTGACGTCACGGCCGTCATCGGACCGCCTCGGACTCGGCCTGCGTGCCGAACGATGCGGCCAGCAGCCGTGGCTTGTCTGCGTCGTCGGCGTGAACGTGGTCGACGACACGGCCGTCCCGCATGACGTAGATCCGATGGGCAAGCTCCAGCGCCTCCTCGAACTCCGAGGTGACCATCACAACACTCATTCCTTCCGCCACCAGCTGACGGATCAGCGAGTGGATCTGCCCGATCGAGACGACGTCCACGCCTCGGGTCGGTTCGTCGATCAGAAACAACGTCGGTGGCTCGATCAGCCACCGGGCGAGCAGCGCCTTTTGCTGGTTGCCGCCGGACAACGCCGTCACCGCCGCTTCGAGGCTTGCGGCCTGGACGTTGACCTGCTTCGCCACCCGGTCCGCCGCCCGCTGTTGGCGCCGCCGGTCGATCCAGCCGACCGTGGTGTAGCTTGCGGGCTGGGCCATGGCGATGTTGGTGGTCGTCGACAGCACCGGGAAGATGCCGTCGTGTTTGCGGGACTCGGTCAGCAGGGCGATCCCGGCCGCCACCGCGTCGCTCGGCCTGCGGATGCCGGCCGGTCGCCCGTCGACCTCCACCGATCCGGCCGTCGGGCGGTCGGCGCCGAAGATGCCACGGAGCACCTCGGTTCGTCCCGCCCCCACCAGACCGACCAGGGCCACGATCTCGCCGGGATGGACCTCCAGGTCGACGTCGCGGAACTTCGGCCCGGTGAGCCCGGACACCTTGAGCCGAGGGGTCCCGGTCCGGTCGACCGGCGTCGGTACCGCCCGCTCACCGGTGACCTCCTCCCCGATCATGTGGGCCACGATCCGGGGTGCGGTCAGCTCGCCGGCCGGTACCGCGTTCGCCACGACCTCGCCGTCCCGCATGACGGTCACCACGTCGCAGACCTCGAGCACCTCGTCGAGGAAGTGGGAGACCAGGACCACCGAGGTGCCCTCGGTGGCCAGCTGCCGGATGATCTCGTAGAGCCGGGTCGAGTCGTCGATCGACATCGACGACGTCGGCTCGTCGAGCACGATCAGCCGGGCGTCCTGGGCCAGGGCCCGCAGGATCTCGACCCGTTGCTGGGCCGACGGGGGCAGCTCGGCGACGACGGCGTCCGGGTCAAGGTTGAATCCGTAGGACTCGATCAGCTCGACCGCGGCCTCCCGGCGGCGCCGCCCGCTGACCAGGCCGAAGGTCGCCGGCTGGTGGCCGAGCAGGATGTTCTCGGCGACGGTGAGGGCGGGGACGAGCGAGAGCTCCTGGGCGACCAGGGTGACCCGCTTCTCGCCGGCGGCCCGGGGCGACCCGAACACCAGCTGCTCGCCGTCGACCTCGACGTGGCCGCCATCGGCCCGGTAGACCCCGCACACCATTTTCATGAGCGACGACTTGCCGGCCCCGTTCTGGCCGACGAGACCGTGG
>JBCCFN010000148.1:0-12701 GCA_039029715.1 Actinomycetota bacterium | reverse complement strand
GAACTCGGTCCCGCCATAGCACCCGAGATGGTGCCGATTCAGCGAGTCGAGCAGGATGACAAGCAGATTGTCCGGCCGACCGACGGGATCGTTTGCCATCGGTCAACCATAGACGTCACCGGCTCCGAGACGCCTTGGCGCCGCCCTTGCGGTTGGGTGGACGAGGCCGACCGGACCGCTTCGACTTCGGCTTGGGGCCGCCCTTCGACTTCGGCGTCGACGTTGGCCCGCTCTTGGATTTCGGCATCGGCTTCGACTTCGGCCCGCCTTTGGACTTCGGCTTGGACTTCGCCCTGGCCTTCCCCGGGCCCCGGCCGCCATCGGGCCTCGGGCCGGTCGCCCTGGCGTTCCCGTCATTGGTCGCGCCCGATGTCCGCCTGGTCGAACCGGACCGGCCGCCCCGTTTCGGCGAGGTCCGGGTGCCGGTGCTGGCAGCCCGGGACGAGCCGCCCGCCTTGTGCTCAGCAGCAGCCCGGCCCGCCCCCGTGGCCTTGCGGTCCCCGGTTGCCCCGCGTTCCCCGGTTGCGCGGCGGTCCCTGGATGCCTTGCGTTCCCCCGTGGCCTTGCGGTCCCCGGTTGCCCCGCGTTCCCCGGTTGCGCGGCGGTCCGTCGTGGCCGTGCGGGCACCGCCGGCGCCGTTGCGGGCGCCCACATCTCTTTTGGCACCTGTCTTGGCCCCTGCAGCTCGCTTGGGACGTTGTTTGCGTTCGTCGGTCGGCGTGGTCCCGTTCTTCGAACGAGCAGTCGGCTTCTGGCCGTCCTTCTGACCATTCTTCTGACCGTGCTTCGAGCCGATCTTGGCCCCCCGCTTCGGGCCGGATCGGCGATCCTCGATCGGGTCGGGGCGGGACGAGCGCGGCTTGCGGGCCGGCGGCGACTCCACCTCGGCCTCGATCCCCAGCTTCTTGCGCATCTTGGCCGACTCGCCGACCTGGCCGCCGTCGAGGAACGACACCACGGTGCCGCCGGCACCGGCCCGAGCGGTCCGACCGGAACGGTGGACGTAGTCCTTCAACTCCGCCGGCGGGTCGTAGTGGATAACGCAGGCCACGCCGTCGACGTGGATCCCCCGGGCCGCCACGTCGGTGGCGACCAGGGCCTGGACCTTGCCGTCGGTGAAGACCTGGAGGGCTCGGTCCCGCTGGGCCTGGGTCCGGCCGCCGTGGATGTTGCCGGCAGACACCCCCTCGGCCTTCAACTGGCGGGCCACCCGGTCGACGCCGTGGCGGGTCCGGACGAACACGACGGTCGGGCCGGCATCTGCGATCAGGTCGGCGGCCAGCCAGATCCGATCCGCCTTCTTGATCTTGATGAACCGGTGATCGACCAGGCTGAGGTCCGGTTCGACCTCACCGACCTGGTGGACGACCGGGTCCTGCTGGTAGGTGTCGATCAAGACCTGGACGTCGTCGTCCAGGGTGGCCGAGAACAGCACGGTCTGGCGATCGGCAGCCGTCTGGTCGAGGAGCTTCCGGACATCGGGCAGGAAGCCCATGTCTGCCATCCGATCCGCCTCGTCGACCACGGCGATCTCCACCGCATCCAGCGACACCGCACCCTGATCGATCAGGTCCAGGAGCCGACCGGGACAGGCAACCAGGACGTCCACGCCGGCCCGGAGCCGTTTGATCTGCGGGGTCAGGCCGGTCCCGCCATAGACGGCCAACACCGAACGATCGACGGCGGCGGCAAGCGGCTCGAGCTCCCGGGTGATCTGCTCGGCCAACTCCCTGGTGGGCGACAGGATCAGGCCGCGGGGGCGGCGACGGCCCCCGGCCTCGACCCTGGCCAACATCGGCAGGCCGAACGCCAACGTCTTGCCGGAGCCGGTTGGGGCCCGGCCGAGCAGATCTCGACCGGCCATGGCGTCTGGGATGGCCAGGCGTTGGATCTCGAACGGGGAGGTCAACCGGCGCCTGGCCAGTGCATCCACCAGCGGGTCCGGCAGCCCGAGCGCTGCGAAGGATTCCTCTGTTGCCATGACGGTCTCCGTTTCCTGGCCCTCGATTCGGGTAGAACGGAGCAACCTGAACTTCAGCCTACCGGTCGGTAGTTACCGGGCGGTCACGACCGGGCCGGGCCGCACCGGTCGAACGTCACGGCCAGGCCGGCCGACCGCCATGGCAGCGCTCGGCGCTCGGCGCTCGAGGCCGCCTGCAGCGGCGGCACGTCGGCGTCGTTCGACGCTCAGGGCCGACCGCCGTGGCGGCGCATCGGCGGTACGGTTGTCGGCGGCTGTTTGCGGGGCGGCAGGTCCCGGAGCAGTTCGGCCGTGGCATCGGCGATCACCACGACCGCCCGCTCGAATGCTTCCTCGGTGGCGGCCGAGGGCTGACGGATCCCGCTGATCTTGCGAACGTACTGGCGGGCACCGGCCTCGATCTCGGCGGCCGTTGCTGCCGGTTCGAGGCCCCGGAGGATCGTGATGTTTCGACACATGGGCCCATTCTGACCCACCGTTGCCTGCGGGCCCAGGGGCGACGTCCACCAGGCCGCAGGGGCTCGTATCTTGGCCATGATGCGGGGAAGGCTATGGCGGGGCGTCAGACCTCGACCGGGACGGCGCCACACCGGGCGGACACCGGCGGTGATCGTTGCCGGGTTGCTGCTCCTGGCAATCGCCGGGCCGGCGGCCGGTCACGGACCCCCGACCGGTACCGCCGGCCCAGACCGGAGCGGCAGCCAGTCGGCCCCGGTCGTTCCGACCCTCCCGGATGGTGAGCTGCTCGACGAGCCGTCCGAGGTGGGCCAGGGGTCCTGCAGCCCCGGCACACTGGCGGCCGAGCAGCTCACCACCTGCCGGTTCCCGGTGATCGGGGCGGACGTGCTGGCCCCATACAACACGCTGTACGCCAAGGTCACCGGCGAGTTCGGCCAGTCGAGCGCCCGGTGCGTGCTCGAGGGCGAGGAGCTGGTCTGCCCCGACCTGCCGAGCGGCTACGAGGTCGGGACCTTCGACGTCGAGGTGCTCGGGTTGACCTTCGGTGAACCTCGGGCCAGCTTCACCGTGGACCGGGTCCGGGACGGGGTGCTGGGCCTGTCGACGCTGGCCGCCGATCCGCTACCGGTCCTCTCCGGCGTGCCGACGACGATCGAGACGTTCCGGTCGTCGTTCCAGTCGCCGACCACCGACCTCGACCTGCTGTTGCGTCGGGAGGGCTCGGACGAGATCGTCCAGCGGGTGGAGGCCCTGCCGGCCGGCGAGGACTTCGGGCCGACCACGCTCACCATCCCCGGGCCCGGCCGATGGACGTTGACCGGGTGCGAGCGGGGCGAGACCGACGCCTGCGTGACCGAAGGCATCGCCAAGACGCTCCAGGCCGTCGCCCCCGAACCGCTCCCCCTGATCGAGGACCACAACGACCCGGACGCGGAACGGATCAACCTGATCTTCGTCGGCAACGGCTTCGGCCCGCCGCCGGAGCTGTCGCTGCCGGAGGAGGCCCGGCGGCTGCTGACCCTGGACGGCGAACCGACCCCGATCGGGTTCGAAGGCGATGTGTACGGCCTGAGTTGGGGGCCATTCTCGGTCGACCCGTTCCGGGACAACCTCGGCCGGTTCAACTTCTGGTACCTGGCAGACGAGACCGGCCACGACGGCCAGCTGTACGACCCGACGTTCACCACCAACCTGTACGACCCCGAAGCGTTCGGGCTCGGCCCCCACGTCAGTCTGATCACGATCTCCAGGAACGGCGCAGTTGCCGGGTGGCGGGCCAATGCCTCCCTCGCCGCCCTGGCCGACGACCGGACGCTCGGTCCTGCCACCGATCGCCGGCTCGGCAGCGTCTACCTCCCAGTGCCGCCGTTCTCAGAGGCCGACCACGAGGTCCTGACCCACGAGCTGGCTCACGCGCTGTTCGGGCTGCGGGACGAGTACGTCGAGACGGAGTTCGAGGGCGTTCCGGCCGAGACCGGCCACCCCAACTGCGTGGCGACCGAAGCCGAGGCCGAGGAGATCTGGGGTGACCTGGTCGGCGACCTCGACCCGATGTACCAGCGGTGGCAGGATGCCATCGACGATTCGGATCTGCGGGACGTCGTCTTCTCGCAGGGCGAGGAGGACTTCGTGGTCGGGTACGTCACCGGTGGGTGCTATGGACCGGAGGAGGCGATCGACGTGATCCGACCGACCCGGGACTCGCTGATGAACTCGAACGTCCCGGTCTTCGGGGCCGTCAATCGGCGACGAGCCGAGCAGGTCCTCGCGCTGTGGCCAGAGCCGCCGCCGCCGACCACCACCACGACGTCGACCACCTCGACCACGGTCGCCCCGCCGGCGACCACCAGCCCGGATCAGGCCGCCAATCCGGTCGATGCCGACCAGGCCGCCGGCGAGTCTTCGGAGGCGACCGATTCGATCGGCCTCGCGGTCGTCGCCGGCGTCGCAGCGGTGGCGATCGGCATCCTGTTGCTCGGCGGCGTGGCGGTCATGGTGCATCGCAGCCGGCGACCCGGCGTCGGTTGATCCGGCGGGGCCGGTGGCAGTTGATCCGGGCGGCCCGGCGTCGGTTGATCCGGCAACCCGGCGTCGGTTGATCCGGCGACCCGGCGTCGGTTGATCCGGCGACCCGGCGGCGGTTGATCCGGCGGGGCCCGGCGTTGGTCGATCCGGCGGGGCCGGTGGCAGTGCGCCGGGCGGCGACCCGCCTTGGGCAGCGGCCCGGTCAGGCCAGCCGGGGCCGGTTGCCGAGGGTGAAGAGCAGGGCGGCGATCGGGATGACCAGAAGCACCAGGTTGGCGGCTCGATATCCCCCGAGCCATCCCTCGACCAGCGCCAGGGTGACCGGACCGGCGGCCGAGCCGGCAACCCCGGTGACCGTCATCACCCCCTGGATCGACCCGATGTGATCGGTGCCGAAATAGGCCGGGAGCAGGGTGCCGATGGCGGCCCGGGCGGCGCCGCCGGTGGCCCCAAGGGACACGGCGTAGACGAAGACGAGCAGCCCGGGCTGGACGAAGGCGGCCAGCAGGTGGACGACGACCAGCAGGGCCATGGCGAACGCCGGAACGAACCGGACGCCGACCCGATCGACCACCACCCCGACCCCGATGGCCATCACGGACGAGCCGACGATCTGGGGCAGGAACATGGCGGCGGCCCGGCCGGCGTCGAGGCCGGCCTCGCCCAACAGGTCGATCTGGTGGAAGTTCAACCCGGTGATCAGCATGCCGGTCGCGGTGTTGACGGCAGCCAGGATCCAGAACTGGAGGGTCCGAGCCGCTTCGCCCCTGGTCAACGATCGCTGGCGGGGCAGCGCAGGCGACGAGGCGGGCACCGGGGCGAGCGTCGCCGCCGATGACGAGGACTCGGCACCGGTCTCGACCGCACGGCTGCCGGGGGCCTGTTGACCATCCGGGACCTGGCCGTCTGGGACCTGGCCGTCCGGGACCTGGCCGTCCGGATGTCGGCCGTCCAAGACCTGGCCGTCGGGATGTCGACCGTCCGGGACCTGGCCGACCGACTCCGGCCGGTCGATCAGGCCGAAGTAGCCGAGCGGGATCACAGTGACCGTGATCACCGCCGCCGCCAACAGCCAAGCCACCCGCCACGACGTCGCCTCGATCGCCAGGTTGAGGACCAGCGGGACCGCAGCCATCCCGGCCCCGCCGACGGTGGTCAAGATACCGAGGGCCACGCCCCGCCGCCGGTCGAACCACAGGGCGACCGCCACCGACGGGATCATCGACAGCGCCCCCTGACCGAGCATCCGGATCCCGGCGAAGCCGACCGCCAGCCACAGCGCGTTGCGGACCCCGGCCATGTTGACCAGCGCCATCGCGAACCCAGCCCCGACCAGCATCTGGGCCAGACGCACACCCCGCCGGTCGACGAATCGCCCGAACACCGGCAGGGCCGAGGCCCCGACCAGCGTCCCGACCAGGTAGGCGGCGCTGACCGTCGAGCGGGTCACCCCGAGCGCCTCGACCATCGGGTCGATGAAGACCGAGACCCCGATCGTCTGACCGGGTCCGGTCAGGATGGTGGTCGCCACGGCCACCGCCAGGATCCGCCATCCGGCGAATCCGGCCGGCGGCGAATCTGGAGCGAACCCGGAGCCCGGTGTCGAGGTTCGGCCGAGCGTCCCGCCGGGAGCGGCGGCGTTCGGGACGGCGGCGCCGGTCGGCTCGGGGGTCACCGGGTCAGGCTAGTGGTGACCCCGGCGGGCCGGACCGGCCGGCACTACGCTGCGGGCATGGAGCGGAGGGATCGGCCGTGAACGTCGACGAGCTCCGGGGGGCGTTGGAGGCGATGGCCGAGCCGGACCGGGTCGAGCCGATGACCGCCTACATGCGGAACCAGTTCGACTTCCTCGGCGTCCCCTCACCGGCGGCCAGATTGGCGTCCAAGCCGTTCTTGGCCGCCGGTCGGGACGCAGACGCAGCGGCCCTGATCGACTTCGTCGACCGGTGCTGGGAGCAGCCGGAGCGGGAGTTCCAGTACGTGGCCTGCATGATGCTGCGGAAGTGGATTCGCCACCTGGGGCCGGCCAACCTGACCGATCTGGAGCGCTACATCGTGACCCGGTCGTGGTGGGACACGGTCGACTCCCTGGCCGCCTGGAGCGTGGGGCCATTGGTCCGGGCCAACCCGTCCCTGGTCGAGGTCATGGATCGGTGGATCGACGACGAAAACATCTGGCTGGCCCGGACCGCCATCCTCCACCAGCTGTCGTACAAGGCCGACACCGACGCCGATCGGCTGTTCGCCTACGCCGAGCGGCGGGCCGAGGACACCGAGTTCTTCATCCGCAAGGCGATCGGCTGGGCGCTTCGGCAGTACGCCAGGCAGCAGCCGGACGAGGTCCGATCGTTCGTCGCCGCAAACCAGGACCGCCTGTCCGGGTTGACCAGGCGGGAGGCACTCAAACACCTCGACAGGTGACCGGCAGACGGACGTAACAAAACGTAGCAATCGGTAGGCGCCGACCAGACCGGTGGTAATAGGATGCCTCCGATGCGTTTTCCAACGGTTCCTCAGCCGCTTCCAGCGCTGAGTCTGAATGCTCGGATTCGTCTGAGCCCCTACCACGAGCGGACCGTCGAGCACGGTGCCCAGCTCGTGTCGGTATACAACAAGATGCGCCTTCCGGGCGGCTACGGCGACCCGGAGGCGGAGTACAGACGGTTGACCGAAGGCGTTGCGATCTGGGACGTCGCGGCGGAACGCCAACTCGAGGTTCGCGGTCCGGACGCTTCGGCCTGCGTGCAGTATCTGACCGCCCGGGATCTCTCCAAGATGAAGGAGGGCCAGGGCAAGTACGTGGCCATGTGCGACCACCAGGGCCGGATCCTGAACGACCCGGTCCTGCTCAAGCTCGCCGATCGGTACTGGTTCTCGCTGGCCGACAGCGACATGTTGCTGTGGGCCAGGGCGATTGCCGGTGAGCGCGGGTTCGACGTGGAGATCGACGAACCTGATGTGTCACCGCTCGCGGTCCAGGGGCCAAAGGCCGAGTCGGTGATCGTCGACCTGTTCGGCCCCCATGTCACATCGCTGCGGTACTTCTGGTTCATCGAGACCGACCTGGACGGCATCCCGCTGGTCCTGTGCCGCTCCGGCTGGAGCAAGCAGGGCGGCTTCGAGCTGTTCCTCCAGGACGGCTCCCGGGCCACTGAGCTCTGGGACAAGGTGTGGGAGGCCGGCCAGCCCTACGACATCGGGCCGGGGGTGCCGAATCAGACCGAGCGGATCGAGAGCGGGCTGCTGTCCTTCGGCGGGGACACCACCCCGGACACCAACCCGTTCGAGGCCGGCATGGCCCGGTTCGTCGACGTCGATCTGGAGCCGGACTACATCGGCAAGGCGGCCCTGCAGCGGGTGGCGGCCGAAGGTCCGGCCCGTCAGCTGGTCGGGCTGACCGTGGCCACCGAGCCGGGGCAGACCGCTTGGCCGATCGTCACCCGAATGCCGGTGTGGCTTGACGGCGAGCAGGTCGGCACCATGAGCAGCATGGCCGATTCCCCTCGCCTGCAGAAGACCATCGCGGTGGCCCAGGTGGCGACCCCGGTGGTCGAGGCCGGGGCGACGGTCACCGTCGACTCGCCGGACGGACCGCGAGAAGCGACCATCTCCGCCCTGCCGTTCATCTGAGGAATCGAACACGGGCCGCCCGATCCCGTTTCAGTTGGCCGGGACGAGAGTCGGGGCCGACTGATCCCCGTCGGTCGGGTCGGAGGTACCGGGGGGTCAGGCGGTACGGAGGTAACGCCAGCCGTCCGGGTCGAGCAGGAGCCGATGGCGGGGGCCGTCGTCCTCCGGTCGCCCACCGTCGTAGGCGACATCGCCGGCCCAGGCGATCGTGATCGGGTCCTTGCCGATCGGTTTGGTCCGGAACTCCTCGGCGTCGGTGGCTGCCGCCCATGCCACCGCATCGGCCACCGTGTCGTGGCCGGCCAGCTGGTTCAGGGTGATCCAGGTCGGGGGTGCCAGCTCGATCTCGCCGGCTCGATGTTGCTCGAGGGCGGCGGCCGGGGCCAGCCAACGGTCGTCGTGGATCTCGCCGTGATCGATGGCGACCTCGCCGGTCGGGGCGGCGGTGACGAAGAACCAGGTGGAGAATCGACGGCGGGGGCCGGCGGTCTTCATCGCCGGCATCGGGGGCGGCACCCAGTACGACCAGGTCGTCAGTGCGTCTGCCTCGATCTGCAGCCCGGTCTCCTCCTCGACCTCCCGAACCGCTGCGGCCCGGGCCGACGCCACCACATCATCCGGAACCATCTCGTCGTCGTCTACCCGGCCGCCGGGAAAGACCCACATCCCACCGAAGGCGATCTTCGAGTTCCGCTTCAGCATCAGGACCTCGAGCCCGGCCGGATCGTCCCGGAGCAGCAGCACCGTGGCGGCGGGGATCAGTTCATGGTCGTCAGCGTGCTCGGTCACGGGGACCCACGCTAGAGGAGCGGGACGGTGACGGCGAACGGGTGACGATCAGCCGAGGAGCGAGGCCAGGGCCCAGATCGAAACGGTCAGGCCGATGCCGATCTGGATCAGCGACCGCCCGAGCGGCGGCCGCTCCAGCTCACCCTCCCGGATCTCGGTCCTGGGCCGAACCATGGCGGCGAGGGTCCCGACCGCCAGGCCACCACCGATGGCCAGGGTCAGGAGGGGGAGGAGGTTCTCGCCGAGGAACATGGGTGCTCCGATTTTCGCTCAAGGTTTCCGGACCGACAGACGATGCTAGTTCTACCGGTGGACATCACCCCCCACCGGTATCGGGAAGTGAAGTGGGAGGTGTCACTCCTCCACACGCATCGCCACGACACCTTCGGGTGTCGACGCCCGGCACCTTCCACTCACTCCCACCCGATACCCACCCCGCAACTCACTCCCACCCGATACCCGCCCCGCCACTCGCTCCCCCACCCGCTCGGGGCGGACCAGAGGGATGGGGCCGATCAGAAGTCCTGGGCCGGTTCCTCGGCCGACGGGGGTGGACCACCGCCCGGCATCGAGCGGGCCATGTTGTCGAACCGGGTGTACTGACCCCGGAAGGCCAGCTTGGCCTTGCCGGTCGGGCCGTTCCGGTGCTTGGCAACGATCACCTCGGCCACACCCCGGTCCGGGGACTGGTCGTCGTAGACCTCATCCCGGTAGAGGAACATGACGACGTCCGCATCCTGCTCCAGCGATCCCGACTCACGAAGATCTGACAGCATCGGCCGCTTGTCGACCCGCTGTTCCAACGCACGGTTGAGCTGGGCCAGGGCCACCACCGGGGCCTGGAGTTCACGGGCCAGGATCTTGAGACCACGGCTGATCTCCGACACCTCGACTTGGCGGCTCTCCGCCCCGGCTCGGCCGGTCATCAGCTGGATGTAGTCAACCACCACCATGCCGATCTCGCCGACCCGGCTCTTCAGCCGGCGGGCCTTGGCCCGGATCTCCATCACCGAGGTCTGCGGGTTGTCGTCGATGTAGATCGGAGCCTCGGCCAGGCGGCCGACGGCGTGGCTGATCCGGTTCCACTCCACGTCCTCGATCCGGCCGGTCCGGACCCGGCTGGAGTCGACCAGGGCCTCCGAGCACAGGATCCGCTGCGACAGTTCCAGCTGGCCCATCTCCAGCGAGAAGAACAGGACCGGCTTCTCGTCCTGCATGGCGGCGTTTGCCGTCATCCCGAGCGCGAATGCCGTGTTGTGCGTGGGGACCATCTCGCGGCCTGCAAGGTAGAGGTGAGAGGGCGAGTCCACGGTGATGCACTGGGTCGGGACCGGATCGATCGGCCGGACCTCGACGATCGTGCGCCAACGAGTCCGGCTGTTCGGGCGGTCGACCACCTGCTGGGCCGATGCCTTCCGCTCGATGCGGAAAACTGGATCGGGGGCCGAGAAATTGAGGACCCAGACGTCGGTCCCGTAGTTGGAGATCTTGTGGCGAGGCGCAGCGGCCTTGTACCCGAGCGAGAGCACCAACTCCCGCGCATCGTGTAGCAACTGGCGGTTGGACAGCGCCAACTGGCAGGTCGTCTGGCCGACCACGACGGTACCGTCGGTGTCCATCAACCCCTGCAAGAGCGCCAGCCGCTGTTTGTAGCTGCTACGGAGGTAGGCCCTCGGAATGTGCTTCCTGACCGGCGTCTGACCGGACGCCCAAAGGCCAGCCGTCCGTAGCGCACGAGTGAACGCCAGCATCGGCCGGCCGCCGTCCTGGTCATAGCGATCGCTTCGGTCCCGGCTCGATCGGATCGTGTACGTGGTGGCTCGTCCGGCCGCCCGCCGGGGGTCCATGATCCAGCCTTCGGCGGTGAAGGCCTGGACGATCTCATCGTCCATGGTGGTCAGTTGGGGTTTGCCGGTGTGCCCGTCGCCCAACCAGGCACCGAGCAGGTACGGGTCCAGCGGGAGCTCGGCGTCCGGGCAGTCGAGCGGCGAGGCCAGCGGGATCCGGTGGTTCGGGCGGCGGTCCGAGCCGACCCGGACCGTCTCGGCGATCTCTCTGGTCGTCCGAACCGCCGGCCAGGTCCGACGATGCTGCTGATCCCGGCTCAACGCCGGCCGGGCCGCCGGGCCGCGCCGATCGAGATCATCCCGTGACCGCTTCGACCGCCAGGCCCGGTTGTCCCAGGTGAACCACTGGTGATCGGCGTCTGCGACGATGACCGTGCCATCGTCGAAGACGACGTCGTAGCAGGGGTGGTCTCGGAAGACCGGGCTCTTGTAGGTCACATTGCAGGGGACGCCACGCTCGTCGAAGACCTGGTCGCCCGGCTGAACGGCACCCATGGTGGTCCAACCGTCCGGGGTGGGAAGCGGGGTGTCCAGGGCGAGGGCCTTGCCCATCGCGGGCCGAGCACCTATGACGTAGAGGGCCTCGGGCTGGAGGCCGGCCAGCATCTCATCGAGGTCGACGTAGCCGGTCCGGACACCGGTGATGGCCTCGCCCCGCTCGTACAGGGTCTCCAGGCGATCGAGGTTTGCGGACAGGAGGTCCTTGATCACCGCCGTGGTGTTGGTGACCCGCCGCTGGGCGACCTCGAACATCCGGGCCTCGGCCTCGTCGATGGCCTTGATCACGTCGTCCGGGACGCCGTAGGCGATCTCGGCAATCTCGTTGCTGACCGAGATCAGCCGGCGGAGCAAGGCGTGTTCCTCGACGATCTTTGCGTAGTGACCGGCGTTGCCGATGGCAGGCGTCGACGCCTGCAGGTCCAGCAGGAGCGCCGGGCCGCCGATCTCCTCGAGCAGGTTTGCCCGCTGCAGCTCCTCGGCAACGGTCACCGCATCGACCGGCTGGCCGGCGCCGTAGAGCCCCATGATGGCGTCATACAGGTGACCGTGGGCCGGCTTGTAGAAGTGGTCCGGGTCGAGGTTCTCGACCACCTCGGCGATCGCTTCCCGAGACAGGAGCATGGCCCCGAGCACCGACTCCTCGGCCCGGAGGTTGCTCGGCGGGACCCGGGTCGGGACTATCGGCGGGGGTGCATCAGACATCGCTCAATCCTGCTTCGTACCGCCTGTGGATTCCTAGAGGTGAAACCTGTTGACGAGCTGTACATAACCCCGTCCTGGCGGGTGGATGAGGGTGTGGATATCCCCAGAGTTCCAGGGACGTATCTGTGGACAAACGAGCGAGGGATGTGGATGACCAGGCGCGACGGACCAGGCCCGTGAACGGGCCGGTCCGAGACGTCTGCGACCGGGTGGCGGGTGAACCCGCCACCACGATCAGGCCTCGACGACGGAAACGGTGATGGGGAACTGCACCTCGGGGTGGGGCTTCACCGTGACCGAATGGGCCCCGGTGGAGCGGATCGACTCACCGAGATCCAGCATCTTGCGGTCGATCTCCACCCCGGTCTGCTCGGCGACCGCTGAGGCGACATCCGCAGCCGTGACCGACCCGAAGAGCTTGCCCTCGGCCCCGGCCCGGGCCGGGATCTCGATCGGCCTGGCAACCAGCACCTTGGCGATCTCCTCGGCCGCCTCCCGCTCCTTGGCGTTGCGGAGCTGCCAGGTCTTCTTCATGGCCGCGGCCTGGGCCTCGACCCCGGCGCTCGCCTGCTGGGCCAGCCCCTTGGGGATGAGGGAGTTGCGGGCGTAGCCGTCTGCCACGTCGACCAGGTCACCCCGGTTACCGAGGCCCTCGATGGTTTCGAAAAGGACGATCCGCATGATCTAGGCCTCCACCGGGGTCTCCGACCCCTGAGTCTCGGCCGAGGCGTTCTCGGTCGCCTCGGCGTCCCGGCTGTCGTTCTCCT
>JBCCFN010000147.1:0-12769 GCA_039029715.1 Actinomycetota bacterium | reverse complement strand
GCGGCTGCGGCTGCAGCTGCCGCCGGTGCCGATGCTGACCGTTCAGGCGGTTCGGACGGTACGGGTGACGATGGCGTCGGGGACCCGAGCGTCGATCCGGTCTCGCCCGAGGGGCGGGTGGCGATGGCGGCGTTCGCCGACGCCCGGCCCCGGCTGGCCGACCGGTTGGCCGGCTGCGGGTCGGGCCGGCAGCTGATCGACCAGGGCCACGCCGGTGACGTGACCCTGGCCGCCGAGCTGGATGCCAGCACCGTGGTGCCGGCCCTGGCCGGACCCGAACTGGTCGACCGGGCCTGACCTCGAGGTCTGACCGGACCGGCCTGCGAGGCCGGTCCGGCCGTCGACTCAGAGGGGGAGCCGGTCGGCCCGGGACTCCAGATCGAGCAGCCACCGCTTGACCTCGAGCCCGTAGTAGTACCCGCCGAGCGAGCCGTCGCTGCGGAGCGCACGGTGACACGGGACGAACGGGGCGATCAGGTTCCGGCCACAGGCCGTCCCGACCGCCCGTACCGCATTGGGCTTGCTCGTCGTCTTTGCCAACTCGGTGTAGGTCCGGGTCTGCCCGGCGGGAATGTCGCGAAGCCCCTGCCAGACCTCCTGTTGGAGCTCGGTCCCGGCCTGGGCCACCGGGAGCTCGTCTATGGCCGAGATCTCACCGTCCAGGTACCGCTGGATCGGTCGATCCAGCGGGCCGAGGTGGTCGGCGTCGACCAGGGACAGGGCGTCGGCCCCGGGTAGGCGGTCCCACAGGTCTTCGGCCGAACAGAACCCGGCGGCGACGATCACGGCGTCGCTGCCGTCGTCCTGATCGACGCCGCGGGCGAGCACGGTCAGGGGGCCGACCGGTGTGTCGAACCGGCGGGCATGGACGAGATCGGTTGCGATGGTGGTGTGCATCAGGACAGCTCCTTGGCGTTGCGGGGTGGGGGATGGTCGTGGGCGGTGGCCCACAGGGTCATGGCGGCGTAGGCCCGGAACGGGCGCCACCGTTCGGCTCGTCGTTCCAGCTGGGCGGCATCGACACCGAGCGAGTTGCGGAGGACCAGGTCCCCGCTCGGCCAGCCGTCCGGGTCGTTCAGTGCCCGCATCGTGATGTAGCCGGCGGTCCAGGGCCCGATGCCGGGCAGGGCCAGGAGATCGGCGGTCGTCCGGCGGCGATCGGCGGCCGGCGAGAGGTCGATCCGGCCATCGGCGACCGCTTCGGCCAGCGCCCGGACGGTCGCCCGTCGCCGGGCCGGCATGCCGAGCCGGTCGAGCGGAGCGGCCGCGACCTCCGCTGCGGTCGGAAAGCCGGCCCGGAGCGGTCGGTCCGCATCGGTGCCAGCACCGCTGCCGTCCCGGTGGTCACCCGGCTGGTCGTCATGGTCGTCCCCGCCATCGACCAGGGTCAGCAGCGAGGCCAGGGTGGTTGCGGCGCCGGCCACACTGACCTGCTGGCCGATCACGGCCCGAATGGCCACCTCGAACGGGTCGAGGCTGCCTGGCAGGCGAGGGAGGGGATGGATGGCCAGCCTGGCCGCCAGCTCGGGATCGGCCCGCAGATGATCGGCCACCGGCTCCAGGTCGGTGTCCAGGTCGGCCAGCCGACGGACGGCGGACACCAGTGGGGCGACCCGGTCCAGCCGGTCGAGCGAGCAGGTCAACGTCAGCCGTCGATCGTCGTCGGTCCCGGCCAACTCGATCCAGCCGCCCGGTAGGCCCCGCCGGAACCGGTCGACCTCCGCCACCTCGAGGCCCCGGACCGCTCGGGCCGAGAGGAACCGATGGAGTTCGGCCCACCGCGCTGCGCCCCGGCACGGGAGGGCAAGGGTCACGTTGGTGGCGCCGGTGCTCGCAGTGTCCGGCCGGCGCCTGAGCGCAGACGGGGTGGCGTCGAAGGTCCGTCTGAACGCCTCGTTGAACCGGCGGAGGCTGCTGAAGCCGGCGGCGAAGGCCACATCGGTCACCGCCAGGTTGGTCTGGTCGAGCAGCATCCGGGCCAGCCACAGCCGGCGGGACTGGGCCAGTTGGATCGGACCGGTGCCGACCTCGGCGGTCAGCTCCCGGCGGAGATGCCGTTCGCTCACTCCGAGCCGGGCCGCCAGGCCGGCGACGCCATGGGTGTCGACCACGCCCTGTTCGATCAGGGCCAGGGCCTTGCCGGTCAGGTCGGCCCGGCGGTTCCATTCCGGGTCGCCAGGGGCCAGCTCCGGCCTGCACCGTCGGCAGGGTCGGAACCCCGCCTCGCTGGCCGAGGCGGCATGACTGTAGAACCGGACGTTTGCCGCTCGGGGGGTCCGGGCCGGGCACGACGGTCGGCAGAAGATGCCGGTGGACGTCACTGCGGTGTAGAACCGCCCATCGAACCGGGCGTCGCGGCGCTTGATCGCCTCGTAGCAGGCGTGATGGTCGAGACCGGCGACCTCTGCGGATGGTTCGGTGGCCGTGGCGGGGGGCATGCCTCTAGTTCTATCCCTGGTCAGCCCGTCCGGCTAGCGGAAATCGGACAGGGCGGTGGCGGCCACGGCGACGCCGTTCCCGTTGGCAAAGCCGCCATCCGGCCACCGTCGCTGGCTAGGGTCGGAGGGGATGACGGGGTTGGCGGACGCCCTCCGGTCCGAGCGGTGATGATGACGTGATGCCAGTGCGTGTGTGCTCCATAGTGATGGCGGCGCTGGCGCTGCTGGCCGCCGGCTGCCGGTCAGCGCCGGAGGAGGAGGCCCCGCCGACCGTCCGCCAGCTGACCGAGGAGCTGATCGCCACCAACGTGTCCGGCACCAGTGGGTTCGGCGACGTGACCGCGACCTGCCCCGATGTCAGCGCCGTCGGGGTCGGTTCGACCTGGGACTGCCTGGCCACCACCGACGATCAGCGGATCCTGGCCCTGACCGCCACGATCGACGAGCTCGGTCTGATCCAGGTCACCACCACCAACGTGATCACCGATGCGGCGCTACCGAGCTTCGAGCGGGCCGCGGTCGACGCCCTCAACGCCACGGTCCAGACCACGCTCAACTATGAGGCGATCAACTGCGGGGACACCACCGTGGTCTTCACTCCGGACCCGGCCCAACCCCGGACGATGATCTGTGCCCTGTTCGATCCGCTGACCGAGCGGACCTTCGACGTCACCCTCACCATCGAGGACATCGAGGCTCGGCAGTTCAGCCTGGTGGTTGCCGACGATCCCCGAGCCTGAGCCGACCGCTCAGCGCTCGTCGTCGGGGATCGGTTCGAAGAACCGCTCGACCAGCGCCACGAACCCGATGCCGAGCAGGGTCCACTCCTCCTCACCGTCGTCTCCGGGCAGCGGGATCCCGGTCAGCCGGTACATGTCGTTCGTCGTCCGGTTGGCAAGCCCTTCGCTGAGGGCGTACGAGCAGATCACGAACTCGTTCATGGTCAGCCCCGGGGCGAGCCGGAGCCCCATGACCGCAGCGAAGTCTGCGAACAGCTCCCCGTACTTCGTCACGATCTGACGCTCGCCCTCCCTGGCCGCCGCCAGCACGTCCGGATCACCGTGGGGCTGGGTGGTGGCTGCGCCGATGGCGGTGCGGTAGGCCCGCCACATCGGGTTGTCCCCGATGTTGTCGAAGTTGGCCGCCGCCCCGGTCCGGAGCACGTTTCGGACCGCAGCGGCCCGCCGGTCCTCCTCGCCCGAGGCCAGCGCCTCGGCCTGCCTGGCCAGTTCCTCGGTTGCGGCGTCTCGGGTCATGTCGAGGCCGCGGGTCAGGGGCACCGTCTGCAGCAGGGCGATCAGGACCTCTCGTCGATAGGCATCCTGCGGTGAGCCGGTCTTGTCGTTCTCCCAGAGGCGGTAGGCGGCCCGGCGGGGGACCCGGGCCCGCTGGATCGCCGACTCCAGCCGAACGGCATCCAGGCCGTGGGAGATGCCCTCTTCCACGATCGCAGCAAGGCCGACGTCGATCAGGCGAGCCCGGAGCTCCTCGGTCTCGTACTTGGGTGGACGTCCGACGGATCGAGGGGCCTGAGCTGGGCCCGATGCATCTCTCGTCGACACAGCACGACCTTACCCCTCCGCCGCCTCCGGCCTGTCGAATGTGGTGCGCTCCGCCCATGCGGTTATTTTGACATTTATATTGACGTTATTACCTAAGGCTGATTGAATCACTGATGACCCGCCCTGGGTCACAACTGGCGGTTGCAAACCGGTGCCAGCAGGGCGGGTGACGGCACCGCATCACCGAAGGAGACGGCACATGCCGAAGCGCAATGTTCGGACGAGTTTGGCGCGCCTCTGCGCAGTCATCGCACTCATGGCGGCATCGATGGCTGCCGTCCCCGGCGGTCTGGCGGACCCGTCCGCCGCCGACGCTGCGAGCTGCAGCGGTTGGAGTTGCGCCGGGAAGGACCCGAGCGCGGCGGGGTGCACCGGCAACGAGACGATCGGCTGGCACTGGAACATCGAGTTCCGTGTCTCGTCGACCTGCGATGCGGCCTGGGCCCGGTACAAGAACCCGAGCGCAGACGATGTCCGGGACTCGGGGACGATGTACTGCATCTACTCGACCAACTACAGCAAGCAGTGGCTCGACACCCGGAACATCCCGGCGGGCAAGTACTACGGCATCGTCCAGCAGGAGTGCATCCAGGTCAGCCTCGGCCTCTGGACGAAGATGGTGACCGGCAAGTACCTGCGGATCTGTGAGCAGCCGGTGAATGTCGCGAACCCGCCGAGGAGCGGTTCCGGCTGTTCGAAGTACAACCAGATCAAGACCAATCCCTACGCCTGATCCTGGCGGCCAGCGAAGCGTCGGGTGACGAGACACGAGGTGGGTCGATCATGAGGTTCCTGATCCGGAGCATCGGGCGCGGTGCAGTGGCGTTGTGCGTGGCCGCAGTGACCGCCATGGCGGTCATCCCGGCCGCCGCAGCCCAGGACGAGCTGCAGCCGGCGGGTCGATGGGCAACGGTCGAGCCGGGACCGGACGGGCTGGCGGTCGTCGTCGGCGAGCCCGGGCTTGCGCCCCGGGTGGTCGCTCGGCTGTCCGTCGGCGGCATGGAGAGCCGGATGTGGACCGGCTACTCCTGCCTGACCGGGTCGGGCCGGTACCTGGCCACCTCGTTCGCCCCGGCGGAGTTCGTCGACGACCCGATCCTCCGGAACCAGGGGGCGTTCCTGGCCATCGTCGACCTCGATGGTGAGCACGGGGTTCGGATTCTCGACGAGCTGGTTGCGCTCAAGTACCACACGCCGGGCTGCGGGCCCGACCAGGAGGTGGCAGCGGTCCGGCACCTGGCAGACGGCCCGGACGGCCAATCGGCGACCGAGGTGCTTGCGATCGACGCCGAAACGGCGACGGTGAGATGGCGGGAGACGACCGCAGGCAAGCTCACCTTCCCGGCCCCGGACGACGAGCGGGTGCTGGTGGCCGCCGGGCCGGAGGTCCTGTCGATCGACCAGGATGCGGTCGCAGCGGTGGCCGAGGTCGAGGGCGAGGTGGTCGATCTCCATGCCAGCGAGGCTGGTGCCGACTTCTCGGTCCGAGCCGATGACGGCGGGCTCGACGCCGTCTCCCTCCGGGATGGCGAACTCCGGACCGTGGCGTCCGGCGACGTCGGCGAGCTCCGCTGGTCCGGCGGCACCGACGGCCAGAACCTCCTGCAGGCCACCGCCGGTGCCGAGGTGCGGGACGCCGAACGAACGGTCCGGGTCGAGGAGCTGTCCGAGACCGTGTCGCTCGACGGGGAGACGGTGGTCGAGCTGGCACCGACGGGAACCGATGCGTCGGATGACCCGGCGTCGCTCCAGGTCACCGAATCGACCCCGGGGACCCGGGCCGCGGGCGCCCGGGTCGTAGCAGCCGTCGAGCGGCCGTCGCAGGTGATCGATGCCAGCCGGCAGGTCACGTTCGAATCGCGGGTCAACCAGGTGTGCGCCATCCCGAGGAACGACCCGACCATCCAGGTCATCCAGCCGTCGCCGGCGCAGGTCGAGTGGGCCGCCCATCGCGCCGTCCGGGGCGAGTTGACCCTTCGCCGCCCGGCCAACTGGCAGGAGAACGGGCTGCCGTCCTACGTCCCCCAGACGGTCTTCCCGCCGATCGCCCTTGACGGTGGGGGACGGATCCCGGCCCAGGTCCTGCTCGGCGTCCTGGCCCAGGAGTCCAACTTCTGGCAGGCGGCCCGTGGCGCCGTACCCGGCGTGGCCGCCAACCCGCTGATCGGCAACTACTACGGCGTGATCTACCACCAGACCGGGCCGGATGCCGGCAAGATCAGCAGCTTCGACCTGAGCAAGGCGGACTGTGGCTACGGCGTCGGCCAGATCACCGACGGCATGGAGGCGGCGGACACCGGACAACCGTTCCGCTCGGCGAGCCAGCAGAAGATGATCGCCACCGACTACGCGGCGAACATCGCCGAGGCCCAACGGATCCTGGCCACCAAGTGGAACGACATGTACGGCACCCTCATCCCGGTCGGGACCGACCCGGCCCTGGTCGAGAACTGGTACCTGCCGCTGTGGGCCTACAACTGCTGCTACTACGGTCCACCGCTCGCCCAGTCCGGCATGGGCTGGACCAACAACCCGGCCAACTCCGACTACCGGTTCGATCGGCTCTACTTCATGCGGGAGGGCCTCGACGACGCCAAGCGGCCCGGCGACTGGTCCTATCCGGAGCGGGTCATGGGGTTCATCGAGCACGGGCTGTGGCTCTACGGCGAGCGGGCCTTCACCCCGATCGTCGGCACCCTGGACGGCCTGCCGGTGGTCGGCGACGACATCGTGCCGTTCGGCCTCCCGGTCGATCGGTTCGCCTTCTGCGACGACAGCAACGACTGCAGCTCGACCCACTACGACCCGTTCAACATCTCTGGTGGGACCCGGCCGATCCAGGGCGACCGGAGCTTCTGTACTCGGGCCGACCGTCGATGCTGGTGGGGGCAGCCACTGCCGTTCGAGCCGTCACAGGCGTCGGAGAACATCGCCGCCTACCTGGCCACGCCGCCGACCGAACCGGGAGGCTCCACCCCCTACCCGCCGGCCTGTGGGCCAAACGACGCTGCGCTGCCGGAGTACGACGTCATCGCCTCGGTCCCGTCCACTGCGGTCATCGTCGACGACGTGCCGCGCAACACGCCGAACGTGGCTGGCTGCAGCAACGTCAAGACCGCCGGAACGTTCGAGTTCTCGTTCGGAGCCGACGTGGCCGAGATCGACCTCCACCAGATCGGGACCGGGTACGGCGGGCACTTCTGGTACGGCCACACGGTGCGGGCCACCCGGCCCGATCACCGGGTCACCGGCACCTGGCGCCCGACCGCAACCACCACGGGCTGGCGGCGGATCATGGTTCACATCCCCCCGGTCGGGGCCGACACCTACCAGGCCGACTACCAGATCTTCGACGGGACCGAGGGGCCGGGGGAGTCGGCCAGCTTCCACCGGGTCGTCAACCAGCGTTGGAACGAGAACCGGTGGGTCGACCTCGGCGTCTTCGAGCTGTCGGCCGGGGCCAGGGTCGAGCTCAGCAACGTCACCTACTCCGATCACGGAGACCCGATCCCCCAGAACGGAGAGATCAAGGTCGACAAGTACTACGAGACCAACCGCTCGATCTCGATCGCCTGGGATGCGATGGCGTTTCTCCCGGCGGCCGAGCCGCAGGTGGCGATGGTGTCCTTCGGCGATTCCTACAGCTCCGGTGAGGGCAACTCCACGGCCGGGTACTACCCCAACTCGGATGTGTTCCAGAATTCGTCGAACGCCACGAACGCCTGCCACCGGACGCCCGAGGCCTACGGGCCGCTCAGCTTCGCCGAGCTGGAGCGGAGGAACCCGGGAAGCGTGACCTACGCCTTCCTGGCCTGCAGCGGGGCGACCCTGGTCGACAACGTCGTCGGCCCGTTCACCCACTGGGGCGAGATACCCCAGCAGGACACCGGCTGGGTCGACCAGAACACGACCCACATCACGGTCGGGATCGGCGGCAACGACGTCCGGTTCTCGGACATCCTCCTCACCTGCCTGTCCTCGGTCACCCGGACCTGCAACGAGATCATGGTCGACGACAACGGCCAGCAGGTGACGATCAACGAGCGGCTCCGGGACGAGATCGACCAGCTCGGCGACCGGTACCGGGACTTCGTCGACCTGTTGCGAGCGCAGGCCCCAGGCGCCCGGATCGTGTTGGTCGGCTATCCGTACGTGATCGGCAACGGGGACTATCCGAGCTGGTGCACCGGGTTCAGCGACCTGGAGATCGAGTGGCTCCAGACCTCGACCGACCGCTTGAACCAGATGATCAGCTCGATCGCCGACGCCCGGGCCAACGTGGAGTTCGCTCCGATCTCGGCTGCGTACCGGGGCCACGAAGCCTGCACCGACGACGAGTTCATCAACGGGGTCGACCTCACCTGGACCTGCGGGGCCTGCGACGACGGTGATGTCCTCAAGGCCGCCTCGTTCCATCCGAATGCCAAGGGCCACGCCGCTGCGGCTCCGGCGGTGATCGACGCCCTGACCCGCCCGTCCGGATCGAACACGGCGCCGGGCGTGATCCGGGGCGAGATCTGGAAGCGGCGAGGGCCCGAGACGATCGGAGCCGGGCTACCGGTCGAGCTGTTCCTGGCCACCGAGGACGACCAGCGGGGGGCGGCGGTGGCCTCGACCTCCACCAACGCCCTCGGGTTCTACTCCTTCGCCAACCTGGCCTCCGGTTGTTATGTCGTGGCCTTCGTCGCCCCGCCGGGGCAGGTCTTCGACACCAACCGGCTGACCGAACTGGACGTGGTCGGGTGTGTCCAGAACGGTGAGGTCCGCCAGCTCGATGGACAGCTGCTGGCCGGCTCGGACTCGACCGCAATCGAGGGGCGGATCGAGCACGATGGGGACCGGATCCCCGGCGTTCGGATCGAGCTGTTCCTGTCGAACGAGGACGGTGACCAGCTGCAGTTCAACCAGGAGACGGTGAGCAACGACAACTCGATCGGCCCGAACTACCGGATGGAGGTGGCGAATCTCGATCCGCCGTGTTGGCTCATCCGCTTCCACGCACCGCCGGGGTATGCCTTCGAGGACGGCTCGTTCGTCCTGGACGAGCATCGGTGCATCGGCGCCATCTTCGATACAACGATCAATATCGACCTGATCGAGAGCTCGACCCCGACCGTGTCCGTCGAGTCGATCGCCACCACCGAGACCAACGGCCGCCGCCGGGTCACGGTCCGGTTCGTGCTCGACCAGCCGGCCCCGGCCCGGGTTCGGGTGCGGTACGCCACCGAGGACGAGACTGCTACCGTCAATGCCGACTACCAGCGGAAGGCCGGGACCGTCACATTCCGAAGGGGGCAGCGGGTGAAGACCGTGCGATTCGTCATCCTCGGAGATCGCATCGCCGAGCAGACCGAGCAGTTCCGGGTCTCGCTGTCGGCACCGACCGGCCTACGGATCGGGGCCGACGGGCTGATCCAGATCGATGACAACGACTGATAGCCGACCAATCGGCCGGAGACGGTCGCCCTTGGTTCCCCTTGCCGTCCTGGCGCTGTTGCTTGCCGGCTGCGGCGGTGCATTCCAGACCCCGCTGTCTGTCGAGACCGACCGCATTGCCGCCGATCCGCTGCTGGTGACCGATCCGGCCGGATCGGCGGTCGAGGCCGACACGACCGTGACCGGGACCAGCACCAGCTTCCGGCTCCGCAAGGTCTGGCGCTCGGTGACCGACGCCGCCTTCCACGGAACGCTCCGGGCGGCCGCCGGGGCCGGCACCGCGTTCGGTAGTGCCGACTGCTTCGATGGTGGCGACGGCCAACGGGTCACCATCATCTCCGGCTCGAAGCACTCGGACGGGTACCCGGTCGCGGTCCAGTACCGGTGGCAGGGGGACGAGCTGTCGGTCGAGCTCGGCGGGTCGAACGATCTGGCCCGAGTCGATGCGCCAGCCGCCGACCCGGTGCAACCGGATGCACTGTCGTCCGACACCTGTACCGAGGCGGAGCTGGAGCGGCTCGAGCAACAGCTGCGGTGACACCGAGCCCGGATCGGCGCCGATGCAGCGGTGCCGGGGGATCAGAGGTGGTCGGTCCCGAAGTCGCTCCCGCCGAGGTGGGTTGCGAAGAACTCGTGGATGATCTGGAACCGCTCGATGCGGTGCGACAGCCGACCGGAGCGGCTGAGTTCGTGGTTCTCGCCGGGAAACCGGACCAGGGTCACGTCGCCACCGTTGCGGCGGATGGCGGCGAAGAGCTGCTCGGCCTGTTCGATCGGGCAGCGCCAGTCCTCCTCCGAATGGATGATCAGGGTCGGTGCGGTGATGCGGTCTGCGTGGTGCAGGGGTGATTGCCGGGTCACCCGGTCGACGTCGGACTCGATGGTTGCGCCGACGGTCTTGGCCGTGAACCAGGTTCCGATGTCGCTGGTACCGAACATGGTGTTCCACGACGTGACCGCCCGCTCGATCAGGCCGGCCTTGAACCGAGGATCGTGGCTCAGCGCCCACCCGGTCATGAACCCGCCGTAGCTGCCACCGCCGATCCCGATGCGATCGTCGTCGACGTCGTCCCGGGCCCGGAGATGGTCGGCCAGGGCCGAGACGTCCGCCCAGTCCCGGTTGCCGAGGTCCCCGGTGATGGCGTCGGCCCAGGCCTCGCCGTACCCGTCCGAGCCCCGCGGGTTCCCGCCGATCACGACGTAGCCGCAGGCCGCCGCCATCTGGAACTCGTCGAAGAACCCGATCCCGTACTGGAACATCGGGCCGCCGTGGACATAGACCAGGGCCGGCCGAGTGCCGTCAGCGGCCGGTGGTGGCGCCGACGCGGGCGGCACGGTGACGAAGGCGTGGACCTCGGCGCCGTCGGTCGAGCTGACCGTGACCTCGGTGGTCTCGGCCAGATCCAGCCCGGCCAGGACCGCCTCGTTGAAGTCGGTGAGCACGGTCGGGTCCCCGTCGAGGCGCCACAACTCGGCCGGCCGGGTGGTGGAGGTCACCGCTGCGACGATCACCGATCCGTCGGCCGACGCATCGAAGGCCAGGACCTGATGGTCGCCCTCGTGGATGACGGTTCGGGCCTCGGCCGCCGGCAGCGTGGGATCAAGGTCGTGGCGGTCGATGGCGATGCGGCCCCGTCGGACCCCGGGGTAGAGCACGCCGCCCGGGACGGGCGCGGTCCCCCGGCCACCGAGCATGCTCGGCACCACGTGGAGATCCTGGTCCGGGAGCGGGGTCACGGCCGGGGCCTCCGGCGGGAGGGCGAGTAGATGGGGCCGATGGAACCCGATCCGGGTGTTGTCGAGGTGACCGGTTGCCACGAGTGCGCCGTCCGGGTGCCAGACCAGTGACGCCCAGCTCCCGCCCTGCGGGGTCAGACGGATGGGGACCTCGGACCCGTCGACCTGGTAGAGCCAGACGTGGTTTGCCCCGGTCAGGTCGGCGTCGTCATCGGTGGCGACGGCCGCCGCGACCTGGGTGCCGTCCGGGGAGACGGCGAACGCTTCGTGGTCGGCGCCGGGGAGGCCGATGGCGGTCGGCTCCGAGGGGATCGCCGAGCCCGGCAGACCGACGACGAGCAGCTGGCCCGGCCGATCGTGGATCCAACCCCGCCCGTTGAACCGGTAGTCGATGGTTGTCAGGATCCGGGGTCTGCGAGCCAGCTCGTCGTCATCGACATCCCGCTGGTCTTCCGGCCGTTGCGGGGCCAGGACCAGCAGCCGATCGGGACCGAGCCACTGGAGCTCCGACGCCCCGTCGGCCAGCGTCGCCACCTCGGTGATCTCGCCGACCGGCCAGGAGAGCACCATCACCCGGGTCGGCTGCTTCGGGGCGCTCCGAAGGAACGCCAGTTGCGATCCGTCCGGGGAGAATCGTGGTGCGCCGTCACGGTGCCCGTGGGTCAGCTGCCGACGGTCGGAGCCGTCGACGGAGGAGGCGTAGAGCACCGAGCGGTTGGCGTCGGTCTCGGCATCCGGCCAGGTGACGGTGTAGACGACGTCGGTCGCCGACGGGTGGAGCTGCACGGTCCCGACCGTGCGAAGCCGACACAGATCGGCCGGTTCGATCGGTCGGCGGGCGGTCGCCGTTGTCGTGGACGGGCGGGCGTCCGAGACGGGTTCCTCGGGGTGTTCGTCGGCGGGCGGGAGCTTCGGCGCTGCGGTCACCTCGACACCGTACTGTGACCTCGAGGTCGTGACATCGTGGTGCTGCGACCTCCATCGGTCGGACCATCGAATTGGAACGACCGATCGGGCGCCGGGTCGAGCGGCCACTAGGGTGTGGCCATGTCACCCGTTGAAGGCTGGTATCCGGACCCCGCAGGCAATCCGTCCCTGGAGCGCTACTGGGACGGTGCGGCGTGGACAAACACCACCCGTCCGATCGGCGGCGAGGTTGCGTCTCCACCTCCCCCTCCCGGCCCCGGCGGCCAGGCTCCTGGCACCCCACCTCCGCCTCCCGGTCCGGGCGCCGGCCAGCCATCGACCCCGCCGCCACCTCCCGGCCCCGGCCCCAGCCCTACGCCCGGTCCCGGTCCCGGTCCTGGTCCTGCACCGGGCCCATCGGCCGGGCCCGGTCCGGCCCCTGGCCCGTCCCCGGCTCCGGCGGCGATGGCCCCCTCGGCTCCCGGCGGCGGCATCGGCGGTATCTCGACCGAGCTGCTCAGCGACGATCGCTACGCCGAGGTCCAGTCCAACGAGCGGGTGGTCCGCCAGAACAGCCGGCTGCTGAAGATCCGCCTCGGCGAGGACGTCCTGGCCAAGCAGGGCTCGATGGTCGCGTTCCAGGGCCAGATCGACTTCGACTACGAGGGCTCGGGCGCCTCCAAGTTCCTG
>JBCCFN010000146.1:0-12773 GCA_039029715.1 Actinomycetota bacterium | reverse complement strand
GGTGCTGCACGACCTCAACCACGCCGCCCGCTACGCCGAGCGGATGATCGTGCTCGATCAGGGCTCGATCGCCGCCGACGGTCGACCCGACGAGGTCTTGACGGAGGACGTCCTCGAGCGCGTCTTCGGCGTTCGGGCCAGCGTGCTCGCCGATCCTCGGACCGGCAAGCCGGTGTGCCTGCCGTACGAGCGGATCGCGACACCCGACGGATGACCGGATGAACCAACTCCGACCCGAGAGCAGGGCCGAGCACCAACCGAGCTCGGCCGCCCTGGGAATCGCTCGACGTGCCCTTCGGGACGACGCCGACTGGTTCACCATCGAGGGGGTCGCCCCGCCCTCTGGCACGACCTGCATCGGCGACCTGGTCGCCGGCGGCGGTGCCGGTATCGAGCACCTGGTACCGGTCGGTGCTCCGCCGGTTGCGTACGTCGAGCTGGTCTCGGCCGTCGGATGGTCCGTCCTCTGGCCGCTCGTTCGGTCTGTCGCTGACGAGCGCGCCCTCCTGGCCGTGGACGTCTCGTCGATCCGGTTCGAGCCGCCTGTCGATGGCGGGGAGCCCGATCGGGTGTGGTGGCCACCCGGGGCCACCGTGGCCGAGGTCATCGACGACGACGCCGGCGCGCTCGCCGCCTATCGACGACTGGTCGCCATGACGATCGAGGCGTGTACCCCGCTGGTCGAGGCGGTCCGGGCCCGTGCCGCCTACGGCCGGGTCGGCCTGTGGTCGTTGCTGGCAGATGTGTTCCGCTCGGTCGGCCCCTCGTAAGAAGTGGGCGGGCAGACCGGTGCAGCGGCGGAGCTCGACCTGGTCACCCAGGCATGCCACGGGACCGTGCTGGATCGGCCGGTTCGGCTTGTCCGGTTCGAACATGCAGGCGGCGAGCGCTGCTTCGTCCAACTGGCCGGGTGCTGCCTGGCCTATCGCCGCCTCTACAGCGGGACGACCGGTTGGGACGGCTACTGCACCACCTGCCCCCGGGTGCCCGTCGATGCCACGATCGACCGCATCCGGGCCCTTCTCGATCGATGAGCGTCCAACGCCCATACGCAGACGGCGCGGTCCACCGACCGCTGCGCCGTCGGTCGGTATCCTGTTCGCCGACGTCGACGACACGGACAGCCCGTGCCGAGCCGACGGTCGACGACCCCAGTCCGAGGAGTGATCCGATGGCCGCAGAAGGCACCAGGGCGACCTGCTGGCAACGTCCCAACCCAGGTCGACGGTGACGATCGCACCACGGGGCAGATCCGGCCCTCCGTCTCGGGGACGGCCCCCTTTGGTGGGACTCGATCAGATCATCGAGGCTGGTCTGGCCATCGGCCTCGACGATCTCACGATGACGCGGGTCGCAAAGCGCCTTGGCGTCGGAAACGCCACGCTCTACGGCCACGTCCGCGACCTCGACTGGCTCCGGGACCGCATCGCTTCGGAGATCGTCGGCGAGCTGGAGCCGCCCGTCGCCGGCGCTCTCGGCGTGAACGAGCTCCTCTTCGAGCTCGGAACGAACCTCCGACGCCTCCTCCGGGCACACCCGGGCCTGGGTCACCATCTCATGGAACGTGAGGTCCCGGCCTTCCAGGCCCACCACGAGCGCCATGTCGAGCTCCTGGTCGAGCTGGGGCTCGAGCCGACGTCGGCCCTGCTCCTCGCCGAGGACATCCCTTCGTTCGTCCTCGGATACGAGTCCGTCTTCACCGCGCCCACCGATCCCGATCGCATCCGCTCAGAGGTGGTCCAGGCTGCCAGCGACGCGACCCCAGACGTTTCGGACGATGCCGTCTTTGCCTGGACCCTCCGATTCCACATCGGCGGGCTGGTTGGTGCCATCGAGCGCAACGACCTCCCGTGGACCTAGCCGCCCTCTGTCCACCGCTCGATATCGGTTCGACTGCCCCACTCGGGAAGGCCGGTCGGCAAGTCACGTTCGTGACGGCGGGTGGGGTAACCGTGATCCGAACGACCTGACTACCGTGTCGTGGTGAGGTACCGGCGCACCAGTCGCCTCGCCGTTCCACTGGCCCCGGTTGTCGTGGCTGGCTGCGGTACACCGCTCATCGGTTCCGGTGGCCGTGCGGATGCAACGGCCGGTTCGGCGTGGGGCCGTTCTCGGTGGAGGGCGACCCCGGCGATGACGAGTCCGACGGCGAGAACCTCCACGGCGGTGGGGATCTGTGCCAGGACGATGACGCCGACGACCACGGCGGTGGCCGGAAGGAGGGCGACGAACAGCGCGTAGGTGGACCGAGGGAGTCTGGTCATGGCGAACTGGTCGAACACGTAGGGGATGACCGAGGAGCTGAGCCCGACACCGACACCTGCGGCGAGTGCGATCGGATCGAGGAATACGGTGGTGGCGTCTGCGAGTCCGAGTGGGGTGATGGCGAGGCCGGCGACGATCATGGCCAAGCCGAGTCGGTCGAGGGGGCTGGTGTCGGGTTGGGCTCGCGAAATGCGGTGGGCGAGCACGATGTAGGCGGTGAAGAGCACCCCGTTGGCGAGTGCCCAGGCGAAGCCGGTGGTGCTGCCTTCGAGGCGGACGTCGGTGAGCAACCAGACGCCGCCGACGGCCAGTGCGAGGGCGGCGAGGTTGCGTCCGCTGCGGCTACCGATGAGCGCAAGGGCGATCGGGCCGACGAACTCGATGGCGGCCACGGTGCCGAGGGGCAGGTCGTCGATGGCGTGGTAGAAGCTGTAGTTCATCACCGCGAACACGGCGCCGAGCGCCACGATCAGTCGGCGGGTGCTGCGGTCGAGGCTCGGGATGATTCGCCACGGCCGCCGCCACAGGGCGAAGGCGATGGCTGCGGACACGATGCGCATCCAGGCGACGCCGCCAACGGATACGCGTGCGAACAACAGCACAGCGAATGCGGGGCCGAGGTAGTGGAAGATCGCTGACCAGACGAACCACAGGTGCGGCGGCAGCCGTTCAACGATCGGCACCCTCGATCCCGCTCGACCTGCCGCCTCGATCTCACTGTCTAACATGCTCATAGTGGTAAGAAACTTAGGTGGCTCAGTCTTACCTGTCAAACGTTGTTAGATGGTAAGATAGGGGGCATGGAGCCACTCGATCTCGACCCGGACGGCTACGACGGCACGTACAAGCTGATCGGCGGGCGACTGTCGCTCGACTTCATCAACACCGTGAGTTGGCCTCAGACCGAGTCGGAGCACGACTGGCTCTCCTCGACGGCCAACCTCGATCGATGGTGTGACGCCAACGAGCTCTCGGCATCCAGTTCGGCGACCGACGACGACCTCGCTCGCGCCGTGACCCTCCGACAGGAACTGGCAGCAGCACTCCGACCGTTGGCGTTCGGAGAACGACCAACCCGAGATGCGGTTGAGGCCGTCAACTCACGGTTCGCTGCCGCAGTAGTCCAGCGTCGAGTGGACCCCGAGCAGCTCACGTGGCATTGGGTGGCTCCAGCAGACGGTTTCGAGCGGCTCGCACCGATCGTTCTCGACGCCGCCGACATACTGACCGGCGGACGGCACGACCGCCTCCGACACTGTGATGCTTGCGACTGGCTCTTCGACGATCAGAGCCGCAACGGCAGACGCCGCTGGTGCGACATGGCCGACTGCGGCAGCCGAGCCAAATCCCGCAGCTACTACCACCGCACCAAGGCCACCAACACCCGACCCAACGTTTGACGTATCATCCGTAGGGCGCCAATCTGTGCAACAATACTGGTGCATGGAGTAGCGGATGGGTACTTACAGTTCAATGGGTAGGGAACTTTCTCACCGGGATATGAAGAGAATGAATACCTCCCTTTTGGTGGTCGTTGCGATGATGCTCAGTTGTACGACTGGTTGCGTCTTTCGCAGTGATAGCGATGCAGATTCGATTCGGAAGCTGGACGAGGTGAGTGAAATGGAGAGCTCAACGACTGTCGTTTCGCTAGGCACGTGGCTGGACGAAGAGCAAAGGCGGCTAGTCTTACTGAACACCGCAAACCTCTATCCAGGCAACAGCAAGACTGACGAGTTCTGGTTTGATATAGCGGAGCAAGCGTGTCAAGTAGCTGCGTTCGACGGATCAAATGAGTCCCTTGCTCGCCTGGTCGATGAGAACGGCTTGGTCGAGTTGGGTAAGACTGAGCTTGAGTCCATCGTCTTCTTGAGGATCATGATTGGCTCGGCCTGTCCTGAGTACAGCGCCTAGGCCTCGACATGTCGGGCTCTATCTGCTTAAGTCCGTTACATAAATCCTTCCTATGCGTCTGGATTCGTTAGCCTGAATAGAGAGCGAGAGATTCCGGTCTTGTAGGTCAAATAACGGCCACAGGCACTGGACTCTTTGGCTGTGTTGGCTAGGCAGTGGCAGCTCCGAGGTCGACGGCAGCTTGGCGCCTGGTTCGAGTCGCCCGTGGTGGTCCGGCTGCTTGGTCGAAGTGCCCACGGATCTGCGGCAATCTCGTTTCGTCGCACGCCTCTCGATACGGTCACCGGGTTGAAGTGATTCAGGTCAAGCGGTGGCTGATTGATCCCAGCGGTCGTGGTCATCCGGAGCCGTTGACTCTGACTGGCGGATCAGGACTCGCTCGGTTGATGGGCTATCGCGCGATGATCGCGCGATAGCAACCGGTGTCCAGCACCACGAGACGGCCCCGGTATACCTTCTGACCTGCGGAAACGCCTAGGCCAGGACGTCCTTGGCGATGATGGTCTTCATGATCTCGGACGTCCCGCCGTAGATGGTGGTCACCCGGGCATCCGCATAGGCCGGGCCGATCTTGTACTCGGTCATAAAGCCGTAACCGCCGAAGAGCTGGAGGCACCGGTCGGTGGCCCGGTTCTGCAGCTCGGTCGCCCACAGCTTTGCCATCGCCGCCTTGGCCGGGGTCAGGGTGCCGGCGTTGAGCTCGAGCACGCACTGGTCGATGAACGGTTGGGTGACCTCGACCTCGGTCGCCACCTCGGCCAGGGTGAACTTGGTGTTCTGGAACTTGGCGATCGGTTGACCGAACGCGCTCCGGTCTTTCACGTAGTCGACCGTCCAGGCCAACGCCGCCCGGGCGGCCGCCAGGCCGTAGATGCCGATCGAGAGCCGCTCCTGGGCCAGGTTGAACGAGAGGTACTCGAAGGCCCGGCCCTCCTCGCCGAGGAGGTTGGCCGCCGGCACCCGGACGTCTGAGAAAAACAGCTCGGCGGTGTCGGCAGACTTCTGGCCGATCTTGTCCAGGTTTCGGCCCCGCTCGAAGCCGTCCATCCCACGCTCGACGACCAGCAGCGACATCCCGTCGTGCCCGCCCTCGGGCTTGGTCCGGGCCACCACGATCACCAGATCGCTGTTGATCCCGTTGGTGATGAAGGTCTTCGAACCGTTGAGCAGGTACTCGTCGCCGTCCCGGATCGCAGTGGTGGCGATCGAGGCCAGATCGGATCCGGTGCCCGGCTCGGTCATGGCGATGGCGGTGATCAGCTCACCCGATGCGATGCCCGGGAGCCAGCGGGCGGCCTGCTCCTCATTGCAGTACTCGATGAAATAGGGCGTGGTGATGTCGTTGTGGAGGCTCAACCCGAGGCCGGCACCGCCGGCGCCGATGACGGCGAGCTCCTCGTCTATGACCGCGTTGAACCGGAAGTCGTCCGTCCCGCCGCCGCCGTGGGCCTCGGGGACCGCAAGGCCGAGGAACCCATGCTTGCCGGCCGCCGCATAGACCTCGCGATCCATGATCCCGGCCTGTTCGAACTCCTCGTGACGAGGTGCCACCTCGGCCGCCAGGAAGCTGCGGAAGCTCTCACGGAACAGCTGGTGGGTGTCGTCGTAGATCGTGGTCATCTGGGCTCCTCGGCCGGCCGGAAGGGTCCGGGTGCAGGTGTCGCTCAATTGTCGATCGAGGCCTGGCAGCGGTCAATCTCGCGACCAGGGCTACAGCCCGTCCCGTCCGTCCCGGCCGATGGCGGCCGCTGCCCCATGGCCCGCCCGGCGCCCGAACACCGCCCCGGCGGTGAGCCCGGAACCCCCCGGATAGCCGGCCAGGAAGACCCCGCCGACCAGCTCGCCGCAGGCGTGCAGCCCGGGGATCGCCGTGCCGTCGTCGCGGAGGACGCCACCGTTGCGATCGACGTGCAGCCCGCCGTAGGTGAAGGTGATGCCGCCGGTCACGGGGAAGGCCTGGAACGGCGGGGTGTCGAGGGCCTGGGCCCAGTTGGACTTCGGCGGTTCGATGCCGGCGGTTGCCCGGCCGTCCTTGACCGTCGGGTCGAACGCCCGATCGGCCTGGACTGCGGCGTTGTAGTTGGCGACCGTTTGGCCAACGACGGCCCGGTCGACGCCATCGAGTTGGTCGAGCAGACCGTCGATGGTGTCCGACCGGACCACCGAGGCGGCCGGGAACCGATACTCCTCGTACAGCAGCTCCGCCACCTTGGCGTCGAACAGCTGCCAGGCGAACCCGCCCGGCTGATCGAGGACGGCGGCGCCGAACTGAGCGTAGGTGTAGTTCCGGAAGTCCATGCCCTCGTCGACGAACCGCTCGCCATCCGCATTGACCATGATGCCGAGGAAGTAGCAGACCTTGCGGTAGTTCTTCCGTTCCAGGGCCGGTAGGTCGAGGTTGCCATGGGCCGGGGTGTTCCGGTCCATCGGGGTGGCGTGGCAGGCGTGGTAGGCGCCATGACGGGCGGCGCCGGCCCCGAACGCGAGCTCCAGCCCGATCCCGGTGTTGTGGGGTGTGCCGCGGACCTTGGCCGCCGCCCACTGTGGCCCGAGATGCTCGACCCGCTTGGCCGAATCGGCCTCGAACCCGCCGCAGGCCAGCACGACTGCGCCGGCGAGCAACAGCTCGGACCGTCGGCCGGTGTCGAGCTCGACCCCAACCACCCGATCCTGATCGGTGACCAGGCCGGTCACTGCGGTGCCGTACCGGATCGAGCCTCCGAGCCGGGTCAGTGCCGCCATCTCGGCATCGACCAGACCGGGCCCCTCCCCGTTTGCGGCGACCGTGAGACCGCCCCAGAACACCCGTCGACCGTCTCGGTCGAACGACTGACGGTCCCAGATCGGATCGAAGGTGACGCCGTGGCCGGCCAGCCATCCGAGCGTTGGCAGCGATTCATCGACCAGGGCCCGCTGCTCCTCGGTGAGCGGCGCCCCGTCATTGAACCCGGCCAGGTCGGTGGCGAAGCGTTCGGCCGGGTACGAACCGAGGTCAGCGGTGGCCAGCCGGGCGTCGTCTGGGTCGCGAAGCAGTGGGGTCAGGTCGTCCGGTCCGTCGTAGGCCACCCGCATGGCGCCTGCGGTGTAGCGGCTGTTGCCACCGGCGAGGTCACGGTCCGCCTTCTCGACCACAACGACCCGGGCGCCGGCCTCCCGAGCGGCGATGGCCGCACAGAGTGCTGCGTTGCCAGATCCAAAGATCACCACGTCTGTGCTGGTGACCGTCATCGGGACGCTAGCCGATCGGATCGCCGACGTTGACCACGACAGACATCGAGTCCAGGTCCTCGATGGTGACCGGGGCTTCGTACATCGTCCCGTCGGTGGGGTCGGTGAGGACGCAGTCCAGGATGTCTCCGTTCTCCACCACCAGTGAGGAGTCTGCGCACTCGAAATGCTCCGGCCCGATCGGGACCGCAGTCTGCTCGGCGATCAGGGAGGCGGAGAACGCCTCGACCTCTTCGACCTGTTCGGCGAGCAGCAGGTTGCTGCTCGTGATGTTGACTCCGTCCCCGTCGGCGTCGATGGTGCCGATGAACCGGATGGGGGAGAGGTCGCCGGCCTGGGCGGTGCAGGTGAAGGTGTCCCCGGCTTCGAGGTCGGCGCCGGTGCACTCGGCGTCCAGTGCACCGAGGCCGATCTGGTCTGCCAGCTGACCCTCGATCAGTTCGGTGCCAGCGTCGAGGTAGTCGTCATCACCGGTCCCGCCAAAGCTGAACGAGGCGCTGCATCCAGCCAGGATCACTGCGCCGGCGACGAGGCCGATCATCCGTCCGCGGCGGCCAACGCCGCCACCGCGGCCAACCGCCGTCTCGAGCTCCCGCTCGGACCCTTGCACTGCCCCCACTGCCATCTGGTGCCCTCTCCTAGCTGGTCGGTTCCGCCACCCGAGCCCGGTCGGCGTCGGGAAGTGCCGCTGCAACTGCGGCCAGCGCATGGAGCCGGGCCGTCGGAAACAGCGGTACGTCGAGATCTTCCTGCCGGATCAGCAGCTCGATCTCGGTGCAGCCGGCGATGATACCGGATGCGCCACGATCGAGCAGCCGCTGAATCACATCCAGGTAGATCGACTTCGATACCGGCGATATCACACCCTGGACCAGCTCGGCGAAGATCACGTCGTGAACGGCGGTGAGATCCGGCTCCTCCGGGACCAGGACCGAGAGTCCGTTGGCGGCCAGCCGGTCGATGTAGAAGTCCTGCTCCATCGTGAAGCGGGTGCCGAGCAGGCCGACGGCGTCGACACCGGCTGCGGTGACCGCGGCCGCCGTTGCGTCGCCGATGTGGACGAACGGGATGGTGATGGCGGCCTGGATCCGATCTGCCACCTTGTGCATGGTGTTGGTGCACAGGACCAGGACCTCGGCACCGGCCACCTCCAACCGGGCTGCGTCGGCCGCAAGCAGATCGCCGAGGGCGTCCCATTCGCCTGCCATCTGGCGGGCCTCGATGGTTGCGAAGTCATAGGAGCGAATCAAGAGGTCGGCCGATGACGTCCCGCCGAGCCGATTGCGGACCTCGGTGTTGATGATCCGCTCGTACTCGATGGACGACTCCCAGCTCATCCCACCCAGCAGGCCGATCCGGAGCATCCCGTCACCCTACCCGGACTTCCCGACCGGCGAGGAACGCCTGCCGCTCCCGCTCGCACGCCTCGTGGACGAAGCACGCCTCCTCGTGATCGTTGGTCAGCCCCTCCGACTGCATGAAGGCGTAGGCCGTGGTCGGACCGAAGAACCGCCAGCCTCGACGCTTCAGCTCCTTGGCCAACGCCGCCGACCGGGCGGTCTGGGTTGGGATCGTGGGACCGTCCGGCCCGTCGACCCGCTCCGGGGTGAGCACCGCCCAGCTCCAGATCCAGTCGACGAGCGAGCCCTCCTCGTCCACCATCTCGCAGGCCCGCTGGGCGTTGTTTATCGTCGCCTCGATCTTCCCCCGGTGGCGGACGATGTCTGCGTTGTCGAGGAGCCGGGCGACGTCATCATCGCCGAACCGGGCGACCCGCTCGAAGTCGAAGTCGGCGAACGCGGCCCGGAACCCCTCCCGTTTCCGGAGGATGGTCAGCCAACTCAGCCCGGACTGGAACCCCTCGAGGCAGATCTTCTCGAACAGGCGGTTGGGGTCTGTGGTGGGGCGTCCCCACTCGTTGTCGTGGTAGTCGAGGTAGTCCTCGTGGCCGGTCGGCCAGGCGCATCTGATCACCATGGCCGACGACCATACCCGGGCCCACCGACAGCCTCGGCCTACCGGCTGGGCCCGGTGTGTCGACGTTCACGTTGCATCGGCCGTTGTCTTCGGGTTGAATGAATGAACATTCACTCTGAACGAACATTCAGTCACCTACTCACGAACCTCGCAAGGAAAGAAGGAAACGACGATGGGCTGGACCGAGAAGGACATCCCCAACCTCGATGGCCGGACCGCAGTGGTCACCGGGGCCAACGGCGGACTGGGACTCGCCACCGCCAAGGCGTTGGCCGGAGCCGGCGCCCACGTGGTGATGGCGGCCCGCAATCAATCGAAGGCCGGCGCGGCCAAGGACGAGATCCTGGCAGACAACGCCGCCGCCTCGCTGGAGATCGTCGAGCTCGACCTCGGCAACCAGGCCGGGACGACCGCTGCGGCGGCCGACATCGCCGGCCGCCATGGGGCGATCGACATCCTGGTCAACAACGCCGGTCTGATGGCCATGCCGGAGAGCGCCACCGACGACGGCTACGAGATGCAGTTCGGGGTCAACCACCTCGGTCACTGGACCTTCACCGCCGGCCTGCTCGAGTCGCTGCTGGCCGCACCGGCGGCCCGGGTCGTGACCGTCACCAGCGTTGCCCGCCACCAGGGCCGCCCGATCGATCCAGACAACCCGCACCTGCGTGGCAAGTATGACGCCTGGCAGGCCTACGGCCAGGCCAAGCTTGCCAACTTCCACTTCGGGCTCGGACTGCAGGCCCGGTTCGAGGCGGCCGGCGTGTCGGCCACCAGCCTGGTCGCCCACCCCGGGCTCTCGAACACCGATCTCCAGTCGACGACCGTCGACGCCGGCGGCGGTGGGATCATCGGTACCGTGTCCCACGCGATGGCCCGGGTCACCGGCATGTCCCCGACCGCCGGCGCCCGGCCCCAACTGCGAGCCGCCACCGACCCCAGGGCCGAAGGCGGTCAGCTCTACGGTCCGGCGTTCGGGACCAACGGGCCGGCCATCCGCCTGCCGATCGTCCGCGACCGCGGTGGACAGGCGTCGATCGACACGCTGTGGCGGGTGTCTGAGGCCGAGACCGGCGTTGCCATCGAGGTCCCGGCGGCCGCCGGGCGCTGAACCGGCGATGTTGATCGACCGGGCCGCCGCCGTGCGGGCCGCGCTCCGACGACTGGTGGCCGACCGCGGCTTCCACGGCGCATCGATGAGCGCGGTGGCCAAGGAGGCCGGTGTGGCAACCGGGACCGCCTACGTCCACTACCCGTCGAAGGACGAGCTGATCCGGGCCGCCTATCGGGAGCTGAAGGCCGAGTTCTCCGCTGCCGGGGCTGCCGCCATCGACCCCGGCGCCCCGCCGGCGGTCCGGTTCCGCCAGCTGTGGCTCGGCTGCCATGCCTACCTGGCCGAGGACCCGGTTCGGGCCCGTTTCCTGATCCAGGTCGACGCCTCGCCCTACGCCGCTGCGCTCCATGCCGAGGCGATGGCGGCGGCGGACGACCCGCTTGTCGCATCGGTTGCCGAAGCCGACGTACGGGCCGCCCTGCTGCCGCTTCCGGAGGAGGTCATCTACGACCTGGCGATCGGTCCGCTCCTCCGGCTGGCGGCGGCCGAGCGGCCGTTGGACGTCGCCGAACTGACGATGTTGGCCGATGGGTGTTGGCGGGCGGTCAGTCGCCCGGGAAACGAGGCCTCGACCGGCTGACGACCACGTCGCCGGCCATCGGGCAGCCGCTCAGTGGTACGGCAGGTACATCTCGAGCTCGAACGGGGTGAGCTCGTCACCATGGATCGACTGGCCGGTCTCGGCGAAACGTTCGGCCTCGTGCCGCTTGTTTGCCAGGTAGTTGGCGCAGATCTCTTCGCCGATGCCGGCCCGGAGGGCCTCGTCGGCCTCGAGGTCGTCCAGGGCGTCGCTCAGCGACTGGGCGCTGCGGGCCGCGGCCCCGCCGTCCTCGAAGCCGTCGCCCTCATAGGCGGCCGGGGGATCGAGCTCGGCAACGACGCCCTGGCGGGCCGCTTCGAGCACTGCAGCCACGCCGAGGTGGAGGTTCATGGCCCCGTCGCCGGTCCGGTTCTCGATCCGCATCGCCGAGCCGCCTTCGGCCGGGAGGCGGTTGGTGACGTTGCGGTGGTCGACGCCCCAGTTGGACCAGCACCCGGCCAGCGAGCCCGGTTGGAGTCGTCGGTAGGCATTGACGGTCGGTGCGACCAGAGCGGTCAAGGCCCGGTGGTGGTTTGTCAGTCCGGCCAGGCATCGCCGGGCCAGGTCGGTGATGCCATGGGGGTCGGCCGGATCGGCCAGGGCCGGGCCGCCGTCGGCATCGGTCAGGCTGAAATTGATGTGGGTCCCGGACCCGGACACGGCCGGGAACGGCTTGCCGAGAAAGGTGAAGTCCAGGCCGAGCCCGAGCGCGATCTCCCGGACCATGACCCGGAACAGGAAGGCGTCGTCAACCGCCCGGAGGGCGTCGTCATAGACGAGCGTGAACTCGAACTGGGACTCGTCGAACTCGACGTTTGCCGACTCGATGGCGAACCCCGATCGGTCTGCGGCCACCATCACCGCGTCGAGGAACCCGCTGGGATCGCCGAGCGGCCCGGTCCCGTAGACCATCGACCGGGGGTTGACGTAGCGTTCCCAGCCACCGTCACCGTCCGGCTGGAGCAGGTAGCCCTCGAACTCGATCCCGACCTTGACCCCGTAGCCCAGGTCGCCCCAACGACCGATCGCCCGCTCCAGGTTCGACCGGGGCGAGACCGGGTACTCGGCGCCGTGCATCGACAGCCCGGCGACCGCCACCCCGGTCCGGTCGTCCTCCCACGACGGCCGGAGCGTCGACTCGTCCGGCATCCCGTCGACGTCCTTCAGGCCGTCCAGCAGGTGCCCACCCGGTGCGTCGATCAGGTCCCGGTCATAGGCCATGGCGAAGGTGGTCACGCAGAACGCCGTCCCCGACGCGGCCAGTCTGCCTGGCACGTACTTACCTCTGGCCAGGCCGAGATGGTCCGGCCACAGCAGCCGGACGCGGGGAAAGTCGGTGAAGGTCTGGGTCATCGGGCGCCTCCCTAAGCCGTCGACACGGTTGTTGCTCAGGTCAGGTCGGAGCGTAGTACGCCCTCGGCCACAATCACCTCGCCATCGAGGGCCACGGTGCAGGCCCGCATCGGCAGATCGAAGTGACCCCGGCAGAACCGCCCGGCGATCTCGTTGGCCCCGGTCGAGTAGAGGAAGTTGCCGGCGAACGCCCGGAGCTCGGTCCCGTTGTGTGCCGACTTGTCCCACATCGCCATCGACTCCCACCGGGCCGCCGGGTTCATGCCCCAGCCGACGTGGCTGACCGCATAGGCCTCCGGTTCGTCGAACGCCGCCAGATAGGTCGCTGCTCCTGCTCCTGCT
>JBCCFN010000145.1:0-12791 GCA_039029715.1 Actinomycetota bacterium | reverse complement strand
CCGACCGGCCGGCTCCTGGCCCACGCCGACAACGACACCGACGTGTCGACCGAGCTGCTCCATCCGCTGCCGTTCTCGCTCGGGGTCGTCTTCCTGGCGCTGTTCTCAGCGATCTCGCTGGTCATCATCGACCCGTGGCTCGCGCTGGTTGCGCTGCTGATCTTCCCGGCCCTGACCGCGCTCAACCAGGTCTACAGCCGGCGAATCGAGGAACCGTCGGCCCGGGTCCAGGCCGGTGTCGGTCGGGTCTCCTCCATCGCCCACGAGAGCTTCGACGGTGCGCTGGTGGTCAAGACGCTCGGCCGGGCCGACGCCGAGGGACGGCGGTTCGCCGAGGCCGCCACCGTGTTGCGCCGTCGCCGGGTCGCCGTCGGGTACATCCGGGCCGTGTTCGAGTCGATCCTCGATGCCCTGCCGAACCTCGGCATCGTGGCGGTGGTGGTCTTCGGCACCTACCGCATCGACGCCGGGGCCATCACCCGGGGTGACCTGGTCCAGGTGGCCTCGCTGTTCACCGTGCTGGCCCTGCCGATGCGGGTTCTCGGGTTCTTCCTCGAGATGATGCCGCCCTCGGTCGTGGCTCGTCGGCGGCTCAACGGTGTCCTTTCCCTGGCCGAGCCCGACCCACCGGCCGAGCCCCGCCGGCTCCCGGACGGGCCCCTGTCGGTCGAGGTCCGGGATCTCCGGTTCGCCTACGACGACGGCACCCCGGTCCTCGACGGCGTCGATCTGACCATTGCGCCCGGAGAGGTCGTGGCCCTGGTCGGCTCGACCGGGGCCGGGAAGTCGACCCTGTGCCATCTGGTTGCCGGGCTCATCCCGCCGTCGTCCGGTCGGATCGAGGTCGGCGGTGAGACCCTGGACCGGTTGACCGAACGGGAGCGGACCGATGCCGTGTCCCTGGTGTTCCAGGAGTCGTTCCTGTTCGCAGACACGGTTCGGGCCAACATCGACCTCGCCGGCGATCGGCAGCGGGCCGAGCTGGATCGGGCGGCCGAGGTGGCCCAGGTGACAGACGTCGTCGCCGAGCTCCCGAACGGCTACGACACCGTGGTCGGCGAGCGGGGTGTCACGTTGTCTGGCGGGCAGCGGCAGCGGGTCGCCCTGGCTCGGGCCGTCATCCGGACCCCGCGGCTGCTGATCCTCGACGACGCGACCAGCGCCGTCGATCCGAAGGTCGAACAGCAGATCCTGTCCGGTCTCCGGGGCGGGGCGCCGACGACCTCGCTCATCGTGGCCCAGCGGGTGTCGACCATCCGGCTGGCCGACCGGGTCCTCTACCTGTCCGGTGGCCGGATCGCAGCCCAGGGCCGGCACGAGGACCTGATGGCCAACCACGGCTACTCGGCCCTGGTCCGGGCCTATGAGATGGTGAACCAGTGACCGCCACCGAGCAGACGCCGCCGGTCACTGAGCCGCCGGCTCCGCCGCCTTCCGGTCTGGCCGACGACCAGATCGAGGTCGCCGGGGCCATGACGATCCTCCGCCGGGGTCTGGCGGCCAGCCCCGAACTCCGCGACGGTCTCATCGCCACCGTCTTCATGGGGCTGGCGGTGGCGGTCGGCCGCCTGACCGTTCCGGTCATCATCCAGCAGGCGCTCGACGCCGAGCCGGCGGCCGACGGCTCGATCGCCACCGGGACCGTGCTCACCGCCGCCATCGTGGCTCTGCTCGTCATCGTGGCGGCCGCCGTCGTCGGTTGGGCCACCCAACGGCGCCTGGTCGACCGGGCGGAGGCGGCGATCGCCAACCTCCGGATCCGGGTCTTCGACCACATCCACCGGTTGTCGGTCGCCGACCACAACGACACCAAGCGAGGGGTCCTGGTCGGGCGGGTCACCAGCGACGCCGAGGCCCTGGCCCGGTTCGCCCAGTGGGGCATGTACTCCTGGACCATCAACCCGGCGGTCATCGTCGGGATCCTGGCCGTCCTCGCCTTCTATTCCTGGCAGCTGGCGCTGGTGGTGATCGCCGCCTACCTACCCGTGCTCCCGGCCCTTCGGTGGCTGCAGCGGCGGCAGATCCAGGCCTATGACGTGTTCCGGACCAGGGTCGGCGAGATGCTGTCCTCGTTCTCCGAGACGGTGATGGGAGCCGCCGTGATCCGGGCCTACGGCGCCGAGGACAAGGCCCGGGCTGATCTGTCCGCCACCATCGATCGCCGCTACGACGCCCGGATCGTCGCCAACAAGTACATGGCCTCGGTGTTCGTGGTCGGCGACATCTTCGGCGCCCTCGCCCTGGTGGCGGTCCTGGCCACCGGGCTGTGGCAGCGGACCGCCTGGGGGATCGAGCCCGGCGAGCTGATCGCCTGCCTGTTCCTCACCACCATGATCCACGGACCGATCGCCGACCTGGCCGAGACCATGGACCAGACCCAGACCGCAGTCGCCGGCTGGCGGAAGATCCTGAACCTGCTCGACCACCCGATCGACATCGTCGAGCCCGAGGACGGGGCGGTCCTGGCCCCCGGCCCGATCACGATCCGGTCGGACCGGGTGCGGTTCGCCTACCGGGACTCCCCGGCCCCGGTGCTGGATGACGTCCGGATCGAGATCCCGGCCGGGACCAAGGTGGCCATCGTCGGCCGCACCGGCTCCGGGAAGACTACGTTCGCCAAGCTGCTGTGTCGCCTCGCCGACCCGACCGGTGGCCGGATCCTGCTCAACGGGGTCGACCTCCGGGACCTGGCCCCCGAGTCGCGGCTGCAGTCGGTCCGGATGGTGCCCCAGGACGGGTTCCTGTTCGACGGGACGGTCGGGGACAACGTCGGGTTCGGGGCTCCGGCCGCCACCGCAGAAGATGTCCGGGCCGCCTTCACCGCCCTCGACCTGGACTGGTGGTTGGCCAAGTTGCCGAACGGTCTGGCCACCGAGGTCGGGGAGCGGGGTGAGAACCTCTCGGTCGGGGAGCGCCAGTTGGTCGCCCTGGCCCGGGCCCAGCTGGCCGACCCCGGTCTGCTGCTGCTCGACGAGGCCACCTCCGCCGTCGACCCGGAGACCGATCAGGCCCTGACCCACGCCCTGCGGCGGCTGGCCGAGGGACGGACGCTTGTCAGTGTTGCCCACCGCCTGGCCACCGCCGAGGCCGCCGATCTGGTGCTGGTGTTCGACCAGGGCCGCCTGGTCGAACATGGCCATCATCGGGAACTGGTGGCCGCCGGCGGGATCTACGCCGGGCTCCATCGGGCCTGGATCGGCAACACCCGGACCGGTGAGGTTCGTTCGAGCCACGGATAGCATGCCAGGCGGTGAGAGCGGGTCCAGACGGGTCCGTGCCACCGGCACAGATCCACGAATCAGGAGCGCGCTGTCGTGACCAAGACCCCCGTCCGTGTAACCGTGACCGGCGCCGCCGGCCAGATCGGCTACAGCCTGCTGTTCCGCATCGCGTCCGGCGAGATGCTCGGGGCCGATCAGCCGGTGATCCTCCAGATGTTGGAGATCACCCCGGCCCTCGGTGCCCTGGACGGTGTGGCCATGGAGCTGGATGACTGCGCCTTCCCGCTGCTGGCCGGGATGGTCAAGACCGATGACGCCGAGGTCGCCTTCGGCGACGCCGACTACGCACTCCTGGTCGGTGCGATGCCCCGCAAGCAGGGCATGGAGCGGGCAGACCTGCTCGAGGCGAACGGGGGCATCTTCGGCCCGCAGGGCAAGGCCATCAACAGCGCCGCGGCAAAGGGGATCAAGGTCCTGGTGGTCGGCAACCCGGCGAACACCAACGCCCTGATCGCCATGGCGTCCGCCCCGGACGTCGACCCCCGGCAGTTCAACGCCATGACCCGGCTGGATCACAACCGGGCCATGAGTCAGCTCGGCGCCAAGGTCGGCGCCCCGGTCACCGACATCACCAAGATGACCATCTGGGGCAACCACTCGACCACCCAGTACCCGGACCTGTTCCACTGCGAGGTCGGCGGTCGGAACGCCGCCGAGCTTGTCGGTGACCAGGCCTGGTTGGAGAACGAGTTCATCCCGACCGTGGCCAAGCGGGGCGCCGCCATCATCGACGCCCGGGGGGCGTCATCGGCCGCATCGGCCGCCAACGCCGCCATCGACCACATGCGGGACTGGGCCCTCGGCACCCCCGAGGGTGACTGGGTCTCCATGTCCGTTCCGTCTGACGGGTCCTATGACGTGCCCGAGGGCATCATCTCCAGCTTCCCGTGCACCACCGCCGGCGGTGAGTACCAGATCGTCCAGGGTCTCGACATCGACGAGTTCAGCCGGGGCAAGATCGACGCCTCGGCCGCCGAGCTGGTAGCCGAGCGCGACACGGTGGCCGGCCTCGGTCTGATCTGATCGGCCGGTCCGGACGTCGAGCGGCCCGGGTCAGATCCCGGGCTTGAAGATCATCAGATACAGCATCACCAGCAGGAGGATGCTGAGCAGCGCGCCCGACTTGTCGACGTTGCTCTGGGCCGCCTCGTCGCCGTCTGCGACCTTGGCCTCAGACGGGATCAGCACCGCGTGGAGCAGACCGTTCATGGCGATCCAGACGACGATGGCGCCGATCATCCATCCCTGGCCGAAGGCCCAGGCCCCGTCGGACAGGCCCTGGAGCCCGAACCCGAACAGGCCGGTCAGGATCAGGGCCGGTCCGTAGATCCGCCGGCCGTTGGCCACCATGTAGCCGAGGAACGGCTGGCGGTCGTCGCCGAGTGCGTTCGACTGGCTGGCCAGGATCGGGTGCACGAAGGCCGGGGCGAAGGCGACCATGGCGGTCAGGATGTGGAGCAGGAGGAGGATCCGGTACGGCGTATCCCCCACTATGGCAACAAGGTTCATCATGGGCCGGAACCTAGTGGGTGGCGGCCGGTCGGCTCCTCGGTTCCAGGTTGAATTGCCCAGTGGGGCGGCCGCTACTTCAGGAACTTGCTTGTGGTGTTGTCTGCCAGGAGTTTGCCGTCGGTCTGGGCCGCCGGGCAGTAGTAGACCGTGTACTTCCGGTACTCGACGGTTCGGATCGTGTCGTCGCAGTCCGGGCAGATCTCGCCGGCCCGGTTGTGGACCTTGGACGGGCGGTCGATGCTCTTCCCGATGTCGTCGAGGGTCCGCTCATGCTCGGTGGCCCGGGTCGTGACCTCCACCAGGGCGGCGTGGAGCCGATCGACCTGGTCGTCGTCGAGCTTGGATGCGTTCGCGAACGGGGAGATCCCGGCCTCGTAGCAGATCTCGTTCGCCAGCATCCGGCCGAGTCCGGCGATGGTCCGCTGGTCCCGGAGCAGCCCGTGCAGCCGCTTGGAGTTGGCGGCCAGGATGGTGGCCAGCCCGTCCCGGTCAAGGGCTTCGGCGTCCGGACCGAGCCCGTCCAACGGGTCCTGGGTCAACGGGTCACCGTCGACGGCCCAGACGCCGGCCTTACGCTCGGTCCCGGCCTCGGTCAGCAGCCACGCCTCCTCCGGTGCGTCCCGCTCGTCGTCCGCAGCGAACACCCATCGGGCCAGGCCAAGTTTCGGTTTCCTCGTCCGTTTCGGATCCGGCCGCAGCCGCCCGCCCTGCATCAGGTGGACCACATGGGTCTGGCCGTTGTCCCAGCGCAGCAGGAGGTACTTGGCCCGGCGATCGACCTCGACCAGCCGATGACCGACGGCGGCGTCGGCGGCGGGGGAGAAGGTCTTCAGGGCGGCGAAGTTCAGCAGTTCGAACTTCGCGAGCTCCCGTCCGGCCAGGGCCGAGGTGAGCCGCTCGGCGTGGGCCTGCACTTCCGGCATCTCGGGCATGGCGTCACGCTACCAACCCCGGCCCCTGCGGGCGACGGCGCGGTCACCCCTCGTCGTAGTCGGTCACGGCTCGGAGCGGGCCGAGTCGATCCTCGACTGCGGCCAGTGCCTTCTGGTGCCCGAGCAGGACGCCGGCATCACCGCCCAGCTGGAGCCGGCCGTCGAGGAAGGCCCGCTGGGCGCTCGATCGGCCCTGGGCGATGGCCACCGCCACGTCCCAGTCCATCGTCAACGACACCCCGACCTCGTCCGAGCGGTCGACGCCGACCCGGTCCGGCCCGAGGACCATCCGGTACCGGCGATCCCCGTCCGGCCCGCCCTGCACGATCATGCCGACCGCGACCGCAGCCTCCAGCGGGGGCTGATCGGCAAGCAGCTCGTCGGCCCGGCGGAGCCAGTCGTCGCTCAGGTAGCGGACCGGACCATCGCCGTTCGGTTCATCGCTCATCGGTACCTCCTGCGGTCCGCAACAGCCGCCGGAGATCCCGGCGCCTGGCCAGCTCCTGCTGCATCGGTTGGATCACCAGGTCGTCCGCAACCAGCTCGACCGCCTCGGTCGCCCGTCGGCGGACCGCCCGGGCTCGCCGTGACCCGCCGGCCCGGGCCAGCCGGCCGGCGATCACGGCAACCAGGAGCCCCGCCAGCACGCCGCCGATCAGGAGCCCGGTGGGGAGAGGGATGCCCCGGAGGTCCGGGGTCGGTGGTTCCGGAATCCGGAAGTAGGCGGCAACCGCCAGCAGCGTCAGCCACCCCACCCCGGTGACCGCTGCCGCCGCCAGGGCCAGCTGGACGGCGTTGACCGCCGACCACCACCGGGGCGGCCGGCCCCGGTCGTGGCGGACCGCAGTGGTCACCGCGGCATCCAGCCGGTCGTTGAGCGTCGCCGGATCGGGGGTGCCGACCTCGGCAAGCACGGCCGGCCATGGCGGCTCGAGGTCGGCGGAGACCGCAGCGGTGGCGTCACGGACCGCACCGGCGGTCCGTGCGACCTGGACCCCGGATGGCGCCGGCAGCGAGGCCCGACCAGACGACCCCCGATCGAGGTGGAGCCGGCCGAGCGGGTGTGGTCGGAGTCGTCTGGCCCAGCGGGTGAATGGCCAGCCGACCTTCCGGGCCGCATCCCGGCGGTGTCCGGCCGCAACCGCATCGGCCACGATCCCGACTCCTGAGGCGTCGGCCAGTGCGGTGGCCAGGTCCCGGCCGACGCGGTCCGGCACCTCGCTCGGCCCACCGGGTTCTCCGCCGGCCCCGAGCAGTTCGGTGGCCGCAGTGGCCACGTCTGCGGTCAGGCGGTCAACCGTCGCCCGCTGGCCGGCGACGGTGGAGGCCAGCAGATCGGTCAGGTCGGCGACCCCGGTCGCCTCGGTCGCAGACAGCGGGATCACCGGGGCCTCGCCGAGCCCGGCCGCACCGAGCAGCCGCACCAGGTCTGACCGGCACGCTTCGACGTCTGGGTCATCGAGCTGATCGACCTTGTTGAGGACCATGGCGGTCACGGCCCCGTGGCTGGACAGCCGGCCGAGATAGTCGTGCATCGCCTTGTCCGCATACTTCTCCGGGTCGGTGACCCACAGCAGCAGGTCTGCGTGCTCGGCGATCCGCTCCATCTCCTCCCGGTGGGCCTCGGCAACCGAATCGTGATCCGGGACATCGAGCAGGACCAGGCCGTCGAGGTCTTGGCCGGTGCCGGTGACCCGGTGCCGGTTGGAGACCGCCAGCCAGTCGAGCAGGGGCTGGACGTCCTCGGCGCCCCAGAAGCAGGCCAGGGTGCTGGACGTGGTCGGCCGACGGACCCCGGTGGTGGCGATCGGTTCGCCGACCACCACATTGGCGACGGACGACTTGCCACTCCCGGTGGCGCCGAGCAAGGCAACCAGGGTGTGGGTGGTCCCGTGGCGGAGCCGCCCGGCGGCCTTGTCGACGACGTGGCGCCCGAACGCCACCGCCTCCTCGTCCAGCCGATCGGTCGCCAGTTCCACCGCTTCGGCCAGTGCTTCCAGCCGTTCCGGGAGGTCGGCGCCGGAGCGGGCCGTGAACCCTCTCATCGGGCCCGTTCGAATCGATCCAGGGCGTTGGCCAGCGAGGGGTCCGGATCCGAACCGTCGTCCTCGCCGGTGCGGTCGTCGATGCCGACAGAATCCGTGGTCTCGAGGGCGTCGATCAGGGCCTGGAATCTGGCCCGCTCGCGGTCGAACAGGTCCTCGACCCTTCCCCGAAGCAGCCGGCGAGCCTCGGTCGCCAGCTCCCGGACCGCCTGCTCACCGAACAGGGCAGACAGCAGGGTCTGGGACAGCCCGGCGGTGCCGGCGCCGATGGCGATCTCGCCCCCGGTCAGCCCGCCGGTCTGGGAGAACAGCACGATCATCAGGGCCACCCCGATGCTGTTCAACCCGAAGGCCAGGATCCTGGCCGTCGTCCGCTTGCCGGCACCACGTTCCCGGACCAGGTCCAGGATGTCGTCCTGCCAGGCCCGGATCTCGGGGCCGACACCGTCCCGGAGATCGGTAGAGGCTCGCTCCAGCGCCCGGTCGTCCCCCAGGAGCTGGCGCCCGCCCGGCAGGTTCCGCCACGCGGTGGCGGTGGCGGCCGCCGCGGCGTCCGCATGGTCGATCAACAACTGTTCGAGGGTGGAGGTGATCTCGCCCTGGACCGCAACGGTCTGTCCGGTCCGGCCGGTGAGCAGCGATGTCAGACGATCCCGGAGCAGGGTGATCCGGGACTGGACCGCCTGCATCAGCTCGGCGGTCCCGATCAGCTCCTGCCATCGGTCGAGGACCTCGCCTCGGAGCAGGTTGCCGGAGGCGATGTCGTCCGACACCGCATCGATGGCGTCTCGATGGGTCCGGTCGGCGGCGGCCGCCAGCTCGACCAGCGCCTGGCGCTCGGCGGCGGCTGCGGCCTCGACCACCCGGACCCGGTCCCCGATGCTGGCCAGGGCCCCGTCCAGGGTGGTCCGGACCACCTCGTTTCGTCGTTCGGCGTCGGTTGCCAGCTCGATCAGCAGCCGGCGGAGGTCGCCGACCTCGGCCGCCGGCAACATGCCGTGATGCAGCTCGGCCTGCTGCTCGATGGGGAAGACCGCAACCCCGTCGAGGCCGGCGTCGCCGAGCATCGAGGTCAGATGGGGGACGATCTCGTCGGTGGCGCCGGTCGGGATCCGATTGATGATGATGGCCAGCGAGGTCCCCCGATCCCGAGCCTGGCGGAGGAAGTCCCACGGCACCGCGTCTGCGTACCGGACCGCGGTGGTGGCGAACAGCCACATGTCTGCCGCAGCCAGGAGCTGGGTCGCCAGGTCCCGGTTCGCCTCCTCGACCGAGTCGATGTCCGGGGCGTCGATGATGGCCAACCCCGGGTCGAGGGCCGGGGCGGTCACCATCCGGAGGACGGTGCCGGTCACCGGCTCGCCGGCTGCACGCTGGCCGGTGGTGACCCTCGGGAGCTCGGGCAGGATGTCGCCGCCGGCGAACCACCCCTGATCGGCCGGGTTGCAGATCAGGACCGGGGCCCTGGTGGTCGGCCGCAGGACCCCGGCCGGTGAGACCTCCTCGCCGATCAGCGTGTTGGTGATCGTCGACTTGCCGGATCCGGTCGAGCCGCCGAGCACCACAAGCAGCGGGGCATCCAGCCGGTTGAGGCGGGGAATCAGGTAGTCGCCGATCTGGTCCGCCAACTCGTCCCTGGCGGCCCGGGCGGCGGCCGCGTCCCCGAGGTCGAGTCGGAGCCCGGTCGCCCGCAGCGAACGGGTCAGCGCCGCCAGCGCCTCCACCAGTGCGGTCTCGGTAGACAAGTTCTTCACGGTAGCGAGGGGTTCTCCGCCGTCGTCGGGCCCGGATCGGTTGCAAAATCGAAAACGTTGTCCGCCGGTGTTGATTCTGACGGCCGGGGTGACAGACTAGCCCCTGCGGATAGGGCAGCCGTCGGACGGGGTCGACGCTCCCGTTGCGGCCTACCATCCGTGTATGGTCTCGAGTTCTGATCGACTGAGGGAACGCAAGTACGTCGATCCGCTTCGCAGGCCGGCGGGGGTCCAGTCGCCCGGACACCCGCCGGTCTGCTCCGCCGCCACCGGGACCGGACCGGCCGGCGATGGCGGCTGACATCGGCGACGGTCAACGGCGCCCGGACGACGGCACCGACGCCAGCGATGGTCACCGGGTGCTTGCGGTCGCCGACGACGGGGCGGTGGCCCTGGCCTTCGAGATCGCGGTCCACCGGCGGGGCCGGGACCGGTGGGGTTCGTTCCACTGTGCGGTGTTCCGGGCCGGGCTCGACCCGGTGGTCATCGCCGAGAACGACATGCCGGTCCCGGACGACCGGTGGGAGTTTCGGACCTCCGGGCTGTGGGTCGAGGCGGTGTGCGAGACGCCCCTGGTCCACTGGAGCTACGGGCTCGAGGCGTTCGGCCTGGCCATCGACGAGCCCGAGGAGCTGCTCGGCCGAGGATACGGGGACCGGGTCCCGGTCGGGTGGGAGCTGGAGTTCGAGGGGACGGCGGCCGACTTCCGGGACGACCGCCAGGCCGGTCGGGTCCACGGCATCCTCCTGTTCGGCGACGGCGAGCAGCCGTTCGCCGGTGTGGCCAGGCGCCGCCGGTGGGTCGGACCCCCGGAGCCGACAGACGACACGCCGATGGCGCTGACCGGTCCGGCCGCAACCGAGCCGGCGGCCGGAGCGGTCCACGGGCCGGTGGAGGTCGCCCTCCCGACCAGGGATGGCGTCTGGTGGGTCGCCAGGACCGAGGTCGGCCTCGACTGTCGCCTCAGCGCTCCCGCTGGACCCCGATGAAGACGATCTCGGACAGCGCCAGGTCCGAGGTCAGCGCCGGGTCGGTGAACCCGGTGCCCGGATAGACATCAGAGATCTCGAGCACGACCTTGGAGGTCAACCCGAAGTCGAAGGCCACCTCCTGCTCCTCGCCCATGTCCAACAGGCTGACCGGCTGCATCGTCCCGTCTGTGATGACCATGATGTCCCGGATGCGATGGTTGGCGGTGTAGACGCTGTCGTTCTTGACGTAGCCGTTGACGAACCGGATCGAGGTCAGCTCCACCGGCTCGCTGAACCGGTAGCTGAGGATCTGGCCCCGGCCCTCGGTGTCCTGGGCGTCGCTGTTCCAGGCCGTCGTCAGATCGCCGTCGATCGTGTTGGTCGGGTCGTACGTCAGCCCGTCCTCTGGCGGCAGGAAGCTGGTGGCCTCGACCGAGATCCGTTCCGCCGGAATCGGCGCCGGCTCACCGTCGCCGACCTCGAACGGCGCCACCTCGACCGTTCCCCGGTCCTCGTCCAGCAGCCGGCTGCCGATGAGGACCGTGACCGCCAGCAGGGCGATCACCCCGAGGGCCGCAGCGGCGACCACGGCGATCCGGCCACCTGCGCCGGTGGACGGCCCCGTTCCCGACACCTCGACGATCTCCCGCCTGGCCGAGGGCCGCTCAGCCCTGGCTTGCCAGTTTCCGGTTGACGACCAGGGACTTCATGTAGTCCCGGTTCATGTAGGCGATGAAGTCCTGGCTGATCTCCTTGGGACAGGCCTCGGAGCACTCGCCGTGGTTGGTGCAGGAGCCGAAGAACTCCTCCATGGTCTCCACCATGCCCTCGGTCCGGCGGAACCGCTCGGCCTGGCCTTGGGGGAGCGAGTTGAGGTGCCAGAGCTTGGCCGAGGTGAACAGCTGGGCCGCCGAGTTGGGACAGGCGGCGACGCAGGCACCACAGCCGATGCAGGCCGCAGCGTCCATGGCCGAGTCCGCCACCTCTTTGGGGATGGGGGTCTCGTTTGCGTCGGCCGCAGTCCCGGTTGGGGCGGTGATGAAGCCGCCGGCCTCGACGATCTTGTCCAGCGGCGACCGATCGACCACCAGGTCCCGGACGATGGGAAAGGCGGCGGCCCGCCACGGTTCGATCACGATCGTGTCGCCGTCGTTGAACTTTCGCATGTGGAGCTGGCAGGTGGCGGTGCCCTTCTCCTGGCCGTGGGCCCGACCGTTGATCATCACACCACAGGTCCCGCAGATCCCCTCCCGGCAGTCGTGGGGGAACTCGATCGGCAGATGTCCGTCCTCGATCAGGCCCTCGTTGACGATGTCGAGCATCTCCAGGAACGAGGCGTCGTCCGGGATGTCCCGGGCCTGGTACGTCTCGAACTGGCCGGCCACCGCCGGGCCGGGCTGACGCCACACGCTCAGGGTGAGGTTGAGTTTCTTGCTCATGCTGTCTCTCTCTGTGTGCCCGGTCGCTACTTGTAGCTTCGCTGGCTCGGGATGACCTCTTCGAAGGCCAGCTCCTCGGCGTGCTTGGTCTGCGGGGTGTCTGCGTCGTGCCACTCCCAGGCCGAGACGTGGGAGAACTCGACGTCGTCTCGCAGCGCCTCACCCTCCTCGGTCTGCGATTCGACCCGGAAGTGTCCGCCGCAGGACTCCTCACGGTCGAGGGCATCGCGGGCCATGAGCTCGGCCAGCTCGAAGAAGTCGGCGATCCGGCCGGCCTTCTCGATCGAGGAGTTGAGGGTGTCGTTCTGGCCCAGGACCCGAAGGTCGGCCCAGAACTCCTCCCGCAGCGCTCGGATCTCGGTGATCGCCTTCTCGAGCCCGTTGCGGTCCCGGGCCATCCCGATGTGGTCCCAGACCAGCTTGCCGAGCTCCCGATGGAAGTACTCCGGCGACCGCGACCCACCGATCGAGAGGAATCGTTGGATCCGGCCCTGGACCTCGGCCTCGGCCTCGATGAACGCCGGATCGTCGAGCGACAGCACCGGCTCGTTGAGCTTGGGGGCCAGGTAGTCACCGATGGTGTACGGCAGCACGAAGTACCCGTCTGCCAACCCCTGCATCAGGGCCGAGGCGCCGAGCCGGTTTGCGCCGTGATCTGAGAAGTTGGCCTCACCGGTTGCATAGAGCCCGGGGATGGTGGTCATGAGGTTGTAGTCGACCCAGAGCCCGCCCATCGTGTAGTGGGTTGCGGGGTAGATCCGCATCGGAACGGTGTAGGGGTCCTCACCGGTGATGCGCTCGTACATCTGGAACAGGTTGCCGTACCGCTCCTCGATCTTGTCCCGGCCGTCGCGATT
>JBCCFN010000144.1:0-12796 GCA_039029715.1 Actinomycetota bacterium | reverse complement strand
GGGGGGCCGCCCCTCTTCGTGGGGCGGATCCGGGATCCCGCCGTCGACTCGGATCACCTCGGCGTTCATGTAGGGGTTGGTGATCAGGTCCACCACCATGAACGCCAGCTCCTCGGACGAACCGAGCCGCTTGGGGAACAGGACCGACTGGCCGAGGTGGGCCTTGAACTGCTCGGACTGCTCTCCCTCGCCGTAGATCGGCGTGTCGATCAGCCCGGGGGCGATCGTGTTGACCCGAACCCCGACGGCGGACAGATCCCGGGCGATCGGCAGGGTCATGCCGACCACGCCGCCCTTGGAGGCGGAGTAGGCGGCCTGGCCGATCTGGCCGTCGAAGGCTGCGACCGAGGCCATGTTGACCACCGCGCCCCGCTGACCGTCTGCGTCGACCGGGTCCGTCTTGGCCATCGCCGCGGCAGCCAGCCGCAGCATGTTGAACGACCCGAGCAGGTTGATCTTGATCACGAACTCGAAGTCGGACTGGGGCATGGGGTCGTTGTTGCGGTCCACGGTCCGGCCGGCTCGGCCGAGCCCGGCCGAGTTGACCAAGGAGCGGAGCGGGCCCATCTCCGAGGCCGCCGCAACCGCAGCCTGACCGTCCTCCTCGCTCGAGACGTCGCACCGGACGAAGAGCCCACCGAGTCGGGAGGCCACCGCCTGGCCCTTCTCCTCGTTCAGGTCGGCGATGACGACCCGGGCACCGAGTGCTGCGAGCTGCTCGGCCGAGGCTTCGCCGATGCCGGAGGCGCCGCCGGTCACGACGGCCGATGTGCCGTCCAGGTTCATTCGAGGCATGGGGGATCCTTTGGGTTGCAACGGTCGCAGCGGACCTGTGGGCGCCCGGCGTCGGTCGGCGGAGCGCCGCCCCGGGAAAGGGGCCGAGGGTCGTTATAGCCCGTCGGAGACCACGACTGCCAATACACCGGCCCGGCCCGCCCGGCGACGCCCGATCGAGCGAACCGGCCCAGTCGACGGCAGCGCAGGAGCATAGCCACCCCGCCGGAGCCGATCTCAGGTCCGGGACGCCGATGCCGATGCCAACGATGTGGGTCCGCTTCGTCTCCGCCCCCGAGCCTCGTCCTCCAGCCCGGCAACCGAGCCGGCGCCGGCGGCCCACCGGGACCGGTGGTTCGGGGCGCTGTGGCCCCTGGCGATCCTGTTCCACCTGGCCGGCAACGGCGGACATCTGCTGGCCCTCGACGGCATCGGGGTGTTGCAGCTCGGCCTGGTGGCTGCGGCCCTGGTACAGCTGCTGGTCCCGTCCGACCGATCGGCCCTGGTGCTTGCCGTCTGGTACCTGCTGGTGCTGTGGCTCAAGCTGCCGGTGGTCGGCAACCACGAGATCGTCCTCGGGCTGATGGCGTTGACCGTCGCCGTTGCGGTGCCGATGGCCGACCGCCGTGGTGACGGGGACTGGATGGGCCCGGCGGCCCCGGTGTTGCGGGCCGTGTTGCTGGTGGCCTACGGCTTCATGGCCCTGTCCAAGTGGAATCGGGCGTTCTTCGACCCGGATGTGAGCTGCGCCGTGGTGTTCGGCGATGACCTGCTCGGCCCGATCGGTCTGGCCCCGACCGACCACGGCGCCATCGCCTGGCTTGCCATCGTGGCCACCGCCGTGATCGAGACGGCGGTGCCGGTCACGCTCGGGGTCCGCCGGCTGCGTCGGATCGGGGTGCCGATGGCGGTCGGTTTCCACGGTGTCCTTGCGCTCGATCCGGTCAGCCACGTCTGGGACTTCTCCGCCGCCCTGCTGCCGCTGTTCCTGCTGTTCGCCTCGGCCGGGGTACGCCACCGCCTGGATCTGGTGGTCGATCGAGCCCGCAGGCTGCCCCGCCGGACCGCGGTGCTTGCCGCGGCAGTGGTGGTCTGCGGTCACGCGGTCGCCCAGCTGGCCTGGGTCCGCGGCGGGACACCACCGTGGCCGGTGGCGTTTCCGCTGTGGCTGGCGCTGTGGGCTGGAACGCTGACGGTGATCGCCATCCAGTGGCGGGCGGCGGCGAGCGCCAAGGAGCGGGGTGCGATCGGCGATGCCGGGGGTGTCGGTCGGCCCGGGGTGCCGGCCGGCCTGTGGTTGGTGGTGGCCTTGGCTGCGGTGAATGGTGCCAGTCCCTATCTGGAGTGGCGCTCGGCTGCGGCGTTCAACATGTACAGCAATCTGGCGATCGTCGACGGGACGTCCAACCATCTGCTGGTGCCGGCCCTGCGGGATGTGCCGGACACCAGCTCGGTGGTGAAGATCCTCGATGCGGACGGTGACCCGGCCCTCGACCACTACCGGGAGCGGGACCTGCGGCTTCCGGCGGCAAACCTGCACCGCCACCTGCGGAACAACCCGGATCTGGAACCGGTCATCGATCGGGGGAGCGGACCGGAGCGTGTCGGCGTCCAACCCTCGGCCGACGGGGGCCTCCGCAGCCTGTGGGAGACGATCGGCCACAAGCTGGCGTTCCGCCGCGCCGTTGACGGTGCTGCGGCGGATGGCGACGGTCCGGCCCGCTGTCAGCGGTCCTGGGGGCCGCTTGGTTGAGCGGCCAAGCAGCGGGGGCGCGGCCGACCGCCAGCGAAGGCGCGATTGTGCCGGTCGACTCATACAGCCCGTGGCGGCGATCGCCGATACCTCTTGGAGCGTCCAGCCGACGACCCTCGGGTTCGGCAGGAGTCCGGACGCTGCTGGAGACCGATTGATGTCCATCCCCATCTCAGTCGTGACGAGATACCGAGAGGCCGTGGCGCGCATCGAGGCGTCCGAGCGTGGTGCCTCGCTGGTCGAGTACTCGCTGCTGATGGCGCTGATCGCCGTGGTCTGCCTGGCCGCGGTGCGGTTCTTCGGGGTGGAACTCGGCGACAGCCTGAGCACGTCCGGTACCTCGATCAACAACTGATCCCCGATTCGGATGGGGCGCTCACGACGCATCGTCCTGCCGATCCTGCGGTGGGTCATCCGGCCATGCGACCCCGGGACACGTGGTGTAGGCGTAGGACCGGAAGAGATCGCCGTCGGTCTCGATCCAGTCCAGGAGGTCGGCCCCGGTGTTGGCCACCGCCCACGACGCCTCCCGGTATCGCCGGAGGTCGGATTCCCTGATGGTGTCGACCTCGAACGGGCGCACGGAGATCAGCAGGACCCGGAGCGGAGGGGAGCGCCGGCCTTGCCGTGCGGCGGCCGCACCGCCCAGGGCCGCCACGACCCAGCGGGTCAGCCCGTCGATCGAGGTGCCGATGCCCTCGACGATGCCGATGTCGTGGATCCGGCCGCCCGGTTCCACCAGCACTGCGGCGTTGGCGAAGGCGTAGTCCTCCGCGATGGCCATGGCGACGCCGAGCGCATCGCGAAACGTGTTGACCGGCGCAGCCCGGGATCCGGTACCCATCGGTTCGTCCTCTCACGGTCGATCGTTGATGGGGAGATGGTCCCGAGACCGGTCCGCCGTCCCCCCGGGATTGCCCCGGGTCGACGTGGCCGAGTCGCTGTGCGCACCGTAGTGGTGTGCAGTGACAGTGTCGTGACGCCCTGGCTCTCCGTGGCCGACGCCGATGCACCGATCCGGGTCCGTATCGGCACGACCCGGTCGAATCGCTGCGAACGCGGGGTGATTTGGGCCGGAACGCACACGTCGTTGAGCCGGGTGGCCTATGCAGGGATCCGCTCGGAGCGACGATCACTGTGATGCAAGCCCGGTTCGGGACCCATCAGTAAGTAAGTGCGCTGTTAGAAACTTGGAGAATGTGTGATGCTTCACTACGAATTTGTCGCTGCTTGGTTCAACGCCCGCGTCTCGTCCGAGCGTGGTGCCTCTCTGGTCGAGTACGCCCTGCTGGTCGCACTCATCGCCGTCGTCTGCATCGGCGCTGTGACCTTCCTCGGGAACGAGGCCGCCGACGGCCTCAGCACCGTCGGTAACTCGATCAACTGATCCAGGCGGTCGAGAGACCGTGCAATGAAGCCGAACGGCGGCGGGTCTCCGGGCCCGCCGCCGTCGGCGTTTTCGGCCGAGGGGACAATGCCTCCCAAGGGCGCTACAGGTCGAACGAGGTCCGGTTGCAGACCTCACGAAGGGCGAAGCTGGAGCGAATCCGTGCTACCCCCGGCAGCTTCGACAGTCGCTCCCGATGGACCCGTTCGTAGTCCTCGACGTCGCTGCATGCCACCTGGACGAGGTAGTCGGAGTCGCCGGCCATCAGATGACAGCTGATCACCTCCGGCACCTCGGTGATGGCCGCTTCGAAGCCATCGAGTTGGGCCTCGGACTGGGTCGCCACCGAGATCTCGACGAACACCGTGGTGCCCCGGCCGATGGCGGCTCGGTCCACCAGGGCCACGTAGCCGGCGATCACGCCGGCCTGCTCGAGGGCCCGGGTCCTCCGGAGCGCAGCGGAGGCCGACAGACCGACCCGGCCGGCCAGCTCGGCGTTGGTCACCCGTCCGCTGGCCTGGACCTCATTGAGGATTGCACGATCAGTCGCGTCGAGCTGCATGTTGTACAGGCTACGTCATCAGATCGATAGATAGTCGCAGATTATTGCGTCGATCGTTGCCATCGGGGCAGGATTCGCAAGGTCATGGCGTGGTGCCTGGAGTAGGTTGAGAGGTACAGGCGAACCCCGCCGCGGGCCGCCACGTCACCGACGACTCATGACTGAAAGGCGCAACGATGCGGATCGGAGTTCCCTCGGAGATCAAGGATGCGGAGCGGCGGGTCGGTCTGACCCCGAGCAGCGTCCATGAGCTGGTCCGTCGAGGCCATGAGGTCGTGGTCCAAGCCGACGCCGGCCGGGGGATCGGGGCCTCGGACGACGACTACCAGGCCCAGGGCGCCACGGTGCTGCCGGCCGCCACCGATGTGTTCGATGCGGCCGAGATGATCGTCAAGGTCAAGGAGCCCCAGCCGGTCGAGCGGGCCATGCTCCGCCCGGACCAGATCCTGTTCACCTATCTGCACCTGGCGCCGGACCCCGAGCAGGCCAAGGACCTGATGGCCAGCGGAGCGACCTGTATCGCCTATGAGACCGTGACCGACGCCGACGGTGACCTGCCGCTGCTGGCCCCGATGTCCAAGGTCGCCGGGCGGATGGCCATCCAGGCCGGGGCCCAGGCGCTCGAGGCCCACCAGGGCGGTGCCGGGCTCCTGCTCGGCGGGGTGCCCGGCGTTCCGTCGGCAAAGGTCGTGGTCATCGGCGGGGGCGTCGTCGGCCAGAATGCGGTGGAGATGGCCCTGGGCCTCGGCGCCCGGGTGACCGTGCTCGACCGCCAGGTCGAGGTCCTCGACGAGCTGGCGGCCCGCTTCGGTTCGGCGCTGGAGACCGTGTACTCCACCGCCTTCTCGTTGAACGAGCTGGTGTTGGACGCCGACCTGGTGGTCGGGGCGGTGCTGGTCAAGGGCGACCGGGCACCCAAGCTGGTGACCAGGGAGATGGTGGCCGGGATGCGGACCGGGTCGGTCCTGGTCGACGTGGCGATCGACCAGGGCGGCTGCATGGAGACGTCGCGCCCGACCACCCACAGCGACCCGACGTACGTGGTCGACGGCGTTGTCCACTACTGCGTTGCCAACATGCCGGGTGCGGTGCCCCGGACCTCGACCTATGCCCTCAACAACTCCACGCTGCCGTTCGTGGTGGCGCTGGCCGACAAGGGCGCCCGGGCGGCCCTTGAGGCCGACCCTCACCTGCGGAACGGGCTGAACGTGGCCGGTGGGGAGCTGACCGAGCCGGCGGTGGCCGCCGCACTCGGCCTCGACCATGTCGAGACGGCCGTCGCCGTCCAGCGTCTGGCCTGACCGCTCCCTGACCGGTCGCACCACGGTCCGTCACCGAGCTCGACGCCCTGAAATCAGGGAGTTTTCTTCATTGTTTTGGCCTGGGCCAGGGAGCGACAGGCACCTAGACTGACGGCGCTATGTCGATGTCTGACGGGCAGCGACCGGGCGATCGGCGGAGGCGGGACTCTGACGATCAAGGACCGGAGGCACAGAACCACGGCGGATCCGGGCGACCGGAGCCGGCCGTTGGCGAGCCCGGCGACGCACAGACGCCCCCAGACATCGAGGTGGAGGTGGACGCGGAGGTGGACGTGGACGCCGAGACCGAGGTGGCCGGCGCAGGACGGGCCGCCAACCGGGTGGTGGCGTCGAGGCGTCGCTCGGCCCGCAGCGGTCTGTCGACCGGAACCCTGACCTCGGATCTGGTGCCCGGGCCGGTCGACTACGCAACCCTGGTCTCGACCGACGGCTCCACGACGAAGACCCCGGTCCTGATCTGGCTCCACGGCGGCGGTGGATCCCACCGGTTCCTCGAGACATGCCGGCCCCAGCTGGTCTCCTGTTGGGCCGATCGGTCGCTCCCGGCCCTGGTGGTTGCCACCCCCAGCGCCGGCTGGTCGTTCTACCTCGACCGCCAGGACGGTTCCGAGCTGTGGGAGACCTTCCTCCTGGAGGAGTTCATCCCCGCCATCCGGGCCGAGACCGGCGCGACCGACGGCCCGCTGTTGATCGGCGGGATCTCGGTCGGGGCGCTCGGTGCGTTGCGGATGGCGTTCAAGCACCCGGACCGGTTCGCTGCGGTGGTGGCGGTCGAGCCGACGATCGAGGCCGCCCTGACCTGGGATCGGGTACCGAGTCGGGACCGGGTCTACATGCCGGCGGGGGTCCGCCGGAAGCTGTTCGGGGATCCGCTCGACCATCAGTACTGGAAGGCCAACCACCCCACCTCGCTCGCGGTGTCCAACTCGACCGCGCTGGCCGCCGCCGACCTGGCCGTCTACCTGGAGGCCGGCGACGATGATGCGCTCCACGTGCAGTACGGGACCGAGCTGTTGCACCGGTGCCTGTTCGACATCGGACTGTCGCACGAGTACCGGCTGACCAAGGACGGCAACCACGTCGGTCCCTCGGTCGGGCCCCGTCTGGTCGAGGCGTTCCGATTCATCGGCCGGTTGCTTTGGAAGTCCTACCAGGAGGAGACCTCGGTCGACGCCGTGGTCGAGCTGGAGGCCTTCGCCGACCAGGTCCGGGGACTGGAGCTGCAGGCCGGCTACCGCTCGTCGACGACGGTCGACGGGCCGGCCGGCGAGCTGACCGTCCACGTCCAGGGCGAGGGCCCGCCGGTCGTGCTGCTGCCGTCGCTCGGCCGAGGTGCCGCCGACTTCGGCGACCTGTCCGACCGCTTGGCCCGCGCCGGGTTCCAGGTCCTGCGGCCGGAGCCGAGGGGATGGACCGGCTCGTCGATGGCCCTTGCCGACATCACCCTGCTGGACCTGGCGGACGACATCGCGGCCGTGATCGGGGAACTGTGCGGCGGCGCGGCCGCCGTGGTCGGGCACGACTTCGGTGGTCAGGTGGCCAGGACCCTGGCCGCCCACCACCCCGATCTGGTCAAGCACATGGTGCTCCTGGCGACCCCGGGCCCGGTCCCCCCGAAGCCGGAGCCGGCGACCGCCCATCGCCGAACCTTCATCCCCGAGCTGAGCATGGAGGAGCACCTCGAGGCGGTTGCGCTGGCGTTCTTCGCCCCCGGGAACGACCCGGTGGTGTGGGTCGACGGCTGGCGACCGGTCCTGGCAACCGCCCAGCTCGAGGCCAAGCAACGGACCCCGACCGAGTCCTGGTCCGCCGGCGGCGCGGTCGATGCGCTGATCGTCCGCCCCGCAGATGATCGGATCGTGTCGGCCGAGAGCACCCGGCTGCTGGCCAACGAGCTCGGGGGCAAAGTCTCGGTGGTCGAGGTTCCCGGCGCAGCCCACGCCCTGTTGCCCGAGCAGCCGGAGGCGGTCGCCATCTCGGTCCTGACTTGGCTCCGTCGCCACGGCTGACGTCGACCGGGTGCCGAGGGGTCCGCGAGCCCGAACTTTCGCCCCGGGCCGAAACCGGCGAGAATCCGTCCATGACGGACGGAACTGCCGAGACCGAGACCCCGGGCTATGACCGGCCGGCGGTTGAGGCCTGGATCGTTGCCAACATCGACGGGCTGACCGGGCCATTCTCCTGGACCAGGCTGGAAGGTGGTCACTCCAACCTCACCTTCCTGCTGATCGACGGGGTCGGGCGGCGGGTCGTGGTCCGCCGACCACCGATGGGGGAGCTGCTGCCGAAGGCCCACGACATGGCCCGGGAGTTCACCATCATCTCCGGGCTTGGTCGGGCCGACCTCCCCGTGGCCGAGGCCTACGGTCTGTGCGAGGACACCTCGGTCACCGGGGCCGTGTTCTATGTGATGAGCGAGGTCGGTGGCCGCTCGCTCTACACCGCCGATGACGTCGAGGAGTGGCTCGACCTCGACGCCCGGGGCCGGGTCGGGCCGTCGTTCATCGCCACCCTGGCCGCCATCCACCGGGTCGAGCCGGCCGCGGTCGGCCTCGACCAGCTGGCCCGCCACGACGGGTACGTGGCCCGTCAGCTCCGGACCTGGTACGGCTCATGGCGGATGTCGATCGACGGCGCAGACTACGACGATCCCCGGATCCATGCGCTCCATGACGACCTGGTGGCCCGGATCCCGGACCAGGGACCGGCCCGGATCGTCCACGGCGACTACGGGATGCACAACTGCATGGTCGACCGGGACGGGACCATCGCCGCCGTCCTGGACTGGGAGATCGCGACCCTCGGCGATCCGCTCGCCGACTTCGCCTATGCCCTCAACGGTTGGAGCGACCCAGACGACGAGATCCGGGTCTCCCACGAGGGGGCGACGACGGCGCCGGGGTTCTCCAGACGCCAGGAGCTGGCAGACCACTACGCCGAACTGACCGGCCGGGACCTCTCGAACCTCGACTTCTACCGAACCTTCAACTACTTCAAGACCGCATGCATCCTCCACGGGGTCTACGCTCGGTACATGCTGGGGATGAAGAGCACCGAGGGCATCGATCTGTCCGCCCTCCGGGAGCGGATGATCGGCTCGATCGACCTGGCACAGGCGCAGGCGGCCGGATGAGTCGCCGGTGAGCAATCGGTGACGGCCAACGCCGCCCCGTCCCCGGTCGATCCCCCCATCGGGGTGACCCGGCGGTACCCGAAGGCCACCGCCGGCATCGACCCCGACCAGACCAAGGGCTGGCTCCGTCGCATCGCCCCGGTCGTATGGGCCCATCGGGTGCTGTTCTTCGGGTCGATGGGCCTGGCCCTGCTCGCCATGCTCGGTCAGGTGGCGATCCCGGCCATCATCCGGGCCGCCATCGACGGCCCGCTGGCCGAGCAGGTGACCGGGACCGAGGTCGAGACCGGCCGAGGGATCGGGTTCTACGTGACGCTCCTGGTCGTCATCGGGATCGGCCGCTCGGTGCTGACCGCCATCTACCGGTACGGGCTCTACCGCACCGCGTTCGAGATCGACACCGACCTTCGCACGCTGCTGTACGAGCACCTGACCACGCTCTCGTTCTCGTTCTATGACCGGACCCACTCCGGTCAGGTCATCTCCCGGGCCAACTCAGACATCCGCTCGGTCCAGCTGTTCCTCACGTTCGCCCCCCTGATCTCGATGACGTCCGTGATGTTCGTGGTCGCCCTGGTCTACATGCTGACGATCCACGTGCCGCTGACCATCGTCGCGGTGGCCCCACTGCCCGGGGTCTACCTGCTCGGCAAACGGCTCCGGGACCAGGTGTTCCCGCTGTCGTGGATCGTCCAGGCCCGGGTGGCGGACGTTTCGACCATCGTCGACGAGAACATCAACGGGGTCCGGGTGGTGCGGTCCTTCGCCGCCGAGCGGGCCCAGATCAACGCCCTGGCCGACGCCGCCACTCGGCTGCGATGGGCTGGGGTCCGGACCGTGGACGCTCGGGCCCGCCACAACCCGCTGATGGAGAACCTGCCCCGGGTCGGGACCCTGCTGGTGTTGGTCTACGGCGGGTGGCTGGTGATCCAGGGGGATGTCACCGCCGGCACCCTGTTCGCCTTCACCGCCTACGTGACCCTGCTCCAGGCCCCGTTCCGGACCCTCGGCCTGTTCCTGATGCTCGGCCAGCGGGCCCGGGCGTCGGCAGACCGGATCTATGAGATCTTCGACGAGGTCCCCGCCGTGGTCGACCGTCCAGACGCCGGGGTGCTGCGGGAAGCAACCGGTGCGGTCGTGTTCGACGATGTCCGGTTCAGCTATCGCCCTGACGCCCCGCCGGTCCTCGACGGGTTCAACCTGCGGATAGATCCGGGGGAGACCGTCGCCATCGTCGGGCGGACCGGGAGCGGCAAGTCGACCGTGGCCCGGCTCCTGGCTCGGTTCTACGACGTCGACGGCGGCGCGGTCCGGCTCGATGGGCACGACGTCCGGGACGTGACGCAGCTGAGCCTGCGTCATCACGTCGGCCTCGTTGCCGAGGAGCCGTTCCTGTTCTCGGTCAGCCTGGCGGACAACATCGCCTACGGCGACCCCGAGGCGTCGAGGGAACGGATCGAGGCCGCGGCCCGGCTGGCCCAGGCCCACGGGTTCATCTCGGAGTTGTCCGCCGGGTACGACGAGGTGGTCGGGGAGCGCGGCTACACCCTCTCCGGTGGCCAGAGACAACGGGTGGCGATCGCCAGGACCGCGCTGCTGAACCAGCCGATCCTGGTCCTCGACGATGCGACCAGCGCCCTCGATGTCGCAGTCGAGGACCGGATCCTGGCCGCCCTCCGGGAGGCCAGGGCGGACCGGACCACCATCCTGATCGCCCATCGGCTGTCGACCATCGCCGCCGCCGACCGGGTGGTTCTGTTAGAGAACGGGCAGGTCCGGGCCACCGGCCGGCACCACGAGCTGATGATGACCGAACCGGCATACGCCGAGATCCTGGCCAACCTGGAGGACGACGAGGCCCCGTCGGCGGCTCTGGTCGACGGCGAGGGCGGGCGATGAGCTTCGGGCCCCCGGCCGGGTCGCCGTTCGCCGGTCCCTCCGCAGTCTCGTCGAGTGCGGCGGCCGGCCTCCCGTTCGCCGGGATGCCGTCCGAACTGGCCGAGCGGGCCGAGGCCATCCTGGCCGGCGAGCCGGACCACCCGGCCGCAGACGTGGCATTCTCGGCCGCCGACTACGACCGGCGGCCGTTCACCCTCCGTCGGTTCCTCCGTCCCCACCGCCGGGGCCTGGCCGGGGCCATCGGGTTGGTCGTCATCGAGACCTTGGCGCTGCAGGCCGGTCCGCTGCTGACCCAGATCGGCCTGGACCGGGCCATCCTGCCCCGCGACGGTGCGATGTTGGCGGTGGTTGCGGTGGCCTACGGGCTTGCCATCCTGGTCAACACGGCGGCCTCGACCGCCCGGGTGGCCTACACCGGCCGGCTCGGTGAGCGGCTGATGTACCACCTGCGGGTCCGGGTGTTCTCCCACTTCCAGCGCCAGTCGCTCGACTTCTTCACCGGGGAGAAGGCCGGGGTCCTGCTGACCAGGATGACCAGCGACATCGACGCCCTGGCCGCCCTGTTCCAGGACGGGCTGGTCAACCTGGCGGTCCAGGTCCTGACCCTGGTCGTCATCACGGTGGTCCTGATCATCCTCGACCCGACCCTGGCGGCCATCACGCTGCTGGTCGTGGTGCCGGCGATGGTCGGCTTGACGCTCTGGTTTCGCAGCGCGTCCGAGGTCGGCTACCGGCGGGTCCGGGAACGCATCGCCGAGGTCCTGTCAGACCTGTCCGAGAGCCTGGCCGGGATGCGGGTCATCACCGCAACCAACCGTCGTCACCACAATGTGATCAACCACGCCAACGTGGTCGGGGGTCACAAGGATGCGAACGTCTACGCATCGACCGTCGGTGCGGTGTACGGCCCCAGCAGTGAGGCGGTCGGGGTCCTCGGCCAGGCGGCGCTGCTGGCCTTCGGGGCCCGGATGATCGCCGCCGGCGATCTGACCGTCGGCGAGCTGTTCGCCTTCCTGCTGTACCTCACGGCGTTCTTCGCCCCGATCCAGCAGCTGGTCCAGCTCTACAACTCCTACCAGCAGGGCCAGGCCGCAGTGGCCAAGATCCGGGACCTCCTCGGGACCGAGCCGGCCGTTGTCGAGGCCCCGGACGCCATCGATCTGCCGCCGATCGAGGGCAGGGTCCACTTCGACGGGGTGTCGTTCAGCTACGACGGCCAGGTCGAGGTGCTGACCGATCTCGACCTCACGATCGAGCCCGGTGAGACGGTGGCCGTCGTCGGGCCGACCGGGGCCGGCAAGTCGACGGTCGCCAAGTTGCTCAGCCGGTTCTACGACCCCAGCGCTGGCTCGGTGTCGATCGACGGGGTCGATGTCCGGACGGTCACCCTGGCCTCGCTCCGGCGCCAACTCGGGGTCGTGCCCCAGGAACCGTTCCTGTTCAACGGGACGATCCGGGACAACGTCTCCTTCGCCAGGCCCGAGCTCGGGGCTGACGCCGTCCGCCAGGCCTGCGACGAGGTCGGCCTCGGCGAGTTGATCGACCGCCACCCCGACGGCCTCGATGCGGTGGTCCATGAGCGCGGCGCCTCGCTGTCGTCCGGCGAGCGGCAGCTGCTGGCCCTGGCTCGGGCGTTCCTGGCCCGGCCCCGGGTGCTGATCCTCGACGAGGCGACCTCCAACCTCGACCTGGCGTCCGAGACCCTGGTGGAGCGGGCCCTCGATCGGGTGCTGGAGGGCCGGACCGCGGTCATCATCGCCCATCGGCTGGCAACCGCCATGCGGGCCGACCGGATTGCCGTGATCGATCAGGGCCGCCTGGTTGAGCTGGGCACCCACGAGGAGCTGGTGGCGCTCGGCGGGCACTACACCGACCTGTACCGCCTCTGGGAGGCGGCGGCCGGAACGGCGTCCTAGGCCAACCGACGCCGGCTGGTCTCAGCCGGTCTCAGCCGATCTCGTCCGGC
>JBCCFN010000143.1:0-12799 GCA_039029715.1 Actinomycetota bacterium | reverse complement strand
GCCGGTCCGGTCCGGGTCGAGCTCGGCGTGCCGACCGTGTTCAACCTCCTCGGCCCGCTGGCCCATCCCGGTCGGGTCCGCAGGCAGGTGATCGGGGTCTCGTCCGAGGCTCGGGCCGCCCAGATGGCCGAGGTGCTGGCCGCCCTAGGGACCACGTCGGCCTGGGTCGTTGCCGGTGCCGATGGGCTGGACGAGCTGTCGACCACCGGGGACTCGGTGGTCTACACCGTCGATCAGGGTGGGGTCGATCGCCTGATGGTCCGCCCGGCGGAGCTCGGCATCCCTCACGTCGACCCGGTCGACCTGGCAGGCGGCGGTCCGGAGGCGAACGCCGAGATCTTCACCGGGCTGCTCGCCGGTGACACCGGGCCGCACCGGGACATCGTCCAGCTGAACGCCGCCGCCGGACTGGTCGTCGGCGGTCGGGCGGAGACCCTGGAGGCTGGCCTGGCCGAGGCCGGGGCGGCGATCGACGACGGCCGTGCCGCCGGCGCCCTCGACCGCCTCCGGGCGGTCACCAAACGACTCGCTTCGGGGTGATCGCAGGCTGGATCCACGTGGGTTTCGATGGCGTCGACATAGGCCGTTGAGACTATGACGGATGTGTGACGCTCCCTGCGAGTGACTTTGGCCAATGGGCCGAGATAGCCTGTACTAGCGTGACACAGACTCGCTACCGTTGTGTTACTTGCGGCAACATGACAAGGTTCGAAGTGGTGGTTACTAGGCGTGTGAGGGAAGTCCACAGCATCCTCGTCGACGGTACGCCCGGGCCCGCCTCGTCGGAGCTGGTTGCCGAGACCATCGAACATGTCCGCTGTGGCTGGTGCGGTACGCACGAAGCCGTCGAACAGCTGGGCGGGACGGGAGCCAGATGATGGCGGCGGAATCTCTCCAGGCGGCATGCGAGTTGGCCTATGCGGTCGCTCGCGAGGACGCCGAGTCGCCGTATCCGGCCGAGCCGCCGTCGGCCATGCGGAGCTTCCTGTACGTGTCAGATCTTCCCCGCCGCGCCATCACCGTCGCCCAGCAGGCGGTCGAGGACGACTCGGAGTTCCGGAGCCGGGTGGCGTCCAGGGCCAGCGAGGAGCACGTCGGCCGGGCCGGTTATCTGTGGCTGCACCGGCCGCCGGGCTGGGCGTCGGAGTTCGAGGAGCTCACCAACGAGATGGAGGCGGCCGCCGACGCCGCACCTCAACCGTCCGACCCGGCCCCGGAGCCGGATCCAGAACTCGAGCAGGTCTACAACGGACTGACGGTCAATTCCGGTCCCATCGGCGCCGTACCGGACCTGCCAGCCGACCACGGATCGGACTTCTCCTTCGATCCCGGGTCTGCCTTCGATACCGGGGGCCCGCCGACCGCCGACATCCCGATGGCGACGGTGAGCCCGATCTCGGGGACCGACGAACCACTGCCCGTCCCGCCGCCACCCACCTACGAACCGACTGCACTGGGAACATCCGCTGTGACTGATCGCGCTGAGTACGACGCCCTGGAAACCAACTTCACCGCCATCGGCGACGCCGACGGCGCCATGCTCGAGTCGACCGAGGACGACTTCGAGGCCGACGCGCTCGAGAACGAGCTGTCGAGCCTGCGCGGCCTCGTCGACAGACTGGCCGGCGAGCGGGACCAGGTCCTGGCCAGCCTGAGCCCGCCCGAGACCACGGTCGAGGAGACCACCTCGGCCCTTGGCGAGCGGGTTCTGGAGAGCGAGCTCATGGCCATGGAGAGCGACCTGGAGTCCGCCCGCCACGAGCTGGTCCTGGCCAAGGACGACCTGGCCGTCGCCCGAAGCGAGCGCGAGGAGGCCCAACGCCTCCACTCCGAGACGCTGAAGCGGCAGGTCGACCTGGAGAAGGAGCTGAGCTCGATCCGCGAGGAGCGGATGGAGATCGAGACCCAGGCGGCGGAGTCGCAGGCCCAGGTGCTCAGTCTGGAGGAGAAGCTCACCCGGGTCACCGGGCAGCTGGAGGAGGCGGACCGGGAGCGGAACGTCATCCGATCCCAGCTTGAGACGATGACGTCCGAGCGGAACCACATCCGCGACGACCGGGCCGCGCTGCGGGCCGAGCGGGACGAGATGTCGACCAGGCTGGCCGAGATCGAGGAGCAGTCCCAGGGCGCAGACATCGGCGAACTGGTCGCCAACAATCGAACCCTGACGTCGGAGTTGGAGACGACGAGCCGCGAACTGGCCAGGATGATCGCCCAAGCCGAGAGCTTCGAGGAGCAGATCAAGAGCGCAACGGGTTCGGTCGACACGCTGAAGACCGAGAAGATCGAGCTGACCAGCCGGTTGTCCGATACCGAACTGGCCCTCGAGACCACGACCACCCAACACGACGCACTCAAGGCAGACAGCGAGCGGCTTGCCGCAGAGGTCGGAACGCTTCGGGCCGAGCGCGACGGCCTGCAGACCCAGCTGACCGAGCTCCAGGCGAGCCTGGCCGACGTGCTCAACGAGCAGGCCGAGGTCCGTCAGCGCAACGACGCCGACCGCAAGTCGCTCAACGAGCTCCGGGTCGAGCGGGATGTCCTGATGGCCAGGATGGGCGATCTGGAGCAGGCGGAGCGGGACTACGAGGTCAAGCTGAAGGGCCTGGTCAAGGAGCGTGACGACCTGGTCAGCGCCCGGGATGATCTGATCGCCGAGCGGGGCCAGATCCGGGCCGAGATGACCGGCGTCGTCGGCGAGCGGGACCAGACGGTCGAGCGGTTGAACGAGGTGCAGTCCCAGATCGGTCCGCTCGAGACCGAGCTGCAGGCCGAGCGTCGGCAGCGAGAGGAACTGGCCAACCGGCTGCTGGAGCTCGACGACATCGCAGACCAGAACGCCGCCGAGCTGGCCCGGTTGACCGGCGAACGCGAACAGTTGGCCACCGCCTATCAGGATCTGGAGGCTCGTCAGCTCGACGCCGAGGCGTTCAAGACCGAGCGTGATTCGTTGGCCGCCCGGGTCGACGAGGCCGATCGCCGGCTGGCGGACGTCGAGACCCAGAACGGCCAGAAGCTGGCCGAGATGACCGAGCAGCTGGCGGCCGGGGAATCGACCAGGGCGTCGCTCGAGCAGCGCCTGGCCGATGCGATGGGCGAGCTCGACTCCCTCCGGCTGGAGAACCACGAGGTCAACCAGGATGTCGCAAGACTGGCGGTCAAGGTCGAGGACGCCGAGCGGATGGCCCAGGCGGCCGAGGCCGGCCGGCTCGCCGAGGCCACTCGGGCCGCCGAGGCGGAGGAGGCGGCCGCTGCGGCAGCCGCAACCGTCCAGGCGCCGGACCCGCTCGCTGCGCCGGCACCGCTGTCGGCGCCGAGCGTCATGGACGATACGGCAGCCGCAGAGCCGGTGGCCGAGGACCTGACGCACACCTCGGGCGAGCTGCCGACGTTCGCCGGTCCGCCGTCGTTGCTCGATCCGGACACGGACGCGACGTCCGAGGCCGCGGCCGCCGACGCCGCCGCCGATGCGGCCCAGAACGCCGATACCGAGGCCGGCGCGGCATCACCGTTCGGCCTGGTCCCCGGGGTCGGGGACGGGATCGGCGACATCGAGGTCCCCAACGACATCACCACGATGGCTCGGATCCCTGACATCTCTCAGGAGGTGCCGGTGGTCGAGCTGCCGCCGACCGGCGACGGTGCCGATGCCACCCAGGTTGCCGAGGGCTTCAGCTGGCCGGCACCGGACGGTGACAGCGATCAGCCGCCGACGGTGCTGACCGCCGACGATCTGCCGGACGAGGATGACCTGGACGAGGTCAGCGCTCTGATCGCCAAGACGGTCAGCGGCTTCAGCGACGACCCCTCCATCCCCTCGATCGACGCAGAGGATGTCCCGATGCCGGCAGGGGAGTCCCCGGTGCCGGACCCCGTCCCCGACGACACCACGCAGGTCATTCCGGCGTCCTCCGGCCCGCCGAGCATCTTCGGGGCGCGCGACGACGAGGACGAGCAGCCGGCGGCCAGTGGTCAGCCAGGATCCCGGCGTCGTCAGATCGAGATCCCGAGCGACATCATGGACGACGAGGTCGCGGTTGCCCAGTTCGTGGTCTCCTCACCGGATGTCGTCCTCCTGGTCGACGGCGATGCGGTGGCCAAGCTCGGTTGGCCAAGCCTGCTGGTCGCCGAACAGCGGGATGCGCTCGTCACCTACCTGGCCGACCTCTCGGTCAGCAGCGGTGCCGCTCCCGATGTGGTCTTCGACGGCCGGATCGGTGACGACGAGTCTCTGCCGGCGTCTCGGGCGGTACGGATCCGGCTCAGCACGCCGCCGACGGAACCGGCGGCGGCACTCGACGAGCTGGTCGACGCCTACCCGGATCAGTGGCCGATCGCTCTCGTCACCGACGACGAGAGCCTGGCGACTTCGGCCGGGGAGCGTGGCGCCGCAGTGCTGAACAACGGCCAGCTCCTGGACCTGTTCATCGCCCAGTAAGGAACCGACCGGGCCCGTGGTCGCTCGGCTGACACGGCCAGGCGGGGTCGCTCAGGCGGCCGGGTCCGTGCTCGCAGCCGACCGGCCGGGCCACGACAGGAGCACCGGTCGCAAGGCTCGGGCCGAGCGGTGCTCGATGGCGCCTCGCCACACGCCGAGACCGTAGGCCAGGTCATCGATCGCGCCGAGCGTGAGGTCGGACACGGCCGCGGCCGGCTCCGAGGGGCCGTCGAGGAGCCGCCGCCCGAAGGCTGCGGCCAACAGTGCAATCATCCGCCGGCGATGCCTGGGCAGGAACAGGCCGGCCGCCAATGTGACCGGCCACCAGTTGCGAGCCACCGCGGTCAGGCAGGCCTGCGCCCCGAACCAGTGACCCCGACCGGTCAATGCCAGGGCCTCGACGGTCAGATCGGGAAGCGGAGCGATCTTCGGTCTGAGCAGCAGCCCGGTCCCGATCCCGGTCCCGATTGCGGCCGCCGGCCGCCCGGCGATGGCCAGCGCGGCAATCAGCAGGCTCCAGGGCGACACCGCCAGCGGCGTGACCGCATCGCCGTGGCGGGCCGCAAGCGGCGCCGCCGACGAGCCGTAGGCCAGCCGCTGGGCGGCGAAGGCGGCCAACGTCGGTCGGGCCGGGTGCTCGACGGTGACCGCTGGACGATACCGAACCGTCCCGATCCGTCCCAGCCGCCACACCAGATCGACGTCCTCACCGAACCGGAGCCCGGGGTCGAAGCCACCGATCCGCTCGAGGGCTTCGACCCTGGTTACCATGCAGGCGGTTGGGACGTAGGAGACCAGGCGGCCCGGGGCCACGATCGACGGCGTTGGCCCGAGGTCGAGCGCCGACCTCCGCTGCTCGTACCGGCCGACGGGGTGGTCGGCCGGTCGGGACAGAACCCGGGGCGCCACCGCAACGACCGTCCGGTCGGCGAGGTCGTCCCGGATGGCGGACAGGTCAGCGGGCCCGACCTCGACGCCGGCGTCGACGAATGCCACCAGTTCGCTCGCCACCTCTCCCAGCGCCTTCTGCCTGGCGGGCCCCGGACCGGTCGGCCGGTCGTTTCGGAGGACGGTGAGGTCCGGACCGGTGACGGTGACCGGCCGGGCCGAGCCGTCGTCGACCACCACGATCCGGTCGATGACGGCCGGCCCGTCCGGCTCGGCCCGTAGCGCAGCCAGGGTTCGGGTGAGACCGTCCGGGTCGTCCTTGACCGGGATCACGACCGTCACCCCGAGGTGACTGCCGGCTCCGGTCGGTGGCTGGGGTTCTGCGATCCCGGCATCGACCAGTCGCCGGGCCAGCTGCTGATGGGCCCGGGCCTCGCCGACCGGCTCGCCGCCGAACCACCGACGGACGAGACCGGCACCGGCCGCCCGGAGCCGGAGGATGCGTAGGGGTGCGCCACCGATGAGGACCTCGCCCCGATTCCTGGTGACGACGTCGTCGCCGGGAACCAGGACCGTGCCCGGGGGAAACGGCTGGAGGGCTGCCCGGTCGGTCACTGGACCAGGGTACGAAGCGAATCCAGGACCGAGAACGGCCCGGCGACCTCGGCCATCCGAGCGCCGGTGTCGGTGGCCAACTGTCGCGCATGCTCCGGTTCGTCCGCCGGGGCGAGGATCGTCAGCTCTTCAAGCGCCCGTGCCGCCGGCACCGGGTCCCCACCGACGGTCACCTCGGCGTCGGACAGCAGGATCGTCAGCTTGCGGGCCGCTCGGGAACGGTCCAGCTGCCGAGCCGCCGCTCGCAACGCCAGGTCGACGTCTGTGGTGCCGTGCCCCCGCAGTGCCAGCACGTCCGAGACCACTTCCTCCGGAGCCCGGCGCTCGTCGACCTCCTTGATCGAGACCACCTTGTCCCCGAACGCCAGCACTGCGAAGTCGGCCGGTGCCCGCCAGCTGCAGACGGCCGCCGCCAGGGCGGCGCTTGCGAGGCGCTCCCCGTTCATCGAGCCCGACCGGTCGATCAGCAGACAGATGGCGGTTGCCGGCCGACGCCAGGCGGTGGCGACCAGATCCTCGACGGAGGGCGGCCGGCCATCGACCCGGGCTGCGGTCAGGCCGTCGAGGCTGGCGTCGATGTCGATGTCGCCGGCGTCGATCGTCGCCCTGGTTCGAATCAGCTTGCCAACGCCGCGGGAGCGGGCCCGGCCGGTCCTGGTCAGGTCGAGAACCAGGCGACCAGCAAGTCGTCTGGCCAGCTTGGCGAGCTCGGCGTCCGTGGCCTGGGTCATCCGGGCCAGCAGCTCGAGCGCCTCATCTGGCTCATCCGCCAGCTGCTGCTCGAACCGCTGCTCGTCCAGCTCACCGAGCTTCGGTGAGATCTCGTCGAACGCCTCGTCCCGGGCAAGCTCTCGACGGCTGACCGTCCGGCGGCGGTCCTCGGCCAGGGCCTTTCTGGCCTCCTCCCCGGTGAGGACCCGCTCCTCTAGATTCGAGGCGCCGCCTGGCGGCCCTGGGCTTTTCCCGACGGATCGGCCTCATGGTTCGGTTCGCCGTTGGTCTCCGGCGGTGGCGCCATCATCGAGGTCCAGAGTTCGGTCACGACCTCTTCGGGGGTGCGGTTCGTCGAGTCGTGGAGCCGGATCCGGCCCGAGAGCGCAGCCAGGGCGCAGTCAAGCCCGACTGCGAAATCCGTCGGGTCGGCGCCCCGCAGTGCGGCCAGATCGCGTGACAACAGCAGTAAATCGATGGCCCCCCGGACCGAGGAGCCGACCCGGACATCCGGGTGGTCCCTGGTGGCCCGGACGACCTCGACCACCGCGGCGATGTAGGCCGGCGGGAGCTCCGATGCCCGGGCTGCGATCGCGGTTTCCTCGTCGCTAGTTTGATAGTCCATGGCCACCCGGCAGACCCGGTCGTATATCGCGCCCGAGATACGCGCCGTGCCGACCGCGTCGAACGGGTTCATGGCCGCAACCATGCGGAACCGAGGATCGGCCACGATTCGACCGAGTCGAGGAACGGTCAGCTCGCCCTCGGACATCACGGTGACCAGGAGGTTGAGCGTCTCCTCCGGGACCCGGTTGATCTCCTCCAGGTAGAGGATCCGACCGTCTCTGAGCGCCCGGAGGAGGGGGCCGTCGACCCACACGTCCTCCCGATACCCGGCCTCCAGGACCTGTGCCGGGTCGAAGTGGCCGGCCAGCCGAGCCGGGGTCAACTCGGCGTTGCCCTCGACGAACTCCATGATCTGGTCGCCGGCGTCCGAGATCGCACGGAGCAGGGTGGACTTGCCGGTCCCCGGCGGCCCTTCCAGCAGCAGATGCCGGCCGGCCATCAGTGCCGCAACCACCAGCTCCGCCTCTCGTGACCGGCCAACGACCTCCTGGCGGAGACGGGCCACCGTCGCCGGGCCGTAGGGTTCCGATCCGTTGTCCACGCTTGCTCCTCTCGTCGCCCCGGGTCGTGGCCGATCCTGCGATCCCGCCGATGCGGACGGTCCGCCGAGCGTAGCCCGAGGTCCGGAGCTGGACCTAGTGCGCCTCAGCCCTGACGGCGGGCCTCTGCGGTGTCTGCCCCTGCTAGCCAGCCGAGGGTCGGTTGCCGGGCCGATCCAGCGCAGCCAGGGCGGCAACGGTTCGGTCCACCAGGTCCTCGAACAGGGCGCGGCCGTGGCCGGCATCGGCGTCGGTCGGGTCGCCGAGCACCCCGTTCGCAGACACCCCGACCACCCCGTCACGGCGCATGGTCGACAGCAGCTCAGAAAGGGGTTCGGTCGCTCCCGGCTCGGCAAGCGGGAGTCGAACCCGATCGGGATCGAGGTGGAGCAGGAGCGACGTCTCGGTGTAGCCGGCGTGGGCGTCCAGTCGGGCCATCAGCTCACCGGACCACGTCGGGAACAGGGATCGGGCATCGTGACCTTCGTCTCGCAGCTGAGCCACCGCTGCTCGGACCGGCTCAGCGTTGCCGGCATGCCCGGACAGGAACACGATGCGGTCGAAGTCGTTGCGAGCCGATCGGGCCAGCTCCACCAGGACCAGCCGCAGCGCCGCCTGCCCGATCGACAGCGTCCCGGCAAAGCCCTGGTGTTCGCCGGACGAGCCATAGGGCAGCGCCGGTCCCACCACGGCGCCCGGCAGCCGCGCCGCAACCGCCTCGGCCCAGGCCGCGGCAACCACCGTGTCGGTGTCGAGGGGAAGATGGGGTCCGTGCTGCTCGGTGGCGCCGAGTGGGATCAGCAGGACCGGCCGGTCTGCCGCATCCACCTCGTCGGTCGTCAGATCCTCCAGGCGAGAGCCGGACATCGGGCGATTGATGCCGAGCGGCCGATGCCGCCTACTGGCCGGTGATCTTGCCCAGAATGTCGTCCACGATGGAGCCGTCCCCGTCACTGTCGAGTATCGACGCCAGGCCACCGAGGCCGGGCTGGGAGGTCTCGGCCTGCCTCCGCTCCTGAGACAGCACGCTTCCGAGGCCGCCGGCGTCGAGATCCTGGCTCTTCTTCTGGTTTGAGAGGTAGCCCATGACCAGCGGGGCCAGGATCGGGAGCAGCTTCATGATGGTGTCGAGGTTCAACCCGCTCTGCTGGGCCAGGTTCTGTTCGACGCTTGGCTGCCGGCCGCCGAGGACGTGGCCGAGGATCTTTGCGCCGTCTCCACCGCCGCCGAGCAGTCCGCCGAGGCCCTCGAAGATCGAGAGGCTGTGGTCGTCGAGCGCGGACGACAGGGCGTTCGCCCCCTCCGGTTGCCGGGTGTTGTTCGCCATGCCGGCGATGATGGCAGGCAGGGCTGCGCCGACGGCGCTGCTGGCCGCCGACTGGTCGACACCGAGCGTTCCGGCGATCTGCGCCATTCCGCTCGGTCCAAGCTGCGACAGGATGCCCTCTACGAGTCCGGACATGTTGGTTCCTTCCCGAGCCCGCCGATTCGCCCAGGGGGTGGGGGCTCGGTAAGGACCCTAGCGGGTGGCCGTCGATCCTGCCTCGGTGGGTCGCCCCAACTCACTGGTCGTCTCGATCTGGATACCGCCACGGGGACGCTGGGTCACGACGACCCGGACATGGTGGGGGGCGGCGGTGGTCATGACCTCGGCTGCCACGGCGGCCGAGAGGGCTTCGGCGAAGATGGCCCGATCCCGGAACGACCACAGATACAGCTTCAGGGACTTCGACTCGATGCAGTGGGCGTCCGGCTGGTAGTCGATCACGATCGAGGAGAGGTCCGGCTGGCCGGTGACCGGGCAGACGGACATCAGCTCCTCGGACGAGAACCGGACCCTGGTACAGCCATCCGGCCGCGGAAAGCACTCCACGTGGTCGACGGCTTCCCTGACCGTGCGGCCGAGGATCGTCAGATCTGCGGTCGACGGGTCGGTGACCGCGCCGTCGTCGGCAGCGGTCGGTGCCGGTTCGGCGCTGTGCTCGGCCATGCTCCGACCCTATCGTCGATCGAGGTACGGTCTGAGCCCGGACGGCTCGGCACGGGTCGTCGAGGCCCGACGTACTCCTGCCGGTGGCGGTTTGGTAGCATTTCAGGCCGTGGGGGCGCGGGCCCCGCAGCGGTGAGGCGGATGGGTACAAAGCGGTTCGAGATGTGGTTGGCGAAGCGGTCGGTCGATGGTGTCGGCCGCCTGCGTCGCGGAACGCTTGTGGCTGTCCTGACGGTGGCAGCGATGGTGCTGCTGGCGACGGGCGGGGGCACCACCGCCGGTGCGGCCGTGCTGCCCGTGCCCGAGGTCGACGTCCAATTGACGGCCCAGGTCCGGTCCGGCCCGCCGGCCGAGGGCGTGACCCTGGCCGATGAGCTGCGGTATCGGATGACCGTGGTCAACGGTGGTGAGCAGACGATTCCGGTCGGCGGCGTCTTGGTGATCGCCGGGGTCAACCATGGGGCCGGTGGCCGGTCCCAGATCGACGTGACGGCGCTCAACGGCGGCTCGTTCGGAACCGGGGCGGCGGCGTGCAGCGTCGGTGTCCGATCCGGTGTGCAGTGCCTCAACAACACCCCGATCGCTCCGGGCCAGAGTATTCGTCTGACCATGGCCTACCGCCACACCGTGGTCGAGGTCGACTCGGTCGCCTTCGTGGCCACGGTGGGCACGACCGAGGGGGCCGTGGTCGACACGACCCCGGGCAACAATGTGTTCAACGGCGGCGGCTATCGGTTCGTCGGTCAACAGCCGACGACGACCACCACGGTGGAGGAGACGACCACCACTCTGGAGGAGACCACGACCACGGTGGAGGAGACGACCACCACCCTGGAGGAGACCACGACCACGGTGGAGGAGACGACCACCACCGAAGAGGAGCCGACCACCACGACCGTGGTCCAGACCACCACCGAGGCGCCGGCCACCACGGCCCCGCCGACCACCGCGGCGCCGACCACGGCCACGACCGCCCCGCCTCCGACGACCGCCGAGGTGCTTCCGAACCCGGAGACCAGGGTCGATCCCGCAAACGAGAGCGACGTGCTTGCGGCCACCGGGGACGCCGGAGACGGTGTCGACCAGGGCCAGGCCCTCGGACCGACCGCTCAGGAGCCGGCCGGCAGCAGCCGCAACCTGCTGTTCGGGCTTGGGCTTGCCGCTCTCGCCCTCGGCCTGGCCGGCGCCGGCGCCGTCTACTACCTCTACTACCGCGAAGACGACCCGCCGCTGGTAGACATCCGCCAGTACCGCTGACCTGCGACGCAGGGCGGACCGGTCAGATCGTCGGTGGTGGCGAGAAGCCGGGCGGGATGACCACGTCCTCCGGTGACAACTCGGTGATGGACCGCTTGCCGAGCCCCCGCATGGTCGCCTCGATACCGCCGCGGAGGACGTCGAGGACGTTCTCGACGCCGGCTTGGCCGTTGACGGCCAGGCCCCACAGGTAGGCCCGACCGATCAGCACGGCGTCGGCGCCGAGCGCAAGCGCCTTGACCACGTCGCTGCCCCGCCGGATCCCGCCGTCGAGACAGATCTGGGTCTGCCCGCCTACGGCCGCAGCGATCTCCGGCAGGACCCGGATCGGCGCCGGTGCGCCGTCGATGTTGTTGCCACCGTGATTGGAGACCGAGATGGCGGTGGCGCCGGCGTCGACGGCCCGCTTCGCCTCGTCGGCCCGGCCGATGCCCTTGACCATGAACGGACCGTTCCAGTGGGACCGCAGCTCTGCGATGTCGTCCCAGGTCGGGGGCGGGGTCCCCATCCACGCGCCGTAGGCCTCGAAGAACCCGGGCACCGGGCCGTCACCGACGCCGAAATTGGGCACACCAAGGTCGGGGAGCTGCCTGGTCTTCGCCCAGTCGATCAACCAACGCGGGTGCCTGAGCACATCTGGCGCATGCTGGATGGCCGTCCGCAGGTCGACCTTCTCCGGTATGGCGGGACTGCCCCAGTCCCGGCCGTGGGAGAACGACCAGTCGAGCGTGATGATCATGCCGACCGCCCCGGCCTGCCTCGCCCGCTCCATGCGGGCCTTCATCGAGTCGAGGTCGCCGGCCCAGTAGATCTGGAAGAACAGCTGGGGGTTGGCGGCGATGACCGCTTCGATCGGCTTGCTGCCGAAGGAGCTGAGGCCCATCGGGATGCCGCGGGCCGCCGATCCTCGAGCGACGGCCACCTCACCGTCCGGGTGGACCGCTTGCACACCGGTCGGGGAGATCATCACCGGCATCGACGCCGGTTGACCCATGATCTCGGTTGCCATCTCCCGCTCCGCCGGCTGGCCGGCGGTCACCGGCCGGAGACCGAGCTCGTCGAAGGCGGTGATGTTGTCGTTCATCGACACCCCGGCCTCGGCGCCGGCCACGATGGCGCCGTACACCGACTTCGGGAGACGTCGCTTCGCCCGCTGCTGGGCAACGGCGACCGATTCGAACCAGGGGTTGGCCATGCGTCACACTCCTTGGATCCAAGAATAGGGAGCCGGGTGCTCGGGCAGAAACCCGGGGCGGAACACCGGCGATCAGTCGCTGGCGGTCGATGCCTCCTGGATGGCGGTCCACACCCGCTGGCTGGTGACCGGGATGTCGACGTGGGTGATGCCGAGCGGCGACAGGGCGTCGACCACGGCGTTCTGGACCGCCGGCGTCGCCCCGATGGTGCCGGACTCACCAACACCCTTCGCCCCAAGCGGGTTGAGCGGCGTGGTGGTCTCCTGCGGCACCCGTTCGAAGCTCGGCAACTCGGCCGCGGAGACGATGCCGTAGTCCATGAAGTTGGCGGTGACCGGGTTCCCGTCCTCGTCGTACATGAACTCCTCGATCAGCGCCTGGGCGATGCCCTGGGCCAACCCGCCATGGACCTGGCCGTCGACCAGGAGGGGGTTGACGATCGTCCCGGCATCGTCACAGGCGATGTGCCTGGCGATCGACACTGCACCGGTCTCGGTGTCCACCTCCACGACCGAGACGTGGGTGCCGAACGGGTAGG
>JBCCFN010000142.1:0-12862 GCA_039029715.1 Actinomycetota bacterium | reverse complement strand
GCTGCTGGCCGATCGGCGACCGGAGGAGGCCATCCCGCCCGCCACCGCCGCCCTCCGGGTCGATCCGCTCCAGGAGCGAGCCCACCGGGTCATGATCAGCGCCAGGCTGGCGCTTGGCGACCGCCGGGGGGCGCTGGACGCACTCGACCATTGCCGGGGCACGTTGGCGGACGCCGGGCTGCATCCCTCGGAGGAGACCCTGATGGTCGCCAGGGCGCTTGACGCCGCAGGCCAGGCCTGAACCAGGGTCAGCGGAGCAGTTGGGCCGCCGCCGACCCCAGCTGGCGGAGCAGGTCCGGGTCCCGACGGACCTTGGCCAGCACCATCAGGCCCTCCATCTGGGAGATCATCTGGGTGGCGGTGGCCTCCAGGTCGGCCGGTCGTTCGATCTCGCCGGCTTCGACCCCCCGGGTGATGGCTGCGGCGGCCGCTTCGACCATCTCGTCGAACACGGCGGCAACCCGCTCCCGGATGACCTCGTCGCGGGTCGACAGCTCGACCCCGAAGTTGCCGAACCGGCACCCGACGACCACGCCGTCACCATCCTCGAACTGTTGCATCCGATCGAGGTTGTCGGCCAAGAGGTTGCCATAGGCCTCGAACGCCTCGACCGCGCCCTTGGTCCGATCGGTGAGCGATCCGGCGATGATCGTCGACCGGGTCCGGTGCCAGGCCCGGTCCAACATCTCCAGGGTCAGGGCCTGCTTGGAGTCGAAGAAGAAGTAGAAGCTGCCCTTCTTGGTGTCCGCCACCCGGCACAGTTCCGCAACCCCGACCGCTTCGTAGCCCCGCTGGAACATCAGCCGGTCTGCGGCGTCGATCAACCGTTCCCTGGGACCGTGACCCGGGTCGGGGTCGGGATCTGACGCCATCCGGCCAGTCTAGTTGACCGACCGTCTGGTCCGTCCTTGGCGGTGAGTCGGCGGTCGATCAACGAGCCGGTGACCACCGAGGCCAGCAGCAGCGCGAGGACGCCGGCGGTGAGGGGCAGGAAGATCACCGACCGGTCGAGGACCTGGGCGGTGATGATGGCGGCGATGGTCGGCCCGAGGGCCAGGACAGCGAACACCAGCCGCTCGAGCCCGGTGGCCACCACGGCTCGGGCCCGGGCAACCTCATCCCGCCCGTACCAGACCTCCAATCGACCACTCGACCCGATGATCACCAACGCGACGGCGAAGGCCAGCGAGCCGACACCGTGGCCCAGATACTGGAGGACTCGGGCCGCCGTCATCTCACCCCGGATCGGTACCGAGCCGACCATGCCATTCAACCCGGCCAGGTTGGCCCCCCACCGGCCAGCGTGGGTGAACCCGTCGATCATGATGTGGCTGCCGGCACCGACGACGGCACCGAGCAGGGTCACCCACCACCGGGGTCGACGGCGGCCGAGCACCCGATAACTCCGGAGACGGAGCGGCCCGAGATCCGGGAGGACGGCAAAGGCCCCAGACGCCCCTCGCCATCGGACGAGGGCGGCAGCGACCAGGGTGAACGGGAGGGCCCACACCACCAGGCCGGTCAGGGTGTGGCTCTGCCGGTTGAGCCACTGGCCGAGCGTGTAGGCCAGATCAGGGGAGGCCGCTCCGATGCACAGCGCGGTGCCGTCGACCGCGTTCGGCCAGCGGAGCTTGACCGGGACGATCAGGCCTTGGTGGGCGGGGATGGTGACCGGCACCGCCCGAGCATGGCAGACCGTGCCGTCCGGCGGAGGTCGGTGCGGTGGGTCGACGTACCCCGGAGGCCGTTCTCAGCGCCCGGTCTCGTCTGGGGTGGGCTCGGCGTCGGCTGCGGAGAGATGGCGGTCGAGGAAGGCCCGGACCCTGGCGGCCACGGCCTCGTGGTCCACCGGCTTGCCGAGCAGCAGGTGGTCGAGCAGCAGCGGACCGCACAACTCGGAGGTCAGCGCCGGGACCGCTGACGGCTCGGCGGCCAGCTGGCCACGGTCGATGGCCGCCGCAACGACGTCTGCCACCGGGGCAAGCAGACCCTCGATGTACCGTCGACTCATCGCCGGCAGCGGGGCGTGATGGTCGCTCGGTCCGGCGATCACCTCATCATCGACGTCCCCGTCACCGGTCTCCGGGTCATCCCCGCCGTGGTGCAGGGTCGCCCGGTAGAAGTCGGCCACCGGACGGTGTTCGAACCGGAAGGTGAGCGTGGCCACTGCGATCGGCAGATCCTCGACCACGTCGCCGACCAGGTCGTCCAGCTCCCAGCGGGCCACCGCCCCGGCCAGGATGTCGCCGACGATCGCCGCCGGGTTCGGCCAGTGGCGATAGATCGTGGTGCGGGCCACGCCGGTTTCGCGGTGGAGCTTGACCGGGGTCAGGCCGGCTGGCCCGTCGGTGACCAGCAACCGGAACGCGGCCTGGAGGACCCGCTCCCTGGTTTCGTCGGTCGGCCCGGCCGGGCGTCCTCCGCTGGCGGTCATCGGAATCAAGCCTAGCCGAGGAATCCGCTACAAGTTGTTGCGGTTTCCCGGCGGCCGTCGTATGATCCCAATGCGCTACAAGTTGTAGCGGTTAGCCGACCCCGGTCGGCTGGACACGGAGGAGCAGGCGATGCGCCAGTCCATTCCCCGATCGGTCGCCGTGCTGGCCGTGCTCCATGCGCTGGCTGCGCTGGTGTTCGGCGCCCTGGCCCACATCGAGCCGACCAACCAGTTCCCGGAGCTGGTGACGAACGACGACGGGCTCTTCGCCGTCAGCCTCTATGCCAATCGCAACATCGGCGTCGGACTCTCGCTGCTGGTGGCGTTGGCCATCGGAAGTCGCTGGGCCCTGATGGGCCTGTTCGCCGCCCGGTTCGTGACGGACGCCGCCGATCTGATCACGGCCTTCACCCAGGTCGACGGGGCCGGCGCCGTGGTCGGCCAGCTGGTGTTCTTCGGCCTGCTGTTCGCCTCGGAGCTCTACGTGCTCCGCACCCTGTTCCGCCTCGAAACCAACAACGTCAACCATTCGGAGGTTGCGGTATGAATCAGTCCACCCTGCTCAACGGCTCGCCATACGTCACCAAACGCCTGGCCTGGCCACTCCTGATCGTCCCGGTCCTGCTGGTGGCGATCTACTCGATGCTGTCGTTCCTGTCCCTTGGCGACCAGGACTTCTTCTACTCGAGCATGGACATCCCGGTCCCGAACAACGAGTTCCTGCTGTGGTCCTGGGGCGGCAAGAACTCGGCCATGGTGCTGGTCCTGCTCGCCGGCGTGGTGACCCGAGTCAGGCTGGTCGTCGTGATCTCGCTCCTGATGCTGCTGGTTGGCCAGGCCGGGGACATCAACGCCGGCGCCCAGAGCGGAACCAACGTGTTCGTCACCTGGATCGCCTTCGGCCTGGTCGTGGTTCAGGGTCTCCTGCTGCTGTGGGACCGGAATCGGGAGCGGGCGGCGGCCTGACGAGCATCCCGGACGGATTTTCGGACCCGGGGGAATAATGATACAAGTCGTACTGTTATTAGAGCCATCAGCAGTACTCGACCCCCAAAGGAATCCCCATGAAAACGCGTACCAAACGATCGTCGGCCACCACCATGACCGATGAGGATCCCCGCCCCCGCTTCGCCATCGGCCACATCAGCGTGCCGGCCAACGACCCCGGTCGACTGGCCGAGTTCTACGAGGCCATCGGCATGCGGCGAGTGGCCCGGATGCCCGGCGCAGCCATCATCGAGCTGCGGGGCGGCACCCACCTGGTGTTCACCACCAGAGGCGTGGCCGGCAACCACACCCTGGACCTGATCGTGGACGATCTGGACGAGACCCGGGCGGTGCTGGTCGCCGCCGGCGCCACGCCAAGTGACACCTGGCGTCAGGGCCCACACCTGACCTTCACCACCACCGACCCGGAGGGCAACACCCTGGTCGTCAACTCGACCCACGCCATCGGGCCGGTGTGATGCAGGCCTATGTGGTCCGGACCCCCGGTGGACCGGACGTGCTGGAGCCGGCCGAACTCCCGGACCCCTCCCCCCGGCCCGGTTGGGTGCTGATCGCCATCAAGGCGTTCGGCCTCAACCGGGCCGAGGCCATCACCCGGGCCGGTGGGTCCGGTGACGCCGTGCCCTTCCCTCGGGTGATCGGCATCGAATGCGTCGGCGAGGTCATCGATGGCGGCGGCACCGACCTTGCGCCGGGCCAGATCGTGGCCGCAGCGATGGGCGGCCTCGGCCGAGCCCACGACGGCTCCTACGCCACCAAGACCCTGGCCCGCCGCGAGAACGTGTTCGCCCTGCGAACCGGGCTGGACTGGACCACCCTGGCCGCCATCCCCGAGACCTACTTCACCGCCCGCGGTTGCCTGGCCGTCACCGGTTCGCTCGACCGCGACGGCGGTCAGCCTCCGCCCCGGGTCCTGGTCCGACCAGGCGCCTCGGCCCTCGGGTTGGCCATCGCCCAGATCACGGGCGACCTCGGCGGCGAGGTGATCGGCGTGACCCGGAGCCCGGGCAAGCGGGACCGACTCCTGGCCGGCGGCATGACAGACGTCCTGGTCTCCTCCAGGCCGGTGGCGGACCAGGTCCGAGCCCGGTGGCCGGAGGGGCCGACCGCGGTGGTCGACACGATCGCCAGCGACGCCACCATCGCCGACGGCCTCGACGCCCTGGCCGGGCAGGGCATGCTGTGCCTCGCCGGTTCCCTGGCCGACAGCTATGCCACCGAACCGGCCGGTGGCGCAGCAACCGCCTTCGCCCGGGACGACGTGACCTTCTACTCGAGCGAGGGGCTGACCGCAGCAGTGGACACCGCCCACCTGCAGACCATCGTCGACAAGGTCGAGGCCGGCACCTACTCGGCAAACATCGACACCGTGCTCCCGTTCGACCGGCTGGTCGAGGCCCATCGACGGATGGAGGCCAACGAGTTCGCCGGCAAGGTGGTCATCGCCCTCTGACCACCCCGCCGGCTCGCCCGCACCGCCCGCGGGCTACGGGGTCAAGCGGGCCCAGGTCTGGGCCGGCGACCCGTTGCAGCTCCAGATCTGGACCTTGGTCTTGTTCGAGGTCCCGGCGTACCGGACGTCCAGGCACTTGCCGGCATAGCCCCGGATCGAACCGTCCGGTGCAAGCACCCAACGCTGATTGGACAAGCCGCTCTTACAGTCCCAAATCTGGACCGGGGTGCCGTTGGCGCTGGACGGACCTTCGACGTCCATGCACTTGTTGGTGCCCGCCAGCTTGATCTGATTGCTTGTGGTCAACACCCACTGCTGGCGGCCATCACCATCGCAGTCGTGCATCCACAGGTTCTTGCCATTCTTCCTGCTGTTGCGAGGGACCTCGACACAGTTGGCGCCAACGCTCTGGAACATGACCGGCTCGGTGCCGACCGACATGTTCCAGCTCTGCCTGGTCCCCCGCTGTTTCACCTCGCCGTTGGCACAGTTCGAGCCGCCGTTGTCCCCGGCGAATGCCAGGCTCCGCTGTCCGTTGTTTATGGTTGGTCGACTGACCCGGAGCGTCGTCGGAATCGGCGAGACGCAATCGCCTTGATCATCGAAGTCCTCGATGAAGGTGGCGGTGCTGATCAGTTCGGCCCGATTGTTGGCCGGTCGGGAGAGCCGAATCTCACCGATCTTGGTCTCATTCCCCCGCTTGTCGATCACCCAGGCCCCGAACCGGTCGGCGTCGCCGAGATCCTGCATCCGCCAGATCCGAATCCGGTAGGCCTCCTTCAGGTTCCACTGATACCCAACGGTGCACTTGATGCCCCCGCCCATCTCGTTGTGGGTCACGCAGTTGCCGAAGTCGGCCTGGATATTGGCCGCTGAGCCCTGGGTCCCATCCCGCCAGAGAGAGAAGATGGCGATCTTGGCCCCGTTCCGAGTGCGTTGCAGACCCATGTAGCCGCCGCCGCCGGTGTCGAAGTCGAAGATCTGCGAGTAGAACTTCGTGTCCGACTCGGTCCGGATATTGAACTTGGCATCGAGGTTCCAGGCCCGCTGTCCGGCGAAGTCCCAAAACGCATAGATATTCTCCTGCTCACCACCCTGGGCCGATGCCGGGCTGGTCCCGACGGTCGCCATGAGCGCCAGCATCGAGATCATTGCCGTGATCACCGCAACGATCCGTTTGCCCCCTGCCTGTTTCCGCACGCTTGTCTCCTTGGTTTGCCCGCAATGCCGGAAACACTTTCACACGGAAATGAGGCTGTAAAGAACTTTCGTCAGCCCGAAGGTCAAAAGTATCGACCGCTGGCCGGCCCACACGCTCCGGCTCAGTCCACCGGCTCCGCCGGGATGGAGAGCCGGAAGTGGGTGCCGGATGAGGACGGCTCGACCCTCAGGTCACCGCCGTGGGCCCTGGCGATCCAGCGGGCCAGCGGCAGACCAAGGCCGTGACCGCCGGACCGGGGACCGGTCCGGAACCGCTCGAACACCAGCTCCCGCTCGTCGGCCGGAATCCCGGGACCGTCGTCCGCAACCAACACCCCCCGTTCGTCGACGACGACCGTCGACGGTGTGGTCGCCGTGGCGCCCCCGTGGCGCTCGGCGTTGCGGACCAGGTTCTCGACCGCCCGGTTCAGTAGCGATGCATCGCCGTCGACCACCACCGGCGTCAGGGACAGGCGATGAGCCGGGTTGCCGTCAACCACCGCCTCGACCAGCAGATCCAACCGGAGCGGTGTGGTGGTCAGCTCCATCCGGTCGGCGTCCATCCGGGCCAGGGTCAACAGATCGTCCGTCAGCTGCGAGGCCCCGGCCGCCAACTCAGCGGTCCTGGCCAGGCGGGGCCCGGGCCCCTCGGGCCCTGGCGGGGCCTCGGCGGTGGCCCGGATGGCGGCGATCGGGGTCCGCAGCTCGTGGGCGGCGGCGGCCAGAAACCGTTCCTGTTGGCCGAGCGCAGCCGCCGCCGGGCCGATCGATCGACCGGCAAGCAGCCAGGCCGCAACCGATGCCAGACCCACCAGGCCCCCGGCCAGCAGGAGCGTCCGGTCCCGCAATCGGCGATGGGCCGCCTCGGACGCCGCCAGGTCGACGAACGCCACCACGGCGCCCCGGACCTCGGGCCCGTCGCGGAGCACCGCACCCCGGACCGCGAGCGACCGCTCGCCGTCGTCGACAACGAACCGGCCGGGCTCGACACCATCGGCCACCCGGTCGACCACATCGATCAGATCGACGTCCGGCAGGGCGGGGACCGGTGGCAGGTGGAGGGTGGTCGGGGGCACCAGCTCGATACCGAGCTCGGCTGAGACATCGAACAGATAGACCCGGTAGGCCTCGTCGATCAGCCCGTCCGGCGGATCGACCAACAGTTGCTCGACCCGGTCGCCTCTGGTCGAGCCGTCGAAGTCGCCCTCATCGAGCAGCTCGTCCTGGATCTCGGGTTCCAGGTCGAAGAAGAGCTCCTCGACCAGTCGACTGAACTCGTCAGGATCCGGCTCGGGGATCTGGTCCATCAGCGCCCCGTCCTCCTCGACGATCTGAATCACGTCGAAGTCCGGCCGAATCCCGACGATGACCGACTCCCCGAGCAGCTCGGTCGGGTCGGTCGGCTGGAGCTGGGCATCGTCAAACGACAGGCCGCGGACCACCTCGTCGATCTCCCGGAACAGGGTGGCATCGTCCTGCTCGGCTCGGAGCCGGGCATCGAGCCGGATCACCGCCGCCGCAAACACCGCGACCACAACCAGAACCAGCGCACCGAGCAACACCGCCAACCGGATCCGGAGCGTCCGGAGCCGGCGGGCGGTCGCCGGGGACGGACCGACCGGGGCGGTCACCGACCGACGCTCACGTTGGACCGGTGGCGTCCAGCACGAAGCCGGCGCCCCGCACGGTCCGGACCGGGTTCGGCGAACCGAGCTTGCGACGAAGCGAGGCGATGTGGACATCGACCACGTTCGACATCGGGTCGTGGGCCTCGTCCCAGCAGTGCTCGATCAGCTCCGACCGGGTCAGCACCCGATCGACGTTGTCGGCCAGATAGGACAGCAGGCATCGCTCCTTGGCGGTCAGTGGCAACAGGACACCGTCCCGGCGAACCTCGGCCCGCGACCGGTCGATGACCAGGGGGCCGACCTCGATCACCGGCGGGGTGTCCCGACCGCCTCGTCGGCAAAGCGCCCGGACCCGGACCACCAGTTCGTCGAGGGCGAACGGCTTGACCAGGTAGTCGTCACCGCCGGCCTCGAACCCGTCGACCCGGTCGGCGACGGCGTCTCGGGCGGTGAGGAACAGGATCGGGGTGGCGTCGCCCCCGGCTCGCCAACGAACCACCAAGTCGAGTGCATCGCCATCCGGCACCATCCGGTCTGCGACGACGGCGTCGTACTCGTTGACCTCGTGCGCAGCCTCGGCCGAGGCGAGGTCGGCCACCGCGTCCACGGCGAAGCCCGCGTCGCGGAGGCCGGCCTCGACCCCGGCCGAGATGTCGGCGTCGTCCTCGATGATGAGAATGCGCACGATCGACGATCCTAGGGCTCGTCGACGTCCTCATCGGGGTCCGACGCCGCGTCTTCGAACTCGGGATCCTCGGACTCCTCGAACTCCGGGTCCTCCAGCTCCTCGTCGTCCTCGAACTCCTCCCCATCGACCAGGATTCCGGCCTCCTCACAGGCGATGACACCCTCGACCAGGTCCGGGTCCGGCACCGTGGCCGGGTCCGGTCGCTCACCGAAATCGGCGAATCGGGGCCGCTCGGCTGGATCGGCCACCGTGCCGTCGAACGGGGGCGGGGTGAACACGATCGTCGACTCCTCGACCGTTGCGGGGTCGAGCAACTCCTCGAACGTCGACTCGTCGAACGTGCCGGACTCCTCCCGCCACACCAGCTCCGCCTCGAGCCCCAGGCACCAGTCGAGCGTTTCGTCGGGTTGTCCGGCGGCCATCGTGGCCGGCTGCTCGATCGCTGCGGCCGGCTCCTCATCGGCCACAGCGGCCGGTTCTGCCGGGTCGCCATCGGCCGGCTCGCCATCGGCCGTCATCGGTGCGACCTCTACCTCGACCGTCGACGGCCCGGTCGCCTCCGCCGCACCGGCCGCCGCGGCGCCCCGGATGTAGCGGAGACCACCACCGAGCACGGCCGCCAGCGCAATCGCCCCAACCAGCAACCAGACCAGACCGCCCCTCACACGATCACCCCCATCGGGGTCACGCCAGGCCCGAGGATCCGGGTGCCGTCGACACCGAGCACCCCCTGGGCCAGACCGGCCAGGTAGCGGCGGTAGTCGCCGGTGACGAAGAAGTTGTCGTCGAAGTCGAACCGGGTCAGCGACACCGGGTCGCCATGGTGGCCGCCCGCCACCCGGGGTCCGAGGACGAACTGGGTTCCCGCCGTCCCGTGGTCGGTGCCGCTGCCGTTCCAGTCCGGTCGCCGACCGAACTCGGTCCAGGTCGCAACGACCACCCGGCTCCGGAGCGGACCCAACCGCTGATCGAAGGCCCGCAGTCCCTCATCGAGGCTGCGGAGCAACCCGGGCAGGCTGTACGCCTGTTCCCCATGGGTGTCGAAATCGCCGCCGTGGGCCACGTGGTAGGCCCGGGTCGGCAGCCCACCGGCGATCAGATCGGCGACGACGCCGAGGCGGTGGGCCAGGACGCCAGCGCCGGCATTGCTTGCCTCGTCGTCGACGGCATCGGCTTCGGCCTCGCCCTCCTCGAGGAGTTCGAAGGTCCGACCGAGGGCCTCCAGATCGGTTGCGCCACCGATCGTGTCCGCCACCTCCCGGACCAGGGTCTGTCCGGCCCTGACCCGGTCGGCCAGGTCACCGTTCGGCATCGAGGGAGCAGCGGCCAGCCTGGCATAGGCCCGAACCAGGTCCGGGTTCTCCTCGATGAACGAACCCGTCCACGGGAGCTGCCCCTCCTCGGACAGCGACACCGGATTCCAGTCAGGCCCGTACATCGCAGGGGTCAGCGTGCCGATACTGATCCCGAGCAGGGGGTCGGCATCCTCCCCGGCGTAGGCATCGAGGCTGCGACCGATCCATCCGGTGGCCTCCGCCTGATCCTCGGTCCCCCGCTCCCAGATGGCGGTGTCGACGAAGTGGGACAGGCTGGAGTCCGGGTATCCAACGCCGTGGACGATGGCCAACTCTCCGCCGCCCCAGCGCTCGGCCAGGTACGGGAGCGACGGGTGGAAGGCGAAGTCGCGGTCGATCGGGATCGCCGAGCCGAGGTCGACACCGGACGAGCGTCTGAGTTGCCCATAGGCCGGGTCGTTCAGTGGGATGACCGTGTCCAGGAAGTCGAGGCCGCCCTCAAGCTGGATCGTGACCAGGATCAGGCCGGTGTCGACCGCGGCCGCCGCCGGCCGGTAGTCGGCATCCTGCCCGGCAGACACCGCCAGGAGTCGATCGACGGCACCGAAGCCACCGGCCGCCGCCGCGCCGGCCAGCAGCCCACCGCCGGCGAGGCCGAGAAAGCCGCGGCGGCTGACCGATCGGCCGGCGGGCCGGGTCGGGTTGGTCTGGTATCGAGGGGTCATGCGAGGGTCACCTCCGGTGACGTGAAGGCCACGGCGACGGCGGCGGCCACACCGGCCGGTCCGCCATCGCCGAGCGCGGCACCGATGGCCGCTTCGGTTTCTTCGGTCCAAGCCACCCGGCCGAACCGCTCCATCAGGTCGGCGGTCAGGGCTCGTGCACCGGCTCGGCCCGAGTCGAGGAGCGCCTGGCCGACCGAGCCATCACCGTCGTCCTCGATCAGGCGATGTCCGATCATGGTGCCGACGAGCAGGCGGCCGGCCGAGCGGTTGGAGTCGAGCCATGGCCCGTTGTGGGGCCAGCCGGCGACGTTCGGCGGCAACATCGGCATCTGCCCCATCGTTGCCAGCCACTCGATCGGCTCGCCCGGGTAGAGACGGCCGGGCCTGTACGGCTCCTCCTCCCCGCGTTCCTCGGCCTGTTCGAGCTCGGCGTAGCTGACCTGGGTCAGGTCGAACATGCTCAGGTCGAAGCCCCGTACCACCCGGACCACGACCTCGAACGGCTGGGTCACCAGCCCAGTGCGAACCTCTTCGTCGTAGAAACGGGGGTGGGTCAACAACGCAGTCAGCAGATCCCGGACCTGTAGCCGCTCGGCGAAGGCCGCCGCCAGCGTGTCGATGACCTCGGGTCGTGGGGCGGTGCCGGCGTAGCGGAGCCAGAACCGCTCGGCCAGGAACCGGTGGCACTCCGGCCGCTCGACGACGGTGGCGATGATGTCCGCCCCGTCCAGATTGCCGGTTTGACCGAGGAAGGTCTTGGTCCCGTAGTCATGCCTGGTCGGGAACAGCCGGCTCCCGATCGGGCGATGGTAGGTCCGATCGAGGGCGAGGCCATGGCCGGTGAAGGCCCGGGCCGCCTCGACCACGTCCCGCTGGGTGTAGCCGTTGCCGGCCCCCATCGAGAACAGCTCGAGCAACTCCCGGGCGAAGTTCTCGTTCGGGCGGCCGACGACCGACTCGCCGAGGTCCAGCCAGATGTTCATGGCCGCGTCGTTGGCCATCGCCAACAGCAGGTCGTCGAACCGGCCCAGGCTCAGGCGCCGCAGCGTCGCCAGCTGCCTGACCAGCAGGTCGACCATGTCGACCTTGTCGACGCTGGTGGCGAAATGGCCGTGCCAGAACCAGGTCAGTCTCTCGATGGCCGGGGCGGTGGAGGTGGCGCAGGTCCGGAGGAACCAACCGACGGCGGCCGTGTGCTCGTAGGGGACGAAGCCGGGGATGGCTTTCGGTTCGACCAGGACGGGAGCGGTGGCCGGGTCGAGCAGCCGGGCGACCGTGGCCTCGACGCCGTCGGCCACGACCCGATCGATCTCCGCCGACCGGCCACCCCAGCCCGCACGGCGAAGGAGGTGGGCGGCGTCGGCCCGAGTCAGCGAAACGTTCATGGGGATCGTTGTACGGAAGCCCATCTGAAGAATTCGTGAAGCGCCGTCCGAACCGCCGGGTCGCTACCCTGATGACGAAGGTGGCCCGATGGTTCTCTCGTTGATTAGAGGAGACGCCGACCACGGCGGCTTCGACCACATCATGGTGGGCTCGGTGGCGATGCTCGGCGATGCCAAGCATTCGTTCGAGCTGGCAACCCGGATCCTCCTGACCGAGGTCGGGGCGGACGGCACTGCGGCCGAGGCGATGGCCCAGGACGTGCGTGACACCGACCGGCGGATCAATCGGACCGAGCAGGGACTCCGCAGCGACCTGGTGGATCATGTCTGCCGGCACGGCAACGAGGACATCGAGACCGTGCTCGGCCTGACGCTGCTCCTCAAGAAGATCGAGCGTTGCGGGGATCACGCCAAGAACATCCTGGAGCTGACCGAGAACGGGGTCTCGTTGGCTGCGGTCCCCGAGACCGAGGCGCTGTTGACCGAACGGGAGACCATGGCCGGGCTGTTCACCACGGCGGCGGAACTGCTCGGCTCGTCGGACCACGACTCGGCGGCCATCGACCGCTACGTCGATCGGGTCCATACCGTGATCGCAGACTGTCAGGCCAGGATCGACAGCTACATGACCTCGGACCGACCGGGGTCTGAGGTCGTCCCACTGGCCATCTACCACCGGTTCCATCGGCGGATCGCCGCCAACCTGCTCGGCGTCGTCCGGGCCTGGGCGGAGCCGGCCCACCTGGTCGACCTGGACCGGGACCTCGACGCCGGCCCGATCGACTGATCCGCCGGGCCGGACTGGGCCGGGCCGGGCCGGGCCGAGGGTTGCCTGGCCGACGCTCCCCGCCGTCTCCAGTGGCCGTCGGATCCAGGGCCCGCCCTGTCGCTCGGCCGGCCTACCCGCCCGCCGGCCGGGCGAGCCACACGTTGCTGTTCGCATAACAGCGACATCCGCTCCAACGCGCTTGCCGCTCGCATCACAGCGACAACTCCCAGTGAGCGCAGTGGTATAGCGACAACCCGGCCCACCACCCCCACCGCGC
>JBCCFN010000141.1:0-12968 GCA_039029715.1 Actinomycetota bacterium | reverse complement strand
TTTCCCCGTCGTGACGGTTGACCCCGGCGACGGTGATCGGGACGCCGTTGACGAGGAGCCGCCGGTCGACGACCTCGACCCGGCGGAACCCGACCCACCGGCCGACGACCTCGACGGTCGTGCCGGTCGGGTCGATCAGCGAAACGGTCAGCCGGTAGCGCCGGGGATCCTCGGCCGACCACGGCGCGATCGCCAGGTCGGTCAGCGGAATCACGGCCTCCCGGCCGGTGTAGCGATAGGCGGCGACCATGGCTCGGCCCCCGACCGCCGCGGGGTCGGCCGGTAGCTCGGCCCGGCCGGCGACCGAGCCGCCGTCATCGACCTCCAGCGTGGCATCGACGGTCCAGCCCGCCTCGATCCGGCCCGGCCCGTCGACCCGGACCGTGATGTCGACCGCGCCCCGTCCGGTCGCCGGATCGAGGTCCCCGTTCGACACCAGGTCGGCGATGTGGACCTCGCCGGTCCCGGTCAGGACCACTGAGCGGTGCAGTCCGCCGTGGTACCAGTGGTCCTGGTCCTCGATCCAGGTCGCATCCGACCATCGACACACCGCAGCGGCCAGGGTGTTGGCCCCCTCGGTGAGGTGGGGCGTCAGGTCGAACGTCGACGCCAGCCGACTGTCCTTGCCCATCCCGACGAACCGGCCGTTGCACCAGACCGCGAGCAGGCTCTCGGCCGCGCCGAAGGTCACGGTGACCCGCGGGTCTGGCGGGCGCTCGAACGTGGTCCGGTAGAGGCCGGTGGGGTTGGCGGCCGGAACGTTCGGCGGTTGCTCGTCCCACGGCATGAGCACGTTGGTGTACTGCGGGAGGTCGCCGGTGTCCTGGCGGGTCCAGACGCCGGGGACCGTGATGGTTCGCCAGTCGCCCTCGTCCCACCAGCCGTCGCCGACCGATCCGGGATCGGGCGCCAGCCGGAAGTCCCAGGCGCCATCGAGCGACACCTCGGTCCGCCCGCTCACCGGCTCCAACGGAGACGCCATCGGGATCCGACCGATCTCGGTCAGCGCCGGGCTGAAGAACTGCGTCAGATCGATCACGACCGGAAGGCTAGTCCGGTCCGGTCGATGTCTAGGACGGCTCGGAGCGGTGCGACCGGCGGCGGCCCCGGTTCCGGCTGCGCCTGGTCAGCCCCAGTGAGCCGAACCCGCTGATGATCGCCATGTAGAAGCCGACGTCGTACCAGATCCCGGTGTTGTTGGCCTCGTAGATCCGGATGGCGTCATCGACCAGGAAGTGGAGGATCAGTGAGATCGGGGCGATCCAGCCGTGCCAGATCCCGGAGAAGAAGCCGGCCTGGTCCGAGGCGTAGGTGTCGCTGCCGGGGGCACAGGCCGACGCCAGGACGGCGATGCCGATCACCAGGAGGGGGACGGTGAGCCGGGAGCGGGTCATGGGTCGATCCTAACGATGGCCAACCATGGCGTCACGTCACCGCAGCCGGCGCTCAGCCCGCAGCCAGCGGGCCGAGGTTGGCCAGCGTCTCAAGCGCCGCCTCCTGGGGCACGGTCATGCAGCGGATCACCAGCTCGTCGAAGCCGGCCTCGGCATAGCCGGCCAGCTGGGCCGCGGCATCGTCCGGGTCGCCGACGATCAGTGCATCGATTGACATCCCGCGGTAGCCCCGTGCCACCAGCTCGGCGGCCAGGCGGCGGGCCTCGTCCCCGTCCTCCAGGACCAGTGCGTCCTTGCGGATCGCCGCTCTCGCCCCACCGGCCGAGCGGTAGTGGTCAAGCATCCGCCGGCCTTCGTCGTCTGCCAGCACGGTGGGGGCGGCGTACCAGACATCACCGATCCGGGCGGCCCGCTCCAGGGCCCGATCGACGCCGGCGCTGATCCACCACTCGACCGGCCGGTCCGGCCGGAGCCCGACCTTGCCGCCGACCATGTCGAAGGTCGGGGCGTCGACCGTCTCGCCGGCCAGTAGCGCCTTGACCACCGCCACCGCCTCCTCGAGCACCCGACCCCGGGTCCGTAGATCGGCCCCGACCGCGGCGAACTGCTCGGCCCCGGCGCCGATGCCGGTCTGGGCGATGAACGGGCCGTCGTGGGTGGCGGCCAGGGTCCCGATCTGTTCCGCCATCAGCAGCGGAGGCCAGAGCGGGACCAGGAACAGGCAGCCGGCGGGCCGGGCCGGCCACTCTGCCAGTAGCCGGCCGAGCATCGGGGTGTTCTGGACGTAGGGGATCGGCATGGCGTGACGGTCCCCGATCGACAGCGAGGCAAAGCCGGCCCGGTGGGCGGCCCGGGCCCGTTCGATCATCAGGCGGGGGCCGTCCGCCGTGTGGGTCGAGTTGAGGGACACGCCGAGCTGCATGGCCCGAGACTATCCGACCTCCCACCACCGCTCCCGAGGGCGGAGGGCTTGGGCCGGCACTAGGATCGGGCGATGGAGCTCAACGATGCGCTGGCCTGGGCCGGCGAGCGACGAAACGCCGTGCTGATCACGATCCGCCGGGACGGGCGGCCCCAGTCCTCGGACATCTCGTTCGCCGTGGTGGACGGGGTCTTCACGATCTCGGTCACCGCCGACCGGGCGAAGACCGCGAACATGCGCCGTGATCCCCGGGTCGTCCTGCACCTCACCGATCCCGGCTCGTGGTCCTATGTCTCCTTCGATGGCACGGTCGAGCTGACCGAACCGACGACTGCGCCGGACGACGCCACCGCCGATGCGCTCGTCGAGTACTACGAACGGGTGGCCGGCCAGCCCCATCCGGACTGGGACGAGTACCGGGCGGCCATGGTCGAGGAGGGGCGGCTCCTGGCTCGGTTCACACCGGCCAAGGCGGTCGGCCAGATCCACTGATCTGCGGGTGGCTCAGCACCGGGCCTCCGCTTCGGCAAGGGCGGCCCGGTATCTGACCACATTGGCCAGTTTGATGTCCTCGTAGCCCCGGACGAGGTCCGGCAGCCCGGCCAGCTCGACCAAGGCCGGCAGGCTCGTGGCGTCGAGGCGATCGAGGGCTCGGTCGAGTGCGGCCAGGTACTGGCCGGGAAGGGCCCGCTCGACCCGGCGGACCTCGGCCCACCGGAACGGGTCGGCCGGCGTGCCCCGAAGCCGCTTGCCCCTGGCCAGGAGGGCAATGCCCGGCCGGGCCCAGGTGCCGATCGAGATCTTGCGGTCGACGCCGAGCGCCCGCAGGATCGGCGGGTGGAGCTTCCAGGCGACGGCGTGGCGGCCGTCAGCGAGCTCGGTGGCGGGGGCCGATCCGTCCGGGTCGAGCATCAGCCGGGCCACCTCGTACTCGTCCTTGTAGGCCGTCAGCTTGTAGAGGTTCGTGGCGACCGCAGCGACCAGGGCGTCGCTCTCGGCATCGACCGCCTGCTCGGCCCGGCGTACCCGCTCGACGACGTCAAGCCATCCTGTGGCGGTCCGCTCGGTTCCCCAAGCGGTCAACTCGGCGGCAAGCAGTTCGAGCTTGGCGGTGAGGGAGGTCGAGGTGCCGAGGGCCCGGATCCGCTCTGCGAGCGCTGGCGGTGGGGTCGGGGCTGCCGGTGGGGTCGACGTGGCGTCGGCGGCCGAGCCGATGGCGGCCGTGACCGCCTCCGGCCGGGCGACCTGGGCCCGGCCCCACCGGAACGCAGCGAGGTTGGCGTCGACCGCCACCCCGTTGAGGGTGATCGCCGCCTCCAGGTGGTCGGTGCTGATCGGGAGGCAGCCGGCCTGGGCCGCCATCCCGATGACGAAGATGTTGGCGGTGGTTGCGGTGCCGAACAGCCCGGTGGTCAGCTCCGCTGCATCGGCCCAGTACTGGTGGTCGGCCCGGGTCACCCCGGCGATCCGGTCCGCCAACTCGGCGTGGGGAGGCAGGCCGATGTCGAGGTGGGTGATCATCTCGCCGGTCGGGGTCGGTGAGTTGGAGCCGACGACGGTGGTCCGGTCGGGGTCAGCGGTGAGCAGACCGCGATCGGACGCCGCGACCAGCTGATCGAAGGCCAGCAGCAGGTCGGCCTGGCCGCCGCCGAGCCGGTTGGTCGCCGTCGGCGCAGTCCGTGACAACCGGACATCGCTCACCACCGGCCCGGCTTTCTGGGACAGTCCGATCTGGTCGAGGCCACGGACATGGAAGCCGTCGAGCATCGCCGCGGTGCCGAGCACCTGAGCCACCGTCACCACACCGGTCCCGCCGATCCCGGTGATGCGGAGGGCGTAGTCGTCGACCGGGACCACCGGGTCCGGGTCCGGGAGATCGGTCGGGGGCGCTGGCATCGGCTGCGGTTCGGTGGCGGCGGGGCTCCGACCTCGGCCGAGCAACCTGGCCAGCCGGCCCGGCTCGGCGACCGTGACCGTCATGAACGAGGGGCAGTCGCCCTCGAGGCATGAGTAGTCGAGGTTGCAGGTCGTTTGATCGATCGTCGTCTTCCGGCCGAACGGCGTCTCGAGCGGTTGGACCGACAGACAGTTGGAGACCTGACCGCAGTCACCGCAGCCCTCGCAGATCCGGTGGTTGATGACCACCCGCTGCGGCGGGGTCGGAACCCGGCCCCGCTTGCGGGCCCGACGGGCCTCGGCTGCGCAGGCCTGGTCGTGGATCAGGACGGTCACACCGGGAACCGTGGCGAGCCGCTCCTGGGCCTCGATCAGCCGGGACCGATCCCACACGTCGACCCCGCCCGGCAGGTCGACGTCGCCGTACCGGCCGACATCGTCGGTCGTGATCAGGACCCGGGCCACGCCCTGGGTCAGCAGGTTGGTGCAGATCGACGGCACGTCGAGGCCACCCTCGGGGTCCTGGCCGCCGGTCATGGCAACCGTGCCGTTGTAGAGCAGCTTGTAGGTGATGTTGACCCCGGCCGCCACGGCCGCCTGGATCGCCAACTGGCCGGAGTGGAAGTAGGTCCCGTCTCCCAGGTTCTGGATGAAGTGCTCCCGCTCGACGAAGTCGGCCATCCCGACCCACGGCATGCCCTCGCCGCCCATGGCGGTGACCGACGCGATGTCGCCGACCCGGTCCTCGTCCATCAGTAGCGCCATCGTGTGGCAGCCGATCCCGGCCCCGATGAGGGCGCCCTCCGGGGCCTGGGTGCTTCGGTTGTGGGGGCAACCGGAGCAGTAGAACGGGCTGCGCTCGACCGTCAGCGGCAGTAGCTTCTTCTCCCGCGGCCGGAATGCCGGCACCAGCCGGGCCGGATCGACCCGGCGTTCCAGGCGGGCCCGGAGATGGGGGAGGAGCTTGTCTGCGTCCAGCGAACCCCAACCGGGGAGCAGCGGCTGGCCCTGCTGGTCCGACTTGCCGACCACCAGCGGCCGGTCGGCGAGCGGATAGAGCGCATCCTTGATCAGCGACTCGATGTTGGCGTGCTTCTCCTCGATGACGAACACCTCGCTGAGGCCGGTGGCGAAGTCCCGGATCGTCTGGGGGTTGAACGGGAGCGGCATCGCCATCTTCAGCAGACGGATCCCGACCGAGGCGACGTCGTCGTCGGTCCGCAGCCCGAGGCGGGCCAGCGCCTCCCGGACCTCCCGGTAGGTGATGCCGGAGGCGACGAGACCGAGCCACGGGTCCGGCGGATCGACCGTGACGTGGTTGAGGTGGTTGTCCGCCGCGTACTGGCGGGCCAGTTCGTAGCGGACCTCGACGATCTCCCGCTCCAGTTCCAGGGTGTGGGGGGTCAGCAGTCGCCCGTCCGGGGCGTGGCGGTACCGCTCACCCTCGATCGTCGGGATGATCGGCCGGACCCGGTCGATATCGAGATCGACGGTCGCCGTGGCGTCAGCGACGTCGGCGACGATCTTGATGGCGACCCACAGCCCGGTGGTCCGGGACAGGGCGATGGCGTGGCGGCCGAGGTCCAGCGCTTCGCCGGGGTCGCCGGGGTAGAGCAGCGGCATGTGCATGTCCGAGAGCAGGCCGGCCGAGGACGACGGCACGGTCGAGCTCTTGGCCGCCGGATCGTCGCCGACGATGGCCAGGGCGCCACCCCTGGTGGACGTCCCGGCGAACACGGCGTGGCGGAGGGCATCGGCGGCCCGCTCGACACCGGGGGCCTTGCCGTACCAGATGCCGACGATGCCCTCGTAGCGGCAGTCCGGCTGGAGCACGGCAAGCTGCGAGCCCATCACCGCACTGGCTGCCAGCTCCTCGTTGAGTCCGGGACGGCTGACGACCGGCAGGTCCGGGGCGAGGCGAGCCGATGCCGACACCGCATCCCCGTAGCCACCGAGCGGGGATCCCGGGTAGCCGCTGACGAACGCTGCGGTGTTCCAACCGTGCAGACGATCGGCTCGGAGTTGCTCCAGCGGGAGCCGGGCCAGGGCCTGGATGCCGGTCAGGAAGACGGTGCCGTCGTCCTGGAGGAAGCGGTCCGTCAGCTGGTACGACTCCGTCGCAGTCATGGCGGTCTCCTTGTCGGCGTGCGTCGGCCTGGCCTCCAGTATCCCAACCATGCGGACTCAGGTCCATGAAGTCGAACAAGATTCGCCGATCCGGCATTGTTGCTGCTTGTCGTTCGAGTTTGCGGCGGCCGTTGTCGGTGTCAGGCGAACGAACCGCGGGCCCCGATCGACAACGAGCGTCGCTGGCGGCAGACTCGCCTGGATGAAGATCGAGACCCTCCTTCCCCTCGGCAAGCTCGACCCAGGTCTCCGGGAGCCGGACACCCCGCTCCACATCTCCCGGTTCGGTGCCGGGGCGGCCGAGGCCGAGCGACTGGGGTTCGACGCCGTCCTGGTCGAGGAGACAAAGGACGACCCCTACCAGTTGCTGGCCCTCGGCGCGGCGGCCACCACCACTCTCGGTCTCGGGACATCGGTGGCGATGGCGTTCCCCAGGAGCCCGACCGTCACCGCCATGTCCGCCTGGTCGTTGCAGAAGCTGTCCGGTGGACGGTTCGAGCTCGGCCTCGGGACCCAGGTCCGAGGCCACATCCAGCGCCGGTACGGCATGGCCTGGCACCCGCCGGCGCCGTGGATGCGGGACTACGTCGGCGCGGTTCGGGCGGTCTGGCGGGCGTGGCAGACCAGGGAGCCGCTCCGGTTCCAGTCCGAGCACTACGACCTCAGCCTGATGGTCCCGCTGTTCGACCCGGGTCCGATCGACCACCCGAACATCCCGATCCACCTCGCCGCCATTGGGCCACACATGTGTGCGCTCGCCGGTGAGGTGGCAGACGGCGTCCGGCTCCACCCGATCTGTACCGAGCGCTACATCGACGAAGCGGTCCTGCCGGCGTTGGTCACCGGGGCGGCAAGGACCGGCCGGCCGGTCGATGCGGTCGAGGTCTGCATGAAGCCCCTGATCGGCACCGCGCCGGACGAGGAGGCGCTGGTGGCGGTGACCCGGACCGTTCGGGCCCGGGTCGGCTTCTACCTCTCGACCCCGTCGTACCGGCGGGTGTTCGAGCTCCACGACTGGGGCGAGATCGCCAGGGATGCTGCGGTGCTGTCACGGGAGCAGCGGTGGGAGGAACTGGCGTCGATGGTGCCGGACGAGATCCTCCACACCGTCGCCACCCTTGGCACCCACGACACGATCGTCGATCGGCTCCGGGACCGCTACGCCGGCCGGGTCGACCGGATCGAGTTCTCGATCCCGGTCACCGGCTCGGCCGACGGTGAGGTGATGGCCGGCCTCATCGACCGCCTCCACCGCTGAGCCGACCGGGCCCGCCAGCGCTCAGCCCGCGGCTCGATCCAGCCGGTCGAGGCGGTCGACGATGTCATCGAGCCGGCTGGCGATGAGGTGGAGGTCCGCTTCGCTGTGGGTCGCAACCCGGAACGTCTCCTCGTCCCGGGCCCGGTCGTTCATGGCCGCTCGGCGCTGGGCCAGCAGGATCAGCGGCCCCTGGGCAGCGGCAACGGTCGACAGCACGCCGCTGATCACGGCGAAGATGATCACCGGGTAGGGCTCGAACGGCTGGGTGGTCGTGTTCCACACCACCCAGCCGGCCACGGCAACCAGGATCGTCGTCGGCACCCACCAGTTGGCAAGGTGCCCGGCGACCCAGCTGGCGGCCCGCTCACCCCGATCCGGCACCGGCGGGTCGTACATGCTGAGTTGGTGCCCGCACGCCTGGCACTCGAGGTGGCCGTCCATTGCTTCCTCCCTGGTCGCTGGTCTCAGTCGCCGATCAGGTGAGCGTAGGTCGCCATGTCGTGCCAGCCGTCCTGGTGCTGCACCGCGCCGCGTCTGACGCCCTCTGCGGTGAAGCCGGCTCGGCGGGCCACCCGTCCCGACGCCGGATTGTCGACCGAGTGCTGCAGCTCGACCCGCCGGATCCCGACGTCGTGGGCCCAGGCCGTGACCCGCACCGTGGCCCTGGTCGCCACGCCGCGCCCCCGGCCGGCCGGCAGGAGCCAGTACGCCATCTCGCCCCGGCCCTCGGCCGGCCACAGGTGGACGGCGGCCCGGCCGAGGACCGCCCCGGTCGCCTGCTCGACCACGGCCCACGAGGCGCTTCGCTCGTCCCGCCACGCCGATCGGACCTCGTCCAGCCAGGCCAGGGCCACCGACAGGTCGTCGCACCGCCTTGCATGCCACCGCTGGATGTCCGGATCGCTGAACGCCTCGACGATGGCCGGTGCGTCCTCGTCCCGCCACGGCCGGAGGACCAGCTCATCATCGATCGGGAGCTCCGGCTGGGGACCGTCTGAGATCTGACCGGCCGGGACCGCCGGGGCGAGGGTGTGAACCATGGCCCAAGCCTGGCACCCCGGCCGTCGGTCCGCCCGGCCTGGCTCGGCTCGGTCCCCGCTCAGTATCGATCGTGGCGCCGGAGCCAGGCCATCGGCCAGGGAAGGTCGGCCTCGTCCCGGCCCAGGGAGGTCACGTCCAACAGGTGGTAGGTCCCGTTCAGCATGTCCAGGCCCCGGGCGAAGGTCTGGTAGGTCAGGTAGACCCGGTCCGGGCCGTCGGTCTCGGTCGGCGGGAGCCGGCGGAACGCCGACAGACCGGGGGCCTCGGGGCCGCCGAAGGTGCCGGTGCCGAAGTTGTAGTCGGCCTCGCCGGATTCGACCTGCTCGGCGGTGAAGCTGACGCCGAGGTCGAAGTTGAACTCGCTGCCGAGCGACGACACCCACGGGAACCGCCAGCCCATCCGGGCCCGATAGTCCTCGATCGCCTCCACCGGGGCCCGGGACACTGCGACCAACGCTGTGTTGCGGGCCGCCAGGTGCTCCAGGGTCCCGTCGTAGTTGTCGGCCCAGAACGAGCATGACGGGCAGCCCTCTTCCCAGTCTGGGCCCATCATGAAGTGGTAGACCAGCAGCTGGTCGTTGCCGTCGAACAGGTCGGCAAGCGTCCGCTCGACATCGCCGTCCGGGGTCCGTTGGGTGAACCGGTAGTCGTCGATGATGGCCAGCCACGGCAGCGCACGGCGGGCCTCCGTCAGCTCGTCCCTGGCCGCGGTGAACGCCTTCTCCGCCGCCAGGTGGTCGAGGCGTGCGGCTCGCCAGGCCGCGGCGTCGACCTCCGGCGGGTCGATCGGCTCCGTCGTGTTCGATCCGGTCGGGGTTGTCGTCATGGTCGGTTCTCCTCCCGGGGCATCCGCCCCTCACCGGTACGACGAACGGGGTCTGTCGATTTCGACATCGAGGCCCCGGTCGAGATCAGCGCCCGCCGCCGACGTCGAGCAGGGCCCCGGTGACGTAGGAGGCGTCGTCAGACAGCAGCCAGACGATGGTCGCCGCCACCTCATCGGCGGTGCCACCGCGACCCATCGGGATCCGGTCGGCCAGCCGGGTCACCCGATCCGGCACGCCGGCCGACGCATGGATCTCGGTCTCGATCAGGCCCGGCCGGACCGCATTGACCCGGATGCCCTGGCCGGCCACCTCGGTGGCAAGACCGAGCGTCATCGTGTCGATCGCCCCCTTGGATGCGGCGTAGTCGATGAACTCGTTCGGGCTCCCGAACGAGGCCGCCCGGGACGACACGTTGACGATGACCCCACCGTTTCCGCCACCCACAGTCTCGCCCGCCCCACCGGGAGACAGGCGCCGGACCGCCTCCCTGGCGCACAGCATGGCCCCGGTGACGTTGACCGCCATCGTCCTGGCGATCCGTTCGGCGTCGTAGTCGACGAACGGGCGCACCGGGAACAGCAGCCCGGCGTTGTTGACCAGCGCCCACAGCCGGCCGAGCTCGTCCCCGGCGGCGAAGGCCGCCAGCACGTCTGCCTCCTCGGCGACGTCGGCCCGGACCGTCACCGCGGTGGCGCCGGCGGCCTCGATCTCGGCCGCGACCTCCTGCGCCGCGTCGGCGTCGCTGGCGTAGGTCAGCAGCTGGGCCACGTCCGGCCGGTCGGCGGCCAGCCGCCTGGCCGTTGCGGCCCCGATGCCTCGGGATGCGCCCGTGATGACGGCCACCGGCCGCTCCGCTTCGTCGGTCATGGACGGTCCTCCTCGGTCGCGTCCGGCGAACCGTAGCCGCCGCCCCCCGGCGTGTGGAGCTCGAACACGTCCCCGGGCGCCAGGTCGGCCCGATCGGCCCCGGCCAGTTCGACCACCGAGCCATCGGCCCGGATCACTCGGTTCCGTCCAACCGCCCCCGGCTCCCCGCCGGCCAGGCCGTAGGGGGCGACCTCCCGATGACTCGAGATGACGTTGAGCTCCATCGCCTCCTCGAACCGGACCCGTCTGATCGTCCCGTCGCCGCCCCGCCACTTCCCGCCGCCGCCGGAGCCGTGGCGGACGGAGAACGACTCCAGCACCACCGGGAACCGCTGCTCGAGCACCTCGGGATCGGTCAGTCTGGAGTTGGTCATGTGGGTGTGGACCGCACTGCACCCATCGGCCCGGGGCGTCGCCCCAGACCCGCCACACACCGTTTCGTAGTACTGGTGGATGTCGTTTCCCCAGAAGGTGTTGTTCATCGTCCCCTGGGCCGCGGCCATGGTGCCGAGGGCCCCGAACAGGGTCTGGACGATGATCTGGCTGGTCTCGACGTTGCCGGCGATCACCGCCGCCGGGTAGGTCGGGTTGATCATCGAGTCCTCGGGCAGGATCAGCTCCAACGGTTTCATGCACCCGGCGTTGAGCGGGATGTTGTCGTCGACCAGGCAACGGAACACGTACAGCACGGCGGCGAAGGCGACCGCCGGCGGGGCGTTGAAGTTCCGGGGGTGGGTCCGGCTGGTCCCGGTGAAGTCGATCACGGCCGACCTGGCCGCCTCGTCGACGGTGATCGCCACCGCGATCTGGGACCCGTCGTCCATCCTCGACACGAACGAGGCATCCCGGAGCGCACTGATGACCCGCCGGACCGATTCCTCGGCGTTGTCCTTGACGTGGGCCATGTAGGCGTGGACGACGTCGAGGCCGTAGTGGTCGATGACCCGGGCCAGCTCGGCCGCCCCCCGCTCGCACGCTGCGACCTGGGCCTTGAGGTCTGCGATGTTCTGGTCCGGATTTCGGGCCGGATACCGGCCGCCGGTCAACTCGGCCCGGATCGTGTCCTCCTGCCACCGGTCGTGCTCGACCAGCAGCACGTTGTCGAGCAGGACACCCTCCTCCTCGATCGTCGTCGAGTCGCAGGGGGCCGAGCCGGGGACCGAACCGCCGACGTCTGCATGGTGGCCCCGGGATGCCACGTAGAAGATCGGCGCTCCTTCGCCGTTGCGGTAGATCGGTTTGATCACCGTGATGTCCGGGAGATGGGTACCGCCCTGGTACGGGGCGTTCATCACGTAGACATCGCCCGGCTTCATGGCCGGGTTCCGGGCGATCGTCGACTTGATCGACTCGCTCATCGACCCGAGGTGGACCGGCATGTGGGGGGCGTTGGCCACCAGGTCGCCGTCCGGTCCGAACACCGCACAGGAGAAGTCGAGCCGCTCCTTGATGTTGACCGAGATGGCCGTGTTCTCGAGTACCACCCCCATCTGTTCCGCGATGTTCATGAACAGGTTGTTGAAGATTTCAAGCCGCACCGGATCGACGGCAGTCGATCGGTGGCGGCCCCGCACCGGATCGACGGCAGTCGATCGGTGGCGGCCCCTGGTTGGGTCGACCTCGGTGCGGGTGGTCGTGGCGTCCGGCCTGGCTTCGACTCGTTCCAGCACCAGGTCACCGGCCTCGGTCAGGGTGGCGGCCCAGCCCGGTTCGACCACGGTGGTCGCCGTCGCCTCGACCACCACCGCCGGCCCGTCGAGCCGCCGCCCGGCCGCCAGCGCCGACCGGTCGAGGAACGGCGTGTCGTGCGATCGTCCGCCGGCCCACATCGGATGGCGGCCGAGCTCGGGGTCGCCGATCCCAGACGCCGAGGCCTCGGTCGTCGCCATGGCGGCCTCCACCTCGCTCCGCCCGATGACCTCGACCTGGGCGGTGTCGATCTCCAGGTCCAGGTCCGGGGCGGTGAAGCCGAATCGGGCCCGATGGACCGCCTCGAACGCCGCCGTCGCCTCGGTCGGGTCCCGCCCCTCGACGAACAGGGAGGTGTCCGAACCCGCGTAGCGGATGGCAAGCCGCCTCGTCGCCTCGATGCGCCCCTCGGCCACCCCCTCGGCGGCCAGCTCCCGCCGACCCTGGGCCTCCAGGCTGGCCCACAGCTGGGTCAGCTCCCGGAACCGATCGTCGTCGAGCGGGGTGCCGACGGTCTGCTCGGCAACGGTGCGGACGTCTGCCAGCCCGATCCCGACCGCCGACAGCACCCCGGCATGGGGATGGATCAGGATTCGCTCGATGCCGAGGTTGTCCGCCACCCGGCAGGCGTGCTGGCCGCCGGCGCCGCCGAAGCAGACCAGCGCGTACGTCGACACGTCGTGGCCTCGCTGGACCGAGATCTTCTTGATGGCGTTTGCCATGTTGTCGCAGGCGATGTCGAGGAACCCCTCGGCCAACCCCTCGACCTCCGTCGATTGCCCGGTCGCCGCCTCGACCTCGGCCGCCATGGCCTCGAACCGGGCTCGGCTCGCCTCGATCGCGAGTGGCTGGTCGGCGTTCGGGCCGAAAATACGAGGGAAGTAGGCCGGGCGGAGCCGGCCGAGGACGGCGTTGCAGTCGGTGATGGCCAGCGGGCCATCGTTCCC
>JBCCFN010000140.1:0-12988 GCA_039029715.1 Actinomycetota bacterium | reverse complement strand
TCGCCCCGGGACACGTTCACCAGCAACGCCCCCGGCTTCATACGGTCGAGCAGCTGCGCATCGACCAGGTGGTGGGTCGCTTCCGAGGCCGGAGCGAGCTGCTGGACGAGGCGGCGGTCGCCGCAGCGCTGGACGACGGTCGGCTCGGCGGGTTGGCCATGGACGTGGGGATGGCGCCGGATCAACGGCCGTCGGCCGATCTGGCAGCCCGCCCCGGGGTGGTCGCCACCCCGCACCTCGGCGGCTTGACCCCCGAGAACGCCGACGCTCAGGCCCGGTCGAGCGTGGAGCAGGTCGCAGCGATGCTGGCCGGTGAGCTGCCGCCCCGTTCGGTCAATCCCGACGCCGCCACCCGCCTGCAGGCGTGGTGGTCGGGGTGACGGCCTGCGACACCCACATCCACGTCTACGACGGACAGTACCCGGCGGCCCCGGGCGCCGTGCTCCGGCCGCCGGACGCCGGTCTCGACGACTACGCCGAGCTCCAGGCGGTGACCGGGACCGAACGGGTGGTCATGGTCCAGCCGACCACCTACGGGCTAGACAACACGCTCCACCTCGATGCGATGGCCCGGATCGGGGACGCCGCCCGGGGCGTGATGGTCGTCGACGCCGACACCGATCGGGCCGAGCTGGAGCGCCTGACCGAGCGAGGTGTGCGGGGGGCCCGGTTCCACCTCCTCCCCGGCGGCGCGGTCGATCTGGATCAGCTGACGGTGGTGGCGGCCAGGATCGCCCCGCTCGGGTGGCACGTGCAGCTCCAACTGGACGGCCACCGGCTGGCCGGCCTCTTGGACCGGTTGCTTCGCCTACCGTGTCCGCTGGTCATCGACCATGTCGGGCGGTTCATGCCACCGGTCGCACCGGACACGGCCCCGTTCTCGGCCCTGCTGTCATTGGTCGATGCCGGTGCCCACGTCAAGCTGTCCGCTCCGTACGAATCCGCCCCCGATCCGGACCACCGCTACGACCTGGTGACCGCCTGCGTCGACGAGCTGGTCAGGCGGGCCCCGGACCGGCTGCTGTGGGCCTCGAACTGGCCTCACCCCGGTCAGGCCGACCCACCGAGCCCGGTCCGACTGGTCGAGCTCCGGGATCGGTGGCTCCCGACGGCGGAGCTCCGCCGCCAGGTCCTGGTCGACAATCCTGCGACCTGCTACGACTTCTGACCCTCGCCGGCATCGGCTCGCCCCGGTCCGGCCCGAACCCATCCGAGGTGCCCTGTGACCGACTACCGAGTGGACCCGACCGAGGCGCCAGACGCCGAGTACGCCTCCTACCCGTCCCTGATCGACCGGGCGGTGTTGATCACCGGCGGGGCGGACGGGATCGGCGCCGGCCTGGTCACCGAGTTCGTCCGTCAGGGCAGCCGGGTGGCGTTCCTCGACATCCAGGCGGAACGGGGTGAGGCCCTGGCGGCCACGCTGGCCGCCGAGGACCCGAGGCACGCACCGGTGTTCCGGGCCGTCGACCTGGTCGACATCGACGCGACCAAGCGGATCGTTTGGGAGCTGGACGCCGAGCTCGGCGGGTTCGCCGTGCTGGTGAACAACGCAGCGAGCGACGACCGCCACACCTGGAGCGAGATGACCGCCGAGTACTGGGACGATCGGCTCAACACCAACCTTCGCCACTACTTCTTCACCATCCAGGCCGTCGCACCCGGGATGATCGAGCGGGGGCACGGCTCGATCGTCAATGTCGGCTCATCGAGCTACATGATGCAGGAGGACTTCTTCCCGGGCTACGCCGTTGCCAAGTCCGGCGTGGAAGGTATCACCCGGACGCTGGCCAGGACGTTCGGCCCCGACGGGGTCCGAGTCAACACCGTGCTCCCCGGGTGGGTCGCAACCGAACGCCAGCTCACCAAGTGGTGGAGCCCAGAAGGGGAGGAGGGGACCCTACGGGATCAGGCGATCAAACGCAGGATCTACCCTCGGGAGTTCGCCCAGATGGTGCTGTTCCTGGCCGCGGACGACGGGGCGGCCTGCACCGCCCAGCAGTTCCTGGTCGACGGCGGTCGTCGCTAGCCCCGACCGGTCGTCGGCCGAGCGGTGCTCAGCGCAGGTCGAAGGGGCCGAGGGCCAGTGCCCCGCCATCGACCCGGAACGCCGCGCCGTTCGCGAACCGCCCGACCGGGGCCACCAGGTAGTGGACCAGGCCGGCGATCTCCTCCGGCTCCCCGACCCTGCCGGCCAGGTTGATCTGGGCCCCGTCGGATCGGACCGAGGCCACGACGTCGGCCGCCATCGGCGTGTCGATGAGGCCGGGGTCGACCTGGTTGATCCGGATGCCGTCGCCCATCCACTCCTTCGACAGCGCAACCGTGGCTGCGGCCAGGGCAGCCTTGGTCGCGCCGTAGACCACCCCGCCGGCGGACGGCCGGATGGCATCGATCGAGCCGATCATGACCACCGCAGGTTCACGGCCAGCGGCCAGATGGGGGGCGGCCAGTTGGCAGAGCCGGAGCGGGGCCCACAGATTCAGCTCGATCAATGCATCGAACCGGGCCCGCTCGAGATCGGCAAGCGGTTGCCACTCTCCCCGCCCGGCATTGTTGACCAGGATGTCGAGGCCGCCGAGCCGGGCCACCGCCGCTTCGATCACGCCGTCGAGTTCCTCCGGGTCGGCAAGGTCGGCCGCCAACGCAGTGATCGGTGCCGGGCGTCCGGTGGCTTCAAAGTTGGCAGCCGGCAGCCGGCCGGAGCGGGAGACGGCGACCACCTCGGCGCCCGCCGCGGCCAGCCTGGTGGCGACGGCGGCACCGATCCCGGTCGAGGCCCCGGTCACGACCGCTCGCCGTCCGCTCAGGTCGAAGCCGGCGTCGCTCACCGGCCCGCCCCGAGCGCTCGGTGATAGTGGCCGGCGGCCGGCTCCGAGTAGCAGTCGATCACCAGGCGATCGAACCGCCCGGGGTTGGCCGCCACCCACTCGGTGATCGTGTCGATGGCGATCACGGCCGCCTGATCCGGCGGAAAGGCGAACACACCGGTTGCGATGCCGCAGAACGCAATGGACCGGATGTCATCGACCTCGGCCGCCAACACCAGGCAGGCCCGATAGCACTGGGCGAGCAATCGTCGCTCCTCGGCGCTTGGCGGTGAGCCCGGCACCAGCTGGGGCCCGGCGGTGTGCAGCACGTAGCGGCCGGGCAGGGCGTGGGCCCTGGTGATCCGGGCCGTGCCGGTGGCGTCGAGCCCGCCGAGCCCGGCCACGATCGTTGCGCAGTCGTCCCGGAGGCGGGGCCCGGCGGCGGAGTGGATGGCGTTGTCGATGCAGGGGTGTCCGGGGACCTGGCAGCCGAGCAGGCGCCGGTTCGCAGCGTTGACGATGGCGTCTGCCCGGAGGCGGGTGATGTCGGCCACGACCAGCGAGACCACATCGGCGATCGTCTGGCTCGGTCGGAACGTCTGCTGCTCGGCCAGCGTCGGCAGGTCGTGCACGTCGATCGTGCCGGCCTCTGCGGTCACCGCGACATTGATCGCCTCGATCCGGTCGACCAGCGGGTCGGTGAGCGTCCGGGGCTCGAGCACGGCCAAGTGATCCCGGACGGCTCGCAGCGCCGCCGAGGGGTCCTCGTCCGGTCCCGTATCGACCTGGAGCTGGTCGGCGACCGCGACGATCGATCGGCGCCAGTCGGCATCGGCGGCGATCGAACGCGGGTGGTCCAGCGCCACGTCGGCTCGGTAGTCATCCAGCCTCATCGCCCCTCCTGCCCGGTTTGGCCGTCGACCGTCCCGAACCGGTCGAACCCGCCCTCGGCGTCGATGACCTGGCCTCGAATCCAGGCGCCCTGATCGGTCGCCAGGAACTCGACCAGGTTTGCGATGTCGTCCGGCGTTCCCCAGCGACCGTCCGGGAACCGGTTGGCCACCTGGTCTCGGGTCGCCGCGTCGGCCCAGCCGGTGTCGACCGGGCCGGGGTTGATGCAGTTGGCGACGATCCGGGAATCCGAGAGGGCCCGGGCGATCGTGGCCGTCATCTGGTGCAGCGCGCCCTTGGAGACGGCATAGGCGATCTCGCCGTCCATCGGTCCGAGATGTTGGCCGCTGGTGAACCACAGCATCCGCCCGGTCGGGGCCGCATCGGCCGGGGCCGGGCGGTGGACGGCGGCGAACCGTTTCGCCAGGAGGATCACGCTCCGGACGTTGACCGCAAAGGAGCGGTCGAGTTCCTCGGCGGTGACCGACGCCAGGTCTCCAGACGAGCTCCGGGCATGCACCGCAGCCACCACGTCCAGCCGCCCGGCCGTAGCGATCACCTCATCGACGACCGCAGCCGGTGCCCCCGGGTCTGCCAGGTCGTGGCTGGCGATGGCGAAGGGAAGCGCCGCCGCATCCCCGTCGCCCCATGGCATGGCCCTGTCGTGTTCGGGCCAGCCGGTGGCGTGGACGGTGGCCCCGAGCTGGTGCAGGCGGTCGGCGACGGCGGCGGCGATGCCGATCCGCCTGGACACCCCGGTCACCAGGGCCACCCGGCCATCGAGCGGTCGAGGTTGGCTCATCGACCACCGATCCTAGGCCCCCGATGGCCCAGTCGAGCGAGGTTTCCCGCGCCGCCCGGCCCGGCTACGGCTTTGCCTCAGACCAGCGGCGGATGACCGAGGCGTCGGCAACGAACCGCACCGCCGGCTCCGGGGACCAGTAGTGGGCAGCCTCGTCGATGGCGGCGATGACCGCACCGGCCAGCTCGTCCGCTCGGGCCTCGGGTCCGTGGACCAACAGCTCGTCGTGGAGGCACAGCACGATGCGGGCCGCCATCGGACGGACCCGACGTCGGACCGTGATGGCCCAGACCTTGAAGAACTCGGCCGCTGCGCCCTGGATGGCGGCATTGCGGGCGAATCGGCCCCTGGCCTCGGCGGCGGCCCGGGCCCGGTCCAGATCGCCGTCTCGGCCCGGCCCGCCCCCGGTCCTGATCCGCCGTCCGCCGACCGTCGTCACGTCTGCGCCGCGCCGCCCCTCGTCCGCCAGCCGCTCCAGGAGTGCCATCGCCTGCGGGTAGTTGCGGCGGAGTCCGGGCAGGGCGTGGGCCGACTGCCCGGTGGTGGCACCGTACATCGCCCCCAGGACCGCCAGCTTGGCCTCGTCCCGATCGACCCCGAGCTGGTCGGCGATCCGCCGGTAGAGATCGTCGTCTCCGGTGGCGGCGATCAAGGCCCGGTCGCCGGAGACCGCAGCCAGGACCCGGGGTTCGACCTGCCCGAGGTCGGCCCGGATCAGGATATGACCGCGCTCGGCGGCGACCGCCGACCGCATCTCGGCCGGGAGGTTGTGCAATCCGGCCGATGCGGTCATCCGACCCGCAGCGCCGTCCGAGCTCGACCAGTCGCCCCGCAGGCGGCCATCGGAGACATGGTCCCCGAGCCATCGGTAGCCGTAGGTGGTGGCGATCCGCTCGTCCTTTCGCCACCGGAGCAATGCGTCGATCACCGGATGCTCGTCTCGCCGTTCCCGGAGCCGCCAGGCCCTGGTGTCGGCAACGTCGATCCCCTCACGGCGGAGCATCGCCTTCACGTCTGCCGGGTTCCGTAGGTTGACTGCGGCGGTTGCAGCGAGGGCGTCAAGCACCGGGGCGTCGCGGCGGGCCCGGGCCGCCTCCTCCTCGCCTACGGTCGCCGTCCGCGGTCCGGCCGCCGCTTCGATGATCCGCTCGGCCTCGGCCACGTCGATCGGCAGTCCGTCGGCTGCCAGTTCGGCGCACAGCAGCTCGGCCGCAGACTCCGACCGGGCGGTCGATTGGACCCGCCGTGCATCCGCTCGTTCGGCGATACGGCGCTGCTGGCCGTCGGCCGCGACGAGGGCGAGGCCGGCCCAGTCGGCCAGCCGGGTCTCGGACTTGGCCCAGCCGCCGCCGGTCCACTCCGGCCGGAGATGCCCGTCTGGCCGGATCGGGGCCTCGGGGTCATCCCCTTCATCGGTTTGGGCCTGGAGCAGATCGAGTTGCCCGAGGGTCGGGATCGTGTCGGTCGACAGACCGTGGAGGTCGGCCCAGACCTCGGCCGGGGAGGCCCGCCAGCCCCCACGAAGCAACCGATGGACGGCGGCCACGTCCCAGCACCGGTCGATCACCACGCCGGCTCGGACCAGGACTCCAGCGGCGTTGGCGTCCCACCAAACCCACCGGGGATCTCGTGTTGCCGTCAGCTCCTCGACGATGGTCGCCAACTCCTCGAACGGGGCCGACCAGCGATGATCGACCGTCGCAAGGCCGACCCCGATCGCCGGCGAGGCGGCGACCGCAACCAGTGGTCGGTCGACCGGCGAGGTGTTCACGGTGCTCAGGCGGCGAACCGGACCGTGCCGAGCCGCTGTCGAAGCGCTGCAGCCTCTGGAGCGACCGAGGCCGGGTCGGCTGCAGATGTCGCGGCGGCGATCAGATCCGCCACGTCGTCCAGATGGTCTGGCTCGGCTCCGATCCGGACCAGTTCGTTGACCCCGACCCGGAGACCGTCGTCCGGCCCGGTCGGGAGACCGATCGCCGACGTCAGCAGGTTTGCCCGCCGCAGGTGGCGGGCCAGTGCCGAGCCTCCGCCGAAGGAGCGGGCGTCGATGGCGAAGGCGTGGGACCACGTGGCCCGGCCCTCGGCCCGATGGACCGGGACGCCACGATCGGCCAGGGCCTCGGCGAGGTGGGACGCACCGCCGACCATCGCCGCAGCGTGGGCCGGTCCGTGGTCGATCCAATCGCCGAGCGTGATGGCGAGCGCTGCGGTCTTCGAGACGTCGAAGTTCGCAGTCAGGCCCGGAAATGCGATGCGGTCGATCCGCTCGGCCAGTGCGGCGTCATTGGTCATGATCATCCCTGCCGTCGGGCCGGCCAGGCTCTTGTAGGTGCTCATCGTCAAGAGATCGGCGCCCTCGGCCAGCGGGTTCGGCCAGGCCCCACCGGCGATCGGACCAGCCAGGTGGGCGGCGTCGAACAGCACCCGGGCCCCGTGTCGATCAGCGATGGCCCGGATTGCCGGGACATCGTGGTGGGTCAGGTTGAGGCTGGCCCCGACCGTGATCAGCGAGGGCGTCACCCGGTCGGCCAGCTCGGCCAGCCCGTCGGTGTCGATCGTGTAGCGCGCCGGATCGATCGGTGCCTCGTGGAGATCGAGGTGCACCAGACCGGCGGCCCCCGCCCGATGGTGGGTCACGTGTCCCCCGATCGACGACGGATGGACGATCACCGCATCCCCCGGCGCGGTGGTGGCCAGGAACCCGTAGAGGTTCGCCATCGCCCCGGACGGGACCCGGATCTCCACGTGGTCGGCGCCGAAGAGTCGTCCCGCAAGCTCGGCGGCCACCACCTCGATCCGCTCGATCGCCTCGAGCCCCATCTCGTACTTGGCTCCCGGGTAGCCGAGGGAGGTTCGGCTTCCCAACCCGCCGGACAGCGCGGCGAGCGCCCGGGGACTCAGGGTGTTGGTAGCCGGGTTGAGGTTGATCCCGTCGATGTCGTGGATCCGCCGGTTCTCGACGATCAGGGACTCGACCAGGTCGGCCACCCCTCCGGGCGGCGCCTCGGTCGGTGCCAGCTCGGCGGTGATGGCATCGACCAGGTCCTCGCTGTCGGCGGGGACCCAGGGGCGACGAGCGAGCCGGCGGGTGGTTGAGGCGGAGGGGGAGGCCATGGGCTCACCCTGCCCGATTCCGATCGCTGGCGGCAACCGGACCGGTCCGGCGCGGTCAGGGTTCGATCCCGAGGTCCTCCCTGGCGTGGGTGCCCCAGTCCGGCTGGGAGCCGTCGAGGTCGGTGAACCCGTAGCGCCCGAACAGCTCCCAGGTCGCCGTTGTGGTGCCGGACAGGGCCATGCGGTCGGGATCGGCGGCGATGGCGGCGATCGCCCGGCCTAGGTAGTGCGGTGTCTCCGACCAGGCGAAGTGTTCGTCCTGGGCGATCCCGTCCCGCCAGTTGTCCTCAGACACCCCGAAGTGCTCGAGCATCGCCTCGGAGCGGAGAAAGCCGGGGCTGATGGCGATGACGGCCACGCCGTGCTCCCGGAAATCGGCCGCCTGCCCGACCGCCAGGCGGATCACGCTGGCCTTGGCCAGGTCGTAGAACAGGACCCCCCGGTATCGGTCAGAGGTACCGTCGGTGACCTCGACCACCAGGCCGCCGTCGCTTCGGGTCAGCAGTGGCGCTGCATGCCAGCTGGTGATGATGTGGGTGTCGATCGCCTGCCGGAGTAGGGCCAGGGCATTGTCCAGGTCGTTGGTCCAGAACGGGCCGTCCCACTCGACGAGCGGATCACCGCCCCAGACGTCGTTGACCAGGATGTCGAGCCGGCCGTGGTCGGCCTCGATGGTCGCCATCAGCTCCCGGACCTCATCCGGCTGACCATGGTCCACCCGGATCGAGATGCCGGTGCCACCGGCCGTGTCGACCAGCCTGGCCGTCCCCTCGATCGTCTCCGGTCGGTTCATCGGCGACGGGCTGGTCTCGGTGGTCCGACCGGTCACATAGACGGTGGCGCCGGCCGCGCCGAGCTCGATGGCGGTGGCCCTGCCGGCACCACGGGTACCGCCGGCGACGAGGGCGATCCGGCCGGACAGATCCGGTTGCGTGGTGGTCATGGGCAGAGCCTAGTGGCCGGACCGATCGTCGTTTTCCTCCCCAGACCGCATCGGGCAGACTTGGGTCCCGGGCCGGTGGCCCGGGACGATCGAGCCGGGGAGGGCCAGACGACGTGACGCCGGAGGAACTGGGAGTTGCGGTGACCGACGGCGAGATCGATACGGTCATCGTCGGCTTCACCGACCATTTCGGCCGACTGATGGGCAAGCGGTTCGACGCCCGATTCTTCGTCGACGAGGTACTGGCGGCCGGGACCCACGGCTGCGACTACCTCCTGACCGTCGACATGGACATGGAGCCGGTCCCCGGCTATCGCTACGCCAACTGGGCCCTCGGCTACGGCGACTTCCACCTGGTACCGGATCCGTCGACGCTTCGCCTGGCCGCCTGGACCGACGGGGCGGCGCTGGTGCTGTGCGACGTCCACGGACCGGATCATCAGCCGGTGGCGGTCGCCCCACGCTCGATTCTCCGCAGGCAGGTGGCGCTGGCGGCGGCTGCAGGATTGACGATCATGACGGCATCGGAGCTGGAGTTCTTCCTGTTCGAGGAGAGCTACCGGGACGCCGCAGCGGCCGGCCACCGCGAGCTGACGACGGCCGGCTGGTACAACGAGGACTACGACCTGCTCCAGGGCGAACGACATGAACCCTTCGTCGGCGCCGCCCGGCGGATGCTGGTGGCGTCCGGCGTGCCGGTCGAGAACTCCAAGGGCGAGGCGGCGCAGGGCCAGCATGAGCTGAACGTCCGCTACGCAGACGCATTGACCATGGCCGATCGGCATGCGGTCATGAAGTTCGCAATGAAGGCGCTGGCCGATCGCCAGGGGCGGAGCCTGACGTTCATGGCCAAGCCGGTTCCCGGCGAGTCTGGCAACAGTTGCCACATCCACCTCAGCGCTCGCAACGGCGACGGGGCTTCGGTCTTCGCCGCCGGCCCGGGGGATGAGGCCGGCACGGAACGGTTCCGTTGGTTCCTCGGTGGGTGGATGCGTCACCTGGCCGAGCTGCAGGTCTGGTTCGCTCCGACGATCAACAGCTACAAGCGATACGTCGAGGCGTCCTGGGCCCCGACCCGGATCGCCTGGTCGCGGGACAATCGGACCGCCGGCTTTCGGGTTGTCGGGGCCGGGGAGGGGTTGCGGATCGAGTGCCGGATCCCTGGTGGGGACGTCAATCCCTACCTGGCCTATGCGGCCGCCATCGCCGCCGGGCTCGACGGGATCTCGCAACGGATCGAGCCACCTCCGGCGATCGACGGTGACGTCTATGCCGCCACCGAGGCGCCCCGGGTGGCCGGGACGCTCCGGGAGGCGGTGGCGGCGTTCGATACCGGACCCCTGGCCAGGGCCAGCTTCGGCGACGAGGTGGTCGACCACTACGCCCATCACTATCGCACCGAGTTGGCGGCGTTCGACGCTGCGGTCACCGACTGGGAGCGGACCCGCTACTTCGAGCGGATCTGATGGCGACCCGGGTGGCCAGGCCGAAGCGGCGCCTCTGGTTGACCCCTCGACAGGTCAACCTGCTGCTCGAGGGCCTGGTCCTCGGTGCCCTGGCGTCCGGCCTGGCCTCCTGGCTGGTTCCGCTGTCGGTCGCCCGCCCGGTGGTGATCGTCCACGCCCTCTGCGGCCTCCTGTTGCTCGTCGTGGCCCCGTTCAAGGTCCGGGGCCCGGTACGGAGCGGGTTCCGTCGGCGCCAGCCCGGGCGGTGGGTCTCGGCCGGCTTCGGGGTACTGGTCGTCGCAACGGTGGGCGTCGGCATGCTGCACGCCACCGGGGCCTGGTTCGGGGTCGGGTACTGGAGTGCGCTGTGGACCCATCAGCTGTTCGGGTTCGCCCTGCTGCCCCTGCTGGTCTGGCACCTGCTGAGTCGGCCGGTCCGTCCGGCCGGTACCGATCTCGATCGTCGAGCGGTACTGACCACCGGCGCCGCCGCAGCGGCCGCCGCGGTGGTCCTCGGCGTTCAGGAGTCGGTGGTCCGAGCGGTCGGGTCCGCCGGAGCGGAGCGGGCCGGTACCGGCTCCCACGCCGTCGGCTCCTTCGATCCCTCGACCATGCCGACCGTGCAGTGGCTCGACGACGTCGCACCGACAGACGTCGAGGCCGGGCGGTGGGCGCTCACGATCGCCGGTGCGCCGGTCGACGTGACCGCCCTGTGGGACCGCCGCATCGAGATCACGGCCCGGCTCGACTGCACCGGCGGCTGGTTCGCCGATCAACGCTGGCTGGGGGTGCCGCTTGCCGACCTGCTCCCGGCAGACGCCGAGGGGCGGAGCATCGTCGTCACCTCCGCCACCGGCTACCGCCGCCGGTTCCCGTTGGCCGATGCGGCCGACCTCCACCTGGCGGTCGGCTACGAAGGCCGACCCCTCCGGAGGGGACACGGCGCCCCGGTCCGGCTGGTTGCCCCAGACCGCCGCGGGCCCCACTGGGTCAAGTGGGTGGTCGATGTGGCGATCTCGGACCGGCCGTCCTGGCTCCAGCTGCCCCTCCCACCGACCTGATCACCCGGCCGACCCGGCCGGACGCTAGTGGGAGAGCTCCCGCTCTGGGCTGCCAAGGCCGGGGTACCCGGCGTAGGCCGGGAGCGCCGGCTGCCCGCCGAGGTGGGCGTAGAGGACCCGGGAGCCGGGCTCGATCCGCCCGGTCCGGACCAGGTCGATCAGCCCGGCCATCGACTTCCCCTCGTAGACCGGGTCGGTCAGCATCCCCTCGGTTCGGGCCGCCAGGTGGATGGCGGCCACCGTGGCGGCATCCGGCAGCCCGTAAGCCGGGCCCTCGTAGCCGGGGAGGACCGTGATCTCGTCGTTCCGGAGCGGGCGCCCGACGTCGATCAGCTCCGCGGTTGCCGTGGCGATGCGGCGGACCTGATCGACGGTCTGGTCGAGGGTGGCGGAGGCATCGATGCCGATCACCCGGCGGGCCGGCTGGTCTGGCCCCTCGAGGGCGAAGCCGGCGATCATCCCGGCGTGGGTCGAGCCGGTGACGGTGCAGACGATGATCGTGTCGAAATGGAGGCCGAGGTCTGCCTCCTGGGCCGCCACCTCCCGGGCCCAGTTGGCGAAGCCGAGTCCGCCGAGCCGATGGTCGGAGGCGCCGGCCGGGATGGGGTACGGCACCCCGCCGGCCTCCTCGACCGAGGCCAGCGCCCGCTTCCAGGAGTCTCGCTCGCCGATGTCGAAGCCGGCCGGATCGATCCGGGGGTCGCCGCCCATGATCCTGGTCAGCTGGATGTTGCCGACCTTGTCGTAGGCCAGGTCGTTGTAGTCGACCCACCCCTCCTGCACCGTCACCGCACGCAGACCGAGCTTGCAGGCCACCCCGGTGACCTGACGGGTGTGGTTGGACTGGATGCCGCCGATCGACACCAGGGTGTCGCAGCCGGTGTCGATCGCATCGGCGGCCAGGTACTCCAGCTTGCGGACCTTGTTGCCCCCGAACGCAATGCCGGAGTTGCAGTCCTCCCGCTTGGCCCAGATATCGACCTGTCCACCGAGTTCGGCAGACAGCCGGGGCAGCGGGTGGATCGGGGAGGGGCCGAACAGCAGCGGTTCGCGCCGGAAGTCGTCGAGGGACATCGCCTGGCTCCTTGGATCGTCGTTCGGCTCGGTTGCGGTCGTTGCTTCGAATAATCGTATACGATCGGGCCCATGTCCACCGTCGACGTCGTCGAGTCCGCCGTACGGTCCGAGCTGCTGCGGGGTGAACTCCCGCCAGGGACCCGGCTCCGCCAGGACCCGTTGGCCGAGCGCCTCGGTGTGTCCAAGATCCCGGTCCGGGAGGCGCTGCAACGCCTCGCAGCGCTCGGTCTGCTGCAGTTCGAGGCCAACCGCGGCGTCCTGGTCCCGCACCTGACCGCCGAGGAGGCGGAGGAGCACTATGCGCTCCGGGCCGCCCTGGAGCCGCTGCTGCTCACCAGAGCGGTTCCCCGGTTGACCGTGGTCGATCTGGCCGAAGCCGAGCTTGCCCTCACCGACCGGGCCCGGCCGCTCGCCGAGGCCAACTGGGCCTTCCATCGAGCCCTCTACCGCGCCGCCGGCTGGGATCGGGCGGTGGCCACGGTCGAGTTGCTCCACGTCACGGTGGCCCCCTACGTCGTCCTCTACACCGACGGTCTCGGTGGTGCCTCGGACTCCGAAGACGAGCATCGGCGAATTCTCGAGGCCTGTCGTCGGGGCGATCGGGATGCCGCGGTGTCCGCCCTAGAGGCACACCTGGAGCAGGCGGCAACGGCGCTGGTCGCGTTTCTCAGGACCGAGCCGGGCGCCGGCTGAGGCTCCACCCGCCAGCAATGGACGGGGGAGAACGGCGTGGGTACGGTCTGGCCATGTCCGTGCACCACGAGATCGAGGATCGGGTGGCGGTCGTGACGATCGACCGCCCGGAGGTCAGAAACGCCGTCGATGGCCCAACCGCGGTGGCCCTT
>JBCCFN010000139.1:0-13068 GCA_039029715.1 Actinomycetota bacterium | reverse complement strand
GATCATCACCGTGGCCGACGGGGCGAAGAAGGCGCGGGTGGCGCCGGTCCAGCCGGGAGCGACCCGATCGCTGTCGGCAACGACGGAGGCGACGTGTGGCGACCACAGTCCCCAGGCGTCGACGTCGACCAGGAGCTCGTGGACGGTCGCGGCCGAGGCACGCCCATGGACTTCGGTGCGAATCATGCACGGACCGTACCCGATCGCCGATGCCCTGGCTGGATCCGATGACGGGGACCGGTCCCCATCGCCGCCAGCCGGACGACGTTGTTGGATCGAGTCCATGGACGACGTCAGGGGTCGCTATCAGGAGCCGATTGCAGGGGGCGATGGCGGGTGGCGCGTTCGTGAGCGTCGTTGCAGAGGGGCGGGACGGGTTGCGGCCAGCTGTCCGGAGATCGACGCTCTATGCTCATGGTGATGGCGGCCTCCACCGGGCGACTCATGGCGATTGCGGTCGCAGTCTCGCTGACGATCGCTGCGTGCACAGACGCCGACGATGACATCGGCGCAGAACTGGACGCCGCGGCCGAGGCCGCCGAGACCTCTACGACCGTGACCACGGCCGCCCCGTCGACCACGACCAGCGAGGCAACCACGACCACCCTGTCCGAACGGGCCCAGGCCGAGGCCGAGATCCGCCAAGTCGTCACCGAGTGGTACGAATTCCCGGTCGACACCTCTCAGGGAGAGGAAGCCCTCGGCGTCGAGCAAACCACCGGTCTGCTACGGCAGCGGCTCCTCGAGTCACTCGTTCTATTGGAGGCCGATGGCCAGATCCTGAGGATCAGCTCGATCCCGCCGATCGAGATCACCTCCATTGCCATTGATCTTGAGAATGGCACAGCCGAGGTCGATGCATGCACGGGACCTGCGGCTGAGCTTGTTGATGCGGAGACGCTAGAGGTCATTGCAGCGGACGATCCGACCGACACGGCCGAGAGTATGTTCCAGCTGCAACTCGTCGACGGAACTTGGTTGATCAGCGACTGGATAGCGAGCGGCCGAGCTGACGGCAATCGCATCAAGTGTGAGATCGGGGCATGACCGCCAAGAAGCGACTCGGCGGACTTGTCCTCGGCCTCGTCGCGTTTGCCGTTGCCCTCGTGGCCGGCCCCGCCCGCCCCGCAAGTGCTCAGACCTGCCCAGCGGGCACGCCTATCCAGGAGTGCATTAGGGCCGGCTCGACTCCTGATCCTGCGGTCTTCGCTGGGGGAGGTTTCACAACCGGAGGAGGCGGGACCAGGGTCATACCAACTGGTTCGTCGGTCTTCGCGGACTGCAACTGGGACCTGATCGAGGAGGGCGACGAACTGGTAATCGCCCGCCCTGACGTGGCGTCGATCAACATCACGGGCTCGACCTTCGACGAAGACCACTGGGTCATTTTCTGCCCCCAACTGTCCGGCTTCGATGCGTACACCATCTTTCCGGTCGGCGACCCACCACCGACGCCGATTATTCAGCAGATGATCTTCGACGCCTACGCCCAGACGCCGGTCGTTGCCTTCAATCCCATCACCTCACCGGACGGCGATGAGGACATCACGCTCATCACTCAGATGACCACGTTCCTGTGGGTCGACGAGGTCGCCTGGACCACCTCGGTCTCGGCCACCGTCACCCTGCCGCTCCCGATCGATCCGTTCAGTGTGACCACGACCGCCATCCCTCGGGCCGCCTTCTGGTCCGGGGGCGACGAGCCGGCGGTCTGTGGCGGCGCCGATATGCGGCCGTACGTCTTCGGGATCGGCGGCGACGACGCCCAACCCTCGAACTGTTCCATGGTCTATAAGCGGTCGTCGGCGTTGCAGGAGAACAGCGTCGACCTGGACGTCGTCTGGGACGTGTCCTACACCTGCTCCATACCGGTGTGCGGCGGGCCGCTGCCGGACATCACCACCAGCTCAACCCGCAGCGTCATCGTCGGTGAGATCCAAGCGGTCGAGTCCTGACCCTGCTCGCCCGGGTGTCGCCCGGGCCCGTTACGTCGACGCCTGGATCGAGCGGAGATAGCCGCTGGGCATCGGCGCATCGGCGCAGGCGTCGAGCGGAACCCAGCGGCCCGACCGGTGCTCGTCGCTGATGGTGATCACCGGGATGGCGCCGAGGTCGACGCACCGGTAGGTCACGATCAACACGCTGTGGTCGGGGCGGATCGGATAGACCCAGGCGTCGACAATCCTGTCCACCGTGACGACGAGCCCGGCCTCTTCCAGGACCTCTCGTTCGACGCAGCGCTCAGGGGTCTCGTCCGCTTCCAAGCGACCTCCCGGTAGTTCCCACTCGTTGCGCTCGTTGAGCATCAGCAGGACGTGGCGATCTGCGGTCACCACCCCCTTCACGGAGACCGGCCAGCGGAGGTCACGCACAGTCGCCACGGTACCCAAGCGCCCGACACGGAGCGTCCCGGGTCTCTTCCAGGCCGCCGGGCGGTCACTCCTCGATGTCCGCCCACCCCGGGGCGAGCGTCGGTACTTCCCAGTCTGCGGGAGCCTGCCAACCGGTCCAGGCATCGGCATCGAGCGGGATCTTGCCGCTGGCGAAGTCGCGCCGCAGCCGTGTCATCTCGTTGCGAATCAGGTCGGCGACGGTGCGGTCGATGTGTCCGTCAGCGACGGCGCGCGCCAGATCATCGGCATCCTTGACCCGGGTGGTGCCGTCCGGTGCGACGACCAGGTCGAGGACCAGGTCGACCGTGTCGAAGCCGCGCCCGCTCCGCCGCACCGGTGTCTGGAAGTTGACGTAGTAGCCAACGAAGTGCCCCTCGGCATCGAACTCGACGTCCAGGCAGAACCACAGGTCTGCCGGTAGGAGTCGGAGGAAACAGCCACCGGTCCAGACGGCTTCGACGGAGTGCCAATCAGCCAGGTCGGTCACCGGCCCGCCATCGGGAGCTCGGCCGGCCTGGAAGACCGTGTCGGCCGGGAGGTGGAGCACGGTCAGCTCCTCCCGGTCCTCCACCACCAACATCGGCATGGCCGTCATCACCCTGTCGGCCCACAGTTCGCGGTAGGTCACCGTCCGTCCAGGAGCAAATGTCATGGTGCGTCCCGCCGATCCTGCTGACCATCTGTTCCCGGCCGGGGGCGTAGCGAGCCACATGTGCTCAGCTGGTGTCTGCGTCTGAGCGTGAACTCGCCGAACTCATGCATCGGACCATGTTGACCGAGTCTCCGCTGGTTGGTTCGCCGGTATCTGATGGTGAGGCTCCGGTCTTGGTTGCTGGCCCGATGCCGCCCACTCACTCCAGCGCGCTGGTCGGCCACCTCAGATGGAGCCACCACGGGCTTCCCTCGCCGGTGGGGCTCCCGTTCAGCAGGAACGGCGCAACGACCATCCGGTTGATCCCAGAACCAACCAGGTGGTCGATGTGTGCGGGTTGGCGGTTCTTCAGGATTGGGAGTGTCAACGACAACCACGCCTGGAGAACCCATGACCCTTCTCAACCGCCTCCTCACCATCGCCCTCGGCCTGTTCCTCGTCTCGGCCGGGGTTGCGAAGTTCACGACCGGGCACGTGTTCCAGTACATCGAATTCAAATCCGGTATCGACCTCTTCCACCCGTTCGTCAACAATCTGACCGGGGTGGCGGAGATCCTCGCCGGCGTTGCGATCCTCGTTCGTCCGACCCGCCTCATCGGGGCCGCAGGAGCCACGGCATTGATGATCGGCGCCATCGCCTTCCATCTCTCGCCGTGGCTCGGCACCTCCATCCCGACGGGGCTCGCCGACGGTGCTGCGTCGCCATGGGATGCCGCCGACTTCACAACCACGATGAGCTCGACCACCTTCGCCCTCGCCATCGTGTCCGCAGTCCGGGCCGCATCGATCGTTCGGACGGAGCTGCGGAGCCGCGCCGAGCGGGAGACTCCGAGCCTGCCGGCGGGCCGAAGCAACGAGTCGGTTCGGGTCTGATCCGCTGCGCCGAATCCAACTAGCGTCGAAGGAGATGGCCGAACCAGCAACCGGCACCGCAGCAGCCAGCTACCGGTCCCCGCTCTCCACCCTCACCCGTGTGTGGATCGGTGTGGCCGTCGCGTCGTGGTCCGTCGCCCTGGCGCTCACGGTCACCCCACCGCTATCGGATCCGGCAACCCTCGGATGGATCGCCCTGGCGGTCGTCGTGCTGGCGGCGATGGTGTTTGCGCTGAGCGAGCGCTTGCGTCGCTGGACGCCGTCCACCGTGTACGCCGGCATCGCCGTCGCCATCGGCGGATGGGCTGCGCTGATGTTCCACGATGACCGGTGGTCTGTCCTCAGCTTCGCCCTGTTCTCGATGTGCTTCACCAAGGGGCGCGAGGTCGGCGTCGCACTTGCCGCCGTCGTCAGCGGGATCTGGTTGGCGGCGGAGATCGTGGCCGACAGCCCACGCTGGACCCTGTTCACCCCGTTCACCGCATTCGCCATCGGGTCCATCATCTCGATCATGATCTACCGGGTCGGTGACGAGAACGAGGAGCAGGCCGCACTGATCACCGAGCTTCGGGAGACCAGGGACGAACTGGCGGCGTCAGAACGGCAGCGGGCCACCCTGGCCGAGCGGGCCCGCTTCGCCGGGGAGGTGCACGACACCCTGGCCCAGGGTTTCACGTCGATCGTGCTGCTCAGCCGCGCCACCCAGAGGAACGAGGACTGGCGGTCCGGCCTCGCAAGTATCGAAGCGACGGCGGAGGAGAATCTGACGGCCGCCCGGCGGTTGGTGGCGGCCATGCGCCCGGCAGAACTGGATCGATCCGGCCTCGCCGCGGCGCTGCAGCACCAACTCGACACCCTGGGCGATGACCTGGATGCCACACTCACCATCGAAGGTTCACCGATCGACCTGGCCAACAACGCCGAGACCACGCTGTTGCGGGCGGCCCAGGAGGCGCTCCTGAACGTGCGAACCCACGCCAACGCATCGACCGTGCACCTGACCCTCAGCTACGTCGGTTCCACCGTGCTGCTCGACGTCGTCGACGACGGGATCGGATTCGCGCCGGACACGGTCGCCGACCGTGGGACCCTCACCGGTGGTCAAGGCCTCGCCACGCTCCGACAACGGGTCGAAACCCTCGGTGGCAGCCTCGAGGTCGAAGCCGGTCACGACGGCGGCACCGCCGTCTCGGTCCAGCTCCCGGTGAGGCAACGATGACCATCACGCTCGTGGTCGCCGACGACCACCCGATCGTTCGCAGCGGCATCGTCGCCCTCCTTTCGGCCGAGCCGGACATGGAGATCGTCGCCGAGGCCGAGAACGGCCGGCAGGCCGTCGAGGCCGCCCTGGCCCACCGCCCCTCGGCGGTCCTCATGGATCTGCGAATGCCCGAACTCGACGGCGTCGGTGCCATCGAAGCGATCCGGGCCCGGTGGGCGGACGCAGCCATCGTGGTCCTCACCACCTACGACACCGATGAGGCCATCGTCCGAGCCATCGAGGCCGGTGCCACGAGCTACCTCCTGAAGGACGCACCGGCCGATGACCTCCTCGACGCCGTGCGCCGAGCCGCAGCAGGGGAGACCGTGCTCGCCCCGCCGGTCGCAAAGCGGCTCGTCGACCGGGTCCGCAACCCACAGGCGGGCGCCCTGTCGCTCCGTGAGATCGAGGTGCTCCGTGGCGTCGCCTCCGGCAACACCAACGCCGCCATCGCCGCCGCCCTCCACATCAGCCAGGCCACCGTCAAGACCCACCTCCTCCACATCTACGACAAACTCGGTGTCTCAGACCGGGCCGCTGCGGTCGCCGTGGCCTACGAGACCGGGGTGCTCTCCTGACGGGCTCGGGACGATTGCGGTGACTGGGAGAGCCCCTCTGCCTGAGAAAGCTCGTTGTTGGGTGGGATCGGCAGACTTCAGCGGGTTGGGGCCGACCTCGGGCAATGGTTCGACGACGCAGTGCCTCTGAGGCTCATGTACGCCTTACGTCCCCGTCGTCAACAACCTCAGCGGGCCCCTGCAACTAGGCCCAGGGGTAGTCCCAGGACCAGCTCGCCGCATCGGCACGACGTACATGGCCCAGCTCATCCAGGTCCAGTTTCTCTGGCGAACCAGGATTCGGCGTTGACTGAGGGGTCGGCTACACCTCGTCGTCGAGCCAGGTGGGCGGATCGGGGTAGGTGCCGGTTGGCCACACGTCGAAGCCGACCACAACAACCGTGCCGGCGCCAACGAGGTTGGCCCAGACTTGGATCAGATCGGCCGACGCCGGCGTTTCGGCGACGAAGCGTTCTGGTGCTGCCAACGGCATTGACAATCCGTCGAACGTGACCCGCACGACCTCAAGGAGTTGGTCGAGATCGGCCAGGGCCAGATCCGGATCGGGCGGTTGGTGCTGGCCTGGTGGTGGAGCGAGCCATCGGCGTAGCGAAGCCCACGGCTCGGGGTCCCACCGGATTTCGATCATCGGCAGGGAACGTCAGGCCACCGATCGACGAGCGGCCCGTACGCCCTCGACGAATGCTCGGACCTCGGCCTCGGAGTGGGTGGGGAGTGGGTCGCCGGTGGTGCGCGATGCGAGGTGAGCGTCGTTGAGTTCCTGCGCTCGTTCAGCCGACGCGTCGAGCGCTTCCCGATGCTCCGGTGACACGTCGTCACCAACCCTCACACTGGCGTTGTGCCCGGGGTCCGAATTGGCCATGGACGTATTCTAGTTGGCCGTCGAATGATGGCCAGGTTCCACTCTCGCGCCGGCTATGTGGAGGGATCTGAGTAGGTGGTCTGTCGGCGAGGCGTCCACGGCGGGCGGCCCTAAGGGCCTGCCTTGAGAGGCAGCCGGTCCAACCTTGCCGTCCCCCGCTCACTATGTGCTCACAACCATGAGGGATCGGGCAGGTGCCGTGGACGGCGGGGGACAGGACGGCACGATCGACCCCGCTGGTTCAGCGGCTCTGCGAGCGGCCGAACGCTGTGCGGACCGTCTTGACCGGATTGGCACCCCGGTCTTGGAGCCAGCGACGTTTCGCCGTCACGCGAAACTCGGGGTGAGCTGCTCCGCAGCTCACACGTGCCCCCGGTGGGATTCGAACCCACGACCTATGGATTAAAAGTCCACTGCGCTAACCAGGCTGCGCCACAGGGGCACATTGAGGGTAGCGCCGGGCTCGGGGGAGCGACGGTGCAAAACCCGGGTCATGGTGCCCGAGGACCGTGATCTGCTGCCAACATGGGTGCGTGCTCCGACCCGCGGCATCTCGCTTGGCGGCCACCTTGTGTGGGGCGTCCCTACTGGCTGCGGCCTGTGGTGATCTGGTCGCCCCCGAGGCCTACGCTCCGCCGACCTCGACCTCGATCGTCGACGGTGACGAGCCGCAGATCGACTCCCAGATCGAGCTGGCCGAGGGAGTGACCAGCCGGGTCGAGGAGTTCGTGCCCCCGCCTCCGGCCGGCTACGTCCCGACCCTGCTCGTCAGCGGTTCGTCGTTCATCCTGGCCGCCGAGCAGCTTGCGCCCTCCGAGGACGGGGCAGCCACCCAGCTGATCTCCACCCCGCTGGCCGGCGACCTGGCCGACCTCTCTACCGTGCGGGCAGTCGATGACCTCGGCGGCGGCCTCGTGATCGAGGAGTCGACCGGTGCCATCGTGTACCGACCGGCCCAGGGCGAACCCGAGACCCTGCTCGACGGCGGCGGTGCCCTGCTCGATGTCGGCTACTGGGATGGCTCGCCCCGGGCCTTCGTGGAAGCGGCGCCGGGACAGGTCGACTGGATCCAGCTGCTGTCGGAGCCGGGCGCCGAGCTCGAGCGCCAGACCCACATCCAGCTGGCCGAGGACGAACAGATCGTGGCCTTCGCCGCCAGCCGGGACATCCAAGCGGTGATCATCCAGGACGATCAGTGCGGCCAACTGCGGTTCTATGGCTCAGACGGCCAGGAGCTCGACCTGCCCGGGCCCGAGGCTCCACCCTGCGTGTTTCCCGGTCGGCCGACCTTCGGCACCGTGGCCCTCAGCCCCGGTGGTGACGCCGTCGCCTACACCGAGGTGACCTACCGGGGAGACGGGACCGAGGCCGGCACGTCCCTGATCGGCCAGGAGCTGGCGGTCGGCGGCGTCGAGTTCGCCAATCGGAAGATCGGGGAAGACCTCGACACGGTGACCTCGCTCAGCTTCGACGGGCAGCGGGCCGCCTACCTGAAGCTGTCCGGCGGCGTCGAGACGGTCACGGTCCTCGATCTCACCGTCGAGCGGTCCGAGGCACCGGTGGACCTGCAGGGCATCGGTGGGGTCACCGCCGTCTCGTTCGCCAGGAATCCGATTACCACCGTCGGCTAGGGGCTACGATCGCCCCGTGGATCCCGACGGTCAGCAGCAGCAGGGCGACGACCGTTCGTCTGTCGATCGGCTGGGCTTCGGGCCGAGCCGTGGCGGCTCGCCGTTCGAGCCGACCAGGCTTGGTGCCATCTTCTCCCGCCGTCGGGTCGCAGAGCCGGAAGCGGTCGTCGAGCCGGCCATGCCGTCGACTCCCGCCGAGCCGGAACCGGACCCGAAGGTCGAGGCCGAGCCGGTGGTCGAGGTCGAGTCGGAGCCGGAGGCCGAGATCGAGCCGGTGGTCGAGGTCGAGTCGGAGCCGGAGGCCGAGGTCGAGCCGGTGGTCGAGGTCGAGCCGGTGGTCGAGGTCGAGGCTGAAGCGGTCGCTGCCGCCGAACCGGCTGCCGAGGTCGAGGTCGAGGTCGAGGTCGAGATCGAGGCTGAGCCTGACCCTGAGATCGAGCTGGTGGCTGAGGCCACCGCTGAGCCCGCTGTCGAGGTCGAGGCCGAGCTCGACGTTGCGCCCATCTTCGAGCAGGGGCCCGAGGTCGAGGTCGAGCCGGTCGTCGAGCCCGAACAAGAGGTTGCGCCGGAGTCCGACGTAGTGCCGGTGGCCGAGGTCGATCCGGCGCCGGTCGTCGAGCCGGAGCATGAGAATGCGCCGGTCGTCGAGGCCGAGCCGGAACTCGAGGTCGAGGTTGCGCCGGTTGTCGAGGCCGAGCCGGAACTCGAGGTCGAGGTTGCGCCGGTTGTCGAGGCCGAGCCGGAACTCGAGGTCGAGGTTGCGCCGGTTGTCGAGGCCGAGCCGGAACTCGCATCATCAGCCTGGCCGGGCGAGCCAGAGGATACGGACGAGCAACCCGTCATCGATCTCACGGAGTCGGTTGCCCTCGACGACGAGGCGTTGGTCGCAATCGATCAGCTGGCAGAGGATGCGGACGACGTCGACGAGCTGCTCGAGGATGCGGCGACCGGCGCAGAGGAACCGGCACCGTTCCAGGTCGGGATCGGCAGCATCGGCTTCGCTCCGGTCGCCTCCCCGACCGCGACAGACCCGGTCGAAGACCGGACCGACGAGGGAGTCGAGGCCCAGGCCGATGACCCGGTCGCCACCACCTCGGCCGCCGTTCCCGTCGTCACGCCGGCGGTCCTCGCGCCGCTGGATTCGACGACGACCGGCGAGATCGAGCCGATCGAAGACGAAGCGGACGACCGCCTACCGACCTTGGATGACCTCCGAGACATGGCGGCCGACCTGGACGACATCGACGACGTCCTGGCCAAGCTGGAGGCCGATCCGGACGCCATCGAGCTTGACGTCCCGCCGGAGGAGCAGACGCTCGACCTCAGCCTGGCCGACTGACCCGGCGGGTTGGCCGGCGGCCGCTTCGGCTGACCGAGACGACCGAGCGTCCGGAGCCGCTCAGCCTTCGTCTTTGGCCAGGAGGTATCCCCGGGCCCGCTCCGACTTCGGGTAGCGGTTGACCAGCGCCCAAAATCGCGGCCCGTGGTCGGCCTCGACCAGGTGGGCCAGCTCATGGACGACCACGTAGTCGACCACCCACGTCGGGAACCCGGCCAGCCGATCAGACAGCCGGATCGAGCGGTCGCCCGGCGTACACGACCCCCACTGATGGTGCTGGTTCGAGACCCAGCGGATCGAGGCCGGCGTCGGCAGGTCATAGGTGGCGGCGAGCCGAGCGGCTCGACGGTCCAGGTCGATCAGGGCTGCGGTCCGGGACCGCTCGAACTTCCGCTGGAAGTGCTCGACGAAGTACCGCTCCTCCTCACCGCTGCAGGCGGCCGGGATCCGGATCTGCAGCGTCGACCCGACCACCCGGGCCTCGGCCGTCTTCTTCCGCCGACGGCTGCGGGTCACCTCGACCGCCAGCGGTGGTGGCGCCGGCGGCGGGGCCGGCGGATCCAACACGTCGTACACGCTGAGCTGTCCTGTGATCATCGCCGTCATACCCGGTTGCTCTCCCCGCCGGTTCTCATCTCGTCCGGGATCAGCTGCAACCGATCGCCACCGACAAGCGATCCGTCGATCCGGTTGACCACCCGACCGTGGAGGTTTGGGATCCGTCCATCGTTCACGCCGAGTGCCTTCTCCATGGCGATGATGACCCCGCCGTGGCAGACCACCAGCACCGTCGCCCCGTCGAACTCGGTGGCGATCCGTTCCATCGCCGCCATGACTCTGGCCGTCAACTCGGTGTCCGGCTCCCATCCTTCGGGCCGCCGGTCGCTGTCGACCCAGCCCGGCCAGCGGGTGTCGATCTCGTTCCTGGTCAGGCCGGACCACTCCCCGGCCGACCGCTCCTGCAGACCGTCGAGCGTCTGGACCGGACCCACCCCGATGGCGGCGCCGATGATCGACGCCGTCTCCGCGGCCCGGATCTGGGGCGACGAGATGATGACATCGACCTGGCCGATCGACCGCGACGCCTCGCCGGCCTGGCTCCGACCGAAGTCCGACAGCGGCGGGTCGGCCTGGCCCTGCCACCGCCGCTCCTCGTTCCAGGTGGATTGGCCGTGGCGGATGACCAGCATCTGGGTCATCGGCCCGCCGGATGTTCCGCTCATCGACGCTCCCGGGGTCGATCCCACACTACTCATCGTCACCGACGGTGGGGTCGACCGTGATCACCGGACGTCTGCCAGATGGTCGAGCGCCGTCAGCGCCGCCAGGTGGCCGGACATCCCGTGGACCCCGGCGCCGGGCGCTGCGCTGGCCGAGCCGATGAAGTAGTGGTCGATGTCGGTCCGATAGGGGTTGATCCGGAGCCCGGGCCGGAACACGGCCTGGAGGTTTGCGTAGCTGCCACCGCCGATGTCTCCGCCGATCAGGTTGGCGTTCGACCGTTCCAGGTCGGCCGGCATCGTCACCCGTCGCTCGATGATCGTGTCCCGGAATCCCGGGGCGAACCGCTCGATCTGGCGCTCGATCGCCTCGCTCCGGTCGACCGTCGACCCATTCGGGACATGGCAGTAGGCCCAGACGGTGTGGGTCCCGTCCCCGGCTCGGCTGGGGTCGAACAGCGTGTGCTGGGCCAGCAGGACGAACGGCTTGGCCGGATCGGCGCCGTCTGCCACCGCAGCCTCGGCCGCCACCACCTCCTCGAGCGTCCCGCCGAGGTGGACCGTGGCGGCCAGGGCAACATCCGGGTTGGTCCACGGAATCGGCGCAGACGTGGCCAGGTCGAGCTTGCAGGCGCCGGGACCGAACGCGAACTTCCGCAGCCGCCGCCGGGTCCGGGGCGTGAACTCGTCCCCAACGATCGAGGCCAGCTGGTGAGGCGTGACCGTGAACACCACCGCCTTGGTCGGTGGGAGATCTGCGGTCGAGGCGATCGGTCGACCGGTCTCGATCCGACCGCCGAGCCCGACGAGCACGTCGGCAAGGACCCGAACGATCTCGCCCGCCCCACCCTCGGGAAACGGCCAGCCGACCGCATGGGCCGACGAGCCGAGCAGGAACCCGAATCCGGCGGTGAACGGCCTGGTCAAGGGAACGACCGAGTGGGCGGCGTGGCCGGCGAACAGCGCCCTGGCTCCCTCGGTCTCGAACCGTCTGGCCATCAGCGTGGCCGGGGCCGCCAGTTGTGGCCCGACCCGGAGGGCGGTCAGCGGCGACTTCGGGGCCCGGGTCGCCGGCTGGAGGGCGAAGCTGGCCAGCTCGTCGAACCGGCTGACCAGCGGGCCGTAGATCGAGCGGTAGGTCTTGCCGTCGTCCCCGAGGCTGGCCGCGGTCCGGTTGAGGTCGTTCCACGCCACCGCAGCCGAGCCGTCATCGAGCGGGTGGGCCACCGCAGCCGGAGACGAGACCCAGCGCAGCCCGTGGTCGTCCCACGGGATGGTCCGCATGAACGGCGAGGCCACCGCCAACGGGTGGATGGCAGCTCCTCGATCGACCCGAGCTCCGGTTTCGGGCAGTGTCGTGGTCCGGCAGGCACCCCCGATCTCGTCGTTGGCCTCCAGGACCAGCACCGATCGCCCGGCTCGGGCAACGGTGATGGCCGCCGCCAGACCGTTTGGGCCGGCGCCGACGACCACGACGTCTGGACGGTCGGTCATCGGTTGCGGGGGAGGGGGTCTGGCATGCGGTGGTGGGGCCGCCGATAGTCAGGGCGGATCTCCCCGTGGCACAATAGACGCCGTGATAACCCTCCGCCTGTTCGCACAGGCCCGGGAATCGGCCGGTACCAACCGGCTCGACCTGCCGGGTGAGAGCGCCGGTGACACGGTCGGCGACGTGTTAGACGAAGCCGTCCGGCGGTTCGGCGAGCCGTTCGCCGCAGTGCTGGCCGGCAGCAAGGTCTGGCTCAACGGATCGCCGGCCGAACGGGCCACGGCGGTCGCCATCGGCGACGAGGTCGCCGTACTGCCACCGGTCTCCGGGGGCTGAGTCCATGAGCGACGGGTCGGGAGGGGACCGGAACGACGGTCGGCGTCCCTCGACGGCCGAGGAGTCGGCGGCGGCCCGGTTCGACCCGGGCGAGCGTGCTGATCGGGTTCCGAGACGGACCGTGCCGTCTCGCCGGCCGGAACCGCGGGCCCCTGAACCGACGCAGCCGCGACCGGCGTCGACCAGACCTCCCGTGCCCGAGGCCAGGACAGACGCCAGAGCCCAGCCGTCGGTTCGGCCCGAGCCTGGGGGGTCTGCTCCTGCCCCGGTTCGGCCAGAGGTCCGGGCTCGCCCGAGGACGCCTGACCGCCCGGCCCCGGCCCCAGCGCCGGACCGTGCGGCCCCGTCCACGACACCTGACCGTGCGACCCAGGCCTCAGCGCCGGCGACCCAGGCCCCAGCGCCGGACCGTGCGGCCCCGGCCGCAGCACCGG
>JBCCFN010000138.1:0-13172 GCA_039029715.1 Actinomycetota bacterium | reverse complement strand
GGCGCCGAGTGGCTCGGTCATGGTCGAGATGCCGATGCCGAGCAGCCGGCCCCGCTTGGCCGCCTCCTCCTTCTGGGCCAGGAAGTCCTGGTAACCGATCGCCTCCAGGCCGATGTCGAGACACTTCTCGTACTGGCCGGAGTCGGTGAGGAATCCGAACGGGGTCCGGTGGGGGAAGTCGTCGTCCCTGACCAGGTTGACCCGGCGGAACTCGGCCTGGTCCATGCCGAGGTCGTCCGCTGCGGCCTGGACCATCCGTTCCTGGAAGTACATCGCCTCGGTCACCCGGAACGAGCAGCGATAGGCGACGCCGCCGGGGGCCTTGTTGGTGTAGACGCCGCGGGCGGTGAGGTGAGCGTTCGGAATGTCGTAGCAGGCGAAGGCCGAATGCATCAGACCGATCTTGAACTTGCTCGGCTGGGCGTCGGCGAAGAACGCCCCGTGGTCGGAGTCGGTGTGCATCCGCACGGCGAGGATCCGACCGTCGTTGCGGAGCGCCAGCTGGCCCTTGAGGTACACGTCCCGACCGAACCCGGTCGAGATCAGGTTGCCTGACTTGTCCTCGATCCACTTGACCGGCTTCTCGAGCAGGATCGAGGCCAGGATCGACATCACGTACCCCGGGTAGACCGGCACCTTGTTGCCGAACCCGCCGCCCAGATCTGGCGAAATGATCCGGATCATGTGCTCCGGCAGCTCGGCCACCAGCGACACCGCGGCCCGGATGATGTGCGGAGCCTGGGTGGTCATGTAGACCGTGAGCTTGCTTGTCGAGCGGTCGAAGTCTGCGATCGACCCGCAGGCCTCGATCGGTGAGGGGTGGGAGCGGGGGTAGTGCATGTCGATGGTCGACACGAGGTCTGCCTCGGCGAACGCCCGGTCGGTCCCGTCCCGGTCCCCGACCTCCCAGTCGAAGACCACGTTGTCGTTCTGGTTGACCTTGTCGTCCCGGATCAGCGGTGCGTCCGGGGCCATCGCCTGTTCCGGATTGACGATCGGCGGCAGCGGCTCGTAGTCGACGACGATGGCCTCGCAGCCGTCCTTGGCGATGTAGGGATCGTCTGCGATGACGCAGGCGACCTCCTGGCCCTGGAACCGGACCTTGTCTGTGGCCAGCACCGCCTGGGTGTCATAGGACAGGGTCGGCATCCACGCCAGGTTCCTGGCCGCCATCATCTCGCCGGTCAGGACCAGGCGGACCCCGGGGATGGCCCAGGCCTTCGAGACGTCGATCGAGCGGATGCGGGCGTGGGCAAGCGGGCTGCGGAGGATCTCCATGTGGAGCATGCCGGGAAGGACCACGTCGTCGACGTAGTTGCCCTTGCCCCGGATGAACCGGTTGTCCTCGACCCGGCGCCGACTGGCCCCGAGCCCACCGATCTTGACCTCATCGAGTGCCATCTATTGCACCTCGCCTTCCCGGAGCTTCTCCGCCGCCCACAACACGGCCTTGACGATGTTCTGATAGCCGGTGCAACGGCACAGGTTCCCGGACAGGGCCCACCGGACCTCGTCCTCGGTCGGGTTCGGGTTCTCGTCCAGCAGGGCCTTGGCCGACAGCATCATGCCCGGGGTGCAGAACCCGCACTGGAGCCCGTGCTCGTCCTTGAACCCCTCCTGGATCGGGTGGAGTTCGCTTGCGGTGGCCATCCCCTCGACCGTCATGACCTCGTGCCCGTCGGCCTGGACGGCGAACATGGTGCAGCTCTTCACCGGCTGGCCGTCGAACAGCACGGTGCAGGCACCACAGTTTGTGGTGTCGCACCCGGTGTGGGTGCCGGTCAGTCGGAACCCGTTGCGGAGCAGATGGGCCAGGAGGAGCCGTGGCTCGATGTCCGCCGCTCGCCGCTGGCCGTTGATCGTCACCTCGACCCGCCGGACCGGTACGTCGTCGCCCGAGCTGGGGGCGACCTCCTCGAACAGACTGGTCATGTCAGGCCGCCTTTGGTGCTGTGGTCTGGTTGCGTCGGACGTTGTCGAGGATGCGGGTCACGAACGTGGCGATCACGTGCCGCTTGTAGTCGGCGCTGCCCCGGTGGTCTGATCTGGGCTGGGACACCCCGGCCGCCAGCGTCGCTGCCCGCTCGATCGCATCGTCTCCGAGGTCGGAGCCGACCAGGGCGGCCGCAGCGTCTGTGGCGTTGATGGTCGACGCCCCGACGCCGGTCAGGCCGATCCCGGCCTTGCTGACCGAGCCGTTCGACAACTCGAGGGCGACCGCCACACCGGCGGTTGCGAAGTCACCGACCCGACGCTCCAGCTTCAGGTAGCCGCCGGCCCTGGTCCCGGATGCCGCAGGGATCACCGCCTCGACGGCGATCTCGTCTGTGGCCAGCACGGTCTGGAACGGCCCGGCGACGAACTCGTCGACCTTGACCGACCGGCGGCCGCCAGGGCCCTGGGCAACGATCGACCCGTCGAGGGCGACCATGACCGAGGCCCAGTCGCCCTGGGGATCGGCGTGGCAGACCGAACCGACGAAGGTTCCCCTGGTCCGCACGATCGGGTCTGCGACCAGCGGCGCTGCTGCGGCCATGGTCGGCTGGTCGGCGGCGAGGGTGGTGGACTTCTCGAGATCGGCGTGGCGGCAGAGGGCACCGATCCGGTAGGTCCCGTCCGCCTCGGCCCGGTGGTAGTCGAGCCCGGGGATGTTGTTGATGTCCACCAGCAGGGCCGGGCTGGCGAACCGCAGTTTCATCATCGGGATGAGGCTCTGACCGCCAGCCAGGACCTTGGCGTCGACGCCACCGCTGCGTAGCAGGGCGATGGCCTCGTCGAGGGTCGCCGGAGACTCGTACCGGAATCGGGAGGGATACAACGTGGTCTCGTTTCTGTCGTGCCGGCGGCCTAGCGGGCGCCCGGACCCTCGGGGTCGGGGACCGCTCGGGGGAGCGAGTCTTCGTCCGGGTCGGGTCGACGTTCCTGATGGGGCGGCCACGGCCCCTGGACCGGCTGGCCGGCGACCTTGAGATGGTCGATCAGCTGCGGCCACGCCCACACCGTCGGGCTGTCGCCCTCCTTCGGTGTGTCTGCGATCAGCTCGTACAGCCGAGGATTTCCGGCGCTGTGACCCGACGACTCGATCGGCATATGGATTACCCCCTGGTTGGACTCCCTGGCACGGATCCCCCGAAACGAACCAAGGTTGGCATCGTTTGTAGCAGCTCCGGCAACGAGGGTGAAAGTCCGGGCGGCTCAGCAGTCGGCCGTGCGAGCCCCGTCGACCCGCAGGATCGCCAGCCGTTTCTGCTCGAGCAGGGCGGGAAGGGCCCGGACGAACGCGCGGTCCTTGTTCCTGGTGTCTTTCGACAGCTCGCCCCACGGCAGGATGTCCGGGTGGGTCTTGCCCCGGTCCCGTTTCTCCCCGTGGACCTCGCCCGCAGCCAGGCGCTCCGCCATCCAACGGTCGTGCTCCATCTCGGCCAGCCGCTCGACCTCGTCCTCGTCGAACACGAACGGCGGCAGGCCGTCGAGCGCCGGGACGATCACGGCCCTGACGGCGGCCAGCTTGATCGGGATGTGGGCCGCCTGGGCCAGGTTTGAGCGCTGGAACCGCTCGTCCAGCAGCGACCAGGGCCGAGCACTGTCCTGCCCGGGCTTCCCGAACTCGGCTCGGTACCGGTCGTGGAGACCCCGGGCCAGCTGCTCGATCAGGTCCTCCTCGATCCGGTCCGGATCGGCGGCGGCGTCCAGGATCCCGAAGACGTCCAGCCGTCCGCCGAGGTTCTCGAAGACCGATTCCGGTTCCAGGGCGGCCCCGATGGCGGCCCGGGCCGGCAGGCAGATCACCACCGATGACTCGCAGGTCCGGACCCGGCCGAGCCCGACCCGGAGGGCCTCGTCCGTGTCGTCGAGACAGACATAGAGGTGACCGGTTCGTGGCAGGTCGTCGACGTCACCGGATGGGACGACCGCGTCGACCATGCCCCGAGCCGAGACCACTGCGGCCGCCGCCTGGTCGGCAACCAGCCAACGAATCGGGTGGGGCCAGTCGGCCGGCCGCCGATCGGCGAGCTCGGTCATGACCGCGGTGCCGAACGGGCCGTCGCCGACGACGGTCACCGGACCCGGCTCCCCCGCGAACGGCGAGTGCTGGTCGACCAGCTGCCTGGCCGCCAGACCCTCGATGGAGAAGAAGTCGATCCGCAGCTGCCGATCATGATCGTCGGTCTTGCTCAGCCGGCGAGCCTGGAGCGCAGCCACCAGCTCGGGGTCGGCGGATCGGGCCAGCACCTTGATGCCTTCGCCGGCCAGCTCCAGGGCCGCCAGCCCGACCCCGACGTTGGCCGCACCCTCGTCGCCGCAGGCATAGAGCACGCTGGCGCCGGCGACCCCGGCCGCCCGCAGTGTCTCGGTCTGCTCCGGGTCACCGGGGACGACCCGCATCCGGGACGGGAGATCCCGGCGCCGCAACGGCGACGAGCCGATCAGGGTGACCGGGCGCTCCGTGGCGAGCCGGCCGGCCAGCGCCCACCCCAGGTCGGTGTCACCGGCGACGATTGCGTGACCGGACCGCCGGGCCGAACGCCAGTCGTCGACCCGGTCCCGCACCACCACGTAGACCGCCTCAACGATGGCCAGTGCGGTGGCCAGCGGGGCGAGGAAGCGGGCGATCTCCAGGGTGACCGGGAACGGCCCCGGCCCGTCGAGCGGCTCCGAGCCCAGGACGAACAACTGGGCGGTGAAGTACAACACATCGACGAACCGGGCGTCCTGGTAGGCGGGGTCGTCGCCGACCGCCTCGGACAACCCGATCGCGCCGAGGACCGCGGCACAGACCGCGAGGGCAAGCAACAGGAGCAGCTGGAGCCGGGGAATGGACGATGCCGGTTCGGGGTCGATGCAGACGAATCCTAGTGATCAACGATCGGTGCCGCCGATTGTCGTAGCAGTCCCCCGGTCCCATTGGCGATGATTCAGCCGTTTGGGTTGACGGTCTACGCAGCAGCATCTATCAACAGGGGCCTCATCAATTCACTGCATAGCTGGCCAACCCGACCGCCGACCATGGGACGTACCGCCGCCAAGCCGAGAGATCACCGCCGCATCTAGATAGCCCCGGGGTGAGGGATTTGGCGACCCCTCGCGCACTCGAGGCGACCCGTCCGGAGTTCACCGCGCCAGCGGTGTGGTTCGCGACGGTCAAATATCAAGGAAAGAAACAAGTAAGAATACATGAAAGGGCAGTACAAACGATGAAGCATCATCCCTCCAAACGTCGTGCGTTCGCTCCGATCCTGCTGCTAGCGCTGCTGGCACCGATCGTGGCGATAGCCAGCCCGGCGAGTGCGAACGGTTCCTGGACGAACAAGACCGAGTGGTACGACCGATGGAGCACCAAACACTTCTCGGACATCGACGTCTGCGCCAGGGTTCGGGTCAGCGGCAAGATCACCTACAGCAAGTACCGCAGCACCCGGCAAGCCCGGTACACCGACATCAAGGTCAGCAATCCGAGGGTCCGGGTCTACACCTACGACCGCTCCGGTAGTACCTGCACCTGGACCCGCAAGACCGTTGGCAAGGTCAACGTCGTCCATCGGTGGAGCGGCTACACGTGCTCCTTCGATCCGTCGATCGGGGTCAGCTTCCCGTGGGGGGTCGGGGTCAGCGGCTGGGCCGGCTGTGGCAATGAGAACCAGGCGACCCGCAACACCACGTACTTTGCGAACGGGAGCTACTACAGCCAGTCGAACACCGGGGCACCGGTGACCTTCGGCAACGTCGTGTACGGCCAGCAGAGTCTCAATGCCGGCCCGTGCTACGGGGTCTACGCCAGCGTGACGATCTGGAACACCAGGGAGAACGCCTCCGACTTCAACAACTCGACAAAGAAACAGATCTGTCTCGACTGACCGGTCGAGACGGCCGTCTGGTGGGCGGGCCGGGCAGCGGCTCGCCCACCTGGACGGCCATCGTCAGTTCGACGGTTCGCCGGCGATCAGGCGACAGCCGAGTTCGACCAGCAGACGCTCGTCCGGGTCGTCGAGGTCGACCGGCAACCGGCTGCGGATCCGGTCGACCCGGTACCGGACGGTGTTGCGATGGAGATGCAGCGCCGCCGCGGTGGCCGAGACGCTCCGGCCGGTCGCCAGGTAGATCCGGAGCGTCTCGATCGATTCCCGGGCCCGATCCGGTGGCTGATCCAGGAGCGGGCCGAGGATCTCACCGACGACGGCCCGGACCCCGTCGATCTCGGCCCACTGCAACAGCGCCCGACTGAACCCCAGTCGGTCGAAGTGGTTCGGCTCGTTTGGTCGGCCCCGATCCCTGGCCGCCCGGACCGCCGCGGTCGCCTCGTTCACCGTGGTCCGCAACCCGCCGACCCCCAGATGGGGCGTCCCGACCCCGACATGGAGCACCAACCCGTCCAGCATCGGGCCGGCCTGATTGACGGCGAGCGTCGCCGCCTCTCCGACCTCCCGGTTGACCAACTCGGCCTGCGGCGTGGTTCGGCTGGACACCAGCACGATCGAGGTCGCCGTTCCGGCCCGGGTCCACATGCCACCGGCCTGCCGAGCTCCTTCCAGGACCAGTTGGGCCACCCGCTGTTGGGCCTGGAAGGTGGCAACGGCAGCCTCGGGTCTGGCGTCGCCTACGGCCACGCTCCGACAGTCGATACGGATGGCACAGTGTGACCCGTCGAGTGGGAACCCGGCCTGCCGCAGGCGGCCGGCGGCGTCGGCCGAGGTACCGGCGTCGCTGAGCAGCAATTCGTTGATCAGCTCCGAGCGGGTCGCCTCCGGCAACTCCCGAGCTTCGTAGTCGGCCTGGAGCAGCGCCTCGATACGGCGAGCCACATGGGACAGCGCCGAGTCGACGAGGGGGCTGTCGAAGTCGCCGGTGCTGCGCCCGCCACCCGCTCCCTCACGCGCTCCGTCACCCGCTGGCTCGACCACCAGGTACCACCGGATCATGCCCTGGACCCGGATGGGCCTGACCGGACCGACGGGGGCGGTGCGCTCGAGGTGGACCGGGCCACCGAGGGCCCGACCGGCTTCGGTCAAGAGTCGGTCGATGTCGGCGGTATCGACACAGGCCGCAGCGGCGTCGACCAACCGCTCGAGCAGGGCGACCTCGGACTGCTGACGGCCGCGGCTGAGATCCCGGAGCAGCACCGCAAGCGACGGCACGTCGTAGCCCGGGGCCACCGCCCCGAGCGCGATCCCGGCCGCCGCCGCCACCCGTCGGCCGGTCCGCCCCGGCTCACCGCCGATGATGGCCGCCACCCCGGGGTTTGCTCTGGCCACCGCCAGATCGAACCGGTAACCGGCAACGTCCTCGTGGATGGTGGAGTCCAGCACGACCAGGTCCCCCGGCTCCGCCTCCTCGATGTCCGCCAGCTCCCGGGCGGCCCGGACCCGGAGGACCGGGTTGGCGGCGAACCGATCGGCGTCCGCAGACAGAATCAGGCCCTCCCGCAACTCGGCCAGGGGGACCGCTCGATGTCGCTGCGGCCCATCAGTACCGGCAGCCGGCCCGGTACCGATCCCGGAACCGGGCTGGTCGGTCATGGCCAGACCGTACCCCGAGGTCTGACCTCGATCTAGTGCATGATGCACAGATTCGGTGAGATGTTCATTCGATTGCCCGAAGACCGCAGCGTCGTGCCGATCTACCGTCGACAACCATGATGGAAATTGGCGAACAGGAGTTGTCCTGGCTCGCGCTCGGTGCCGCCGTCTTCGGGGGTGGAGGTGGGGGCGATCCGCTGCTCGGCCACCTCATGGCCAAGCAGGCCATCGAGGCGTCCGGCCCGGTGAAGCTGATCGACCTCGAAGATCTGGATGACGACGATCTGATCCTCCCGGCGGCCATGGTCGGCGCACCGACCGTGATGGCCGAGAAATTCGCCTCCGGCGACGAGGGCGACCGCCTCCGGGAGTCGATAGAGGCCCAGCTCGGCCGAAAGGTCGTCGCCTACTCCAGCGGCGAGCTCGGCGGGATCAACGGGGTCCTCCCCCTGACCTGGGCCGCCAGAAGCGGGCTCCCGGTCGTCGACTGTGACCTGATGGGCCGGGCGTTCCCCGAGCTGCAGATGACGACCGCAGCCCTGGCCGGGATCGACATCAGCCCGGTTGTCATGACAGACGAGCGTGGCAACGTGGTGTCGTTCACCACCGTCACCCCGAAGTGGGCCGAGACCCTGGTTCGGACCGTGGTCGGGGCGATGGGCGGCGAAGCGTCGATGTGCCTCTATCCCATGACGGTGGCCCAGGCCAAGGTCGGCGCAGTACCGAAGTCGATGAGCCGGGCCATCGAGGTCGGACGGATCCTGCTCCAGGCCACAGACGACCCGATCACCACCCTGTGCGAGGCGGTCGAGGGCTACGCCCTGGTCGAGGGCAAGGTGGCGGACGTCGATCGCCAGACGACAGACGGCTTCGCAAAGGGCTCCGCCGTCATCGAGGGCACGGGGGCCGACAACGGCCGCCTGCTCCGGATGGAGTTCCAGAACGAGAACGCCGTCGTGATCGAGGACGGCAAGGTCCTGGCCAGCGTGCCGGACATCATCACCGCCGTCGACGTCCACACCGCCCGCCCGATCGTCACCGAACTGCTCCGCTACGGGCAGCGGGTTGCCCTGGTCGCCCTGCCCTGTGACCCGGTGTGGCGGAGCGACGATGCCCTGGCCGTCGTCGGTCCACAGGCCTTCGGCTACGACCTCGACTATGTCCCGGTGGAGACGCTCCATGGCTGATACGACCAACAGACCCGGCTACCGGATGGGTATCGACGTCGGCGGCACCAACACCGACGCCGTCATCCTCGACAACTCGCTCGGCGTCCTGGCCAAGCACAAGGCGGAGACGACGGCCGACATCGTCGGCGGGATCAGCAACGCCATGGAGGCGGTGCTGGAGCGGGCCGGGGCCGGCCCGGAGACGATCGGCCGGGTCATGCTCGGCACCACCCACGCCACCAATGCGGTGCTGGAACGTCGGGAGCTGGCCAAGGTCGCGGTCCTGCGGATCGGCGGGCCGGCGACCAAGTCCGTCCGGCCGCTGTGGACCTGGCCAGACGACCTGCGCCAGGTCGTCTCGGCCGGTGAGGCCATCATCGACGGCGGCTTCGAGTTCGACGGATCGGAGCAGGTCCCCCTCGACGAGGATGCCGTCCACACGTTCGTTGCATCGCTCGACCCGAAACCGGACGCCTACGCGGTGGCCAGCGTCTTCGCCCCGGTATCGGATGCCCACGAGATCCGGGTCGCCGAACTGATCCGCGAGATCGATCCCGAGGCCAGGATCTCGCTCAGCGGGGCCCTGGGCTCGATCGGGCTGCTCGAACGGGAGAACGCCTGCGTGCTCAACGCCGCCCTCCTCTCGGTGGCCCGGGGCATCGTCGACGGACTCAGCGGCGCCCTCGACCGCCTGGGGATGGACGCGGTGCCATACTTCGCCCAGAACGACGGGACCCTGATGGCGATCGACCGGGTCCTCGACTTCCCGGTCCTGACCATCGGGTCCGGGCCGGCGAACTCGATGCGGGGGGCCGCATACCTCTCTGGCCACAAGGATGCCGTGGTCATCGATGTCGGCGGCACCTCGACCGACATCGGGGTCTTGGCCGCCGGGTTCCCTCGGGAGTCTGCGGTCCCGGTGGAGATCGGCGGTGTCCGGACCAACTTCCGGATGCCGGACCTGCTGGCGGTGGCCCTCGGCGGCGGCACCATGGTCACAGACAGCGGTGAGGCAGACGGGGTGGCGCTCGGCCCGGCCAGCGTCGGCCACCGGCTCACCACCGAGGCGCTGTGCTACGGCGGGTCGACCCTGACCCTGAGCGACGTGGCCAACCGGACCGGACGGGCCTCGTTCGGGACCGAGCCGGTCGATCACCTGGACGGCGGCCTGGCCGACCGGGCCATGGCCGCAGTCGACGATCAGCTGGAGAACGGGATCGACCGGGTCAAGCTGAGCCGGTCGGACCAGCCGGTCATCGCCGTCGGTGGGGGCAGCGTCCTGGTCCCCGAGCAACTGGCCGGCGCAACCGAGGTCATCCGGCCGGACGACTTCGACGTGGCCAACGCCATCGGCGCCGCCATCGCGTCGGTCAGTGCCGAGATCGACCAGCTGTTCTCGGTCGGCGAGGAGGGGCGAGACGCCGTGATCGCGCGGGCCAAGGCCGAGGCCATCGACGCCGCGGTGGCCATCGGGGCCGACCCGGACGACACCGAGATCGTGTCGCTGGAGGAGCTGACGATGGCCTACATGACAGACAACATCCTCCGGCTCCGGATCAAGGCAGCCGGACCGCTCCGCTGACCCCACGCAACCGATCGACGAAACCCAGGGAGAGACCAATGCAACCCAACCCGACGAAGCACCGGCCGTGGTGGCTTGCGCTGCTGCTGGCGTTCAGCCTCGTGGCAGCTGCCTGCGGCAGCGATGACGACGCAGCGGACGACACGGACAGCGCAAGCGCGTCCGAGGCGTCCGCCAGCGAGACCGAGGAGTCCACAGACACCACCGAGGCCGCGGCCGAAGAAGAGGAGGAGGAAGCGGAGGAGCCGGCGGACGACGCCGAGCCGGTCCAGATCGCCTACCTGTCCGCCAGCTCGGCCAACACCTGGCTCGCCGCCTCCCGCGAGGCGATGGAGACGGTTGCAGCCGATGCCGGTATCGAGGTGGTCGAGTTCGACGCCCAGTTCGACGCCGCCCTCCAGCAGCAGCAGTTCCAGGACGCCATCAGCTCCGGCCAGTACGCCGGCATCGTGCTGGTGTCGCTGACCGGCGCCGGCTCGATCCCAGACGTCGAGGCTGCACTGGACGCCGGCATCGAGGTCGTCGTGCTCAACCAGGTGGTCGGCGACGATCTGACCACCGTCGAGCCGCAGGTCGACGGCATCGCCGCCGCCGTGTTCGAGCCCCCGCTGATCCGAGGCGAGCGCATCGGCGACCTGACCCTCCAGGCCTGCGCAGACCTCGACCCGTGCAACGTCGTCTACTTCTACGGCATCCGGGGCGTGCCCCTGGACGAGGCGGTCCGGGCCGGTTGGGACAGCGTGGTCGACGGCTCAGCCGTCACCGTGGTCGCCGAGGCCGAGGGTCAGTACCTCGGGCCGGACGTCGGCCTGGCCGCCATGCAGGACATCCTGGTGTCGACCTCGGACATCGACGTCGTCGTCGGGGCCGACCAGTCGATGCAGGGTGTCGAGCTGGCCCTCGATGAGGCGGACGGTGTGGACGACGTGCTGATCATCGGCTTCGGTGGTAGCTCCTATGCGGTGGACGCAGTGACCGATGGCCGTTGGTGGGGTGGCCTCTACGGCGCCCCGGCGACCGAGGGTGAGCTGGCGATGCAGGCGATGATCGATGCCCTGGCGGGCACGGACATCGGCGGCGTCGATCCGGCCCAGTCGGTGCCGAACGGTGGCCTCATGACCCCGGACAACATCGGCGACTTCACGCCGCAGTGGGACGGCTGAGGGTCCGTGACGATGACGGGACGGCGATGATCGAGTGCCGCGGCCTCACCAAGCGGTTCGGTGGGACCGTGGCGCTCGACGCCGTCGACGTCACCATCGGCGCCGGCACCGTGCACGCCCTGGTCGGCGAGAACGGTGCCGGCAAGTCGACGCTCGGCAAGGTCATCGCCGGCGTCCATCAGCCGGACGAGGGCGAGGTCCTGATCGACGGCGCACCGGTCCAGCTCCGGTCGCCGAAGGCGGCACTGGACCTCGGCATCACCATGGTGGCGCAGGAGCTGTCGCTGGTCCCGACCCGATCGGTACTCGACAACGTGTTCCTCGGGATCGAGTCAAGCCGCCGGGGCATCCTGTCCGGGCGTGCGGCACTGCACCGATTCGAGACGCTGACCGAGCGGTACGGGATCGAGCTGGACCCCACGGCCCGTGTCGGCGCCCTGCCAGTGGCCCAGCAGCAGCGGGTCGAGATCCTGCGGGCGCTCGCCCGCGACGCCCGGGTGGTGGTGATGGACGAGCCGACCGCCCGGCTGTCCCATGGCGAGGCGGCGGCCCTCGGCCAGAGCCTCCGGAGCCTGGCCGACCGCGGCGTGACCGTGATCTACGTGTCCCACTTCCTGGAGGAGGTGCTTGAGCTCTCCGATCGGGTCACCGTGCTTCGCAACGGCCAGGTGATCCGGACCGGCCAGACCGCGGAGGAGGATCGGGCCAGCCTGGTCGAGGGCATCGCCGGGCGGCGACTGGACGCCGCCTACCCCGAGCGCCGGCCGGTGGCCGATGATGCGGCCGTCGTGCTCCGGGTCACCGACCTGGGCCGGGCCGGGGAGTTCGAAGACGTGTCGATCGAGGTTCGGGCCGGCGAGATCGTGACCCTGGCCGGGTTGGTCGGCTCGGGCCGGACCGAGGTCGGCCGGGCGGTCTTCGGGGCGACCAGACCGACCGCCGGCGCCATGACCCTCAACGGTGCACCGTACGAACCCTCGTCGCCCCGCAACGCCATCGACCAGGGCGTGGCCATGATCCCGGAGTCACGACGAACCGAAGGCCTGCTGCTCGGCCGGTCCGTGACCGACAACGTCAGCCTCCCCCACCTCGATCGGTTCGCCGCCGCCGGGGTGATCCGGTCCGACAGCGAGCGGACCGAGGTCGCGGCGGCGACGACAGACGTCCAGCTGACCGGGGCATCGATCGACTCGCCCATGTTCGAACTGTCCGGCGGCAACCAGCAGAAGGCGCTGTTCGCCCGGTGGCTGGTCGACCCACCGAAGCTGCTGATCGCCGATGAACCGACCCGCGGGGTCGACGTCGGTTCGAAACGGGCGATCTATGACCTGCTGGTCGAACTGGCCAGCCAGGGGATGGCGATCCTCACCATCTCCTCGGAGATCGACGAGGTCCTCGGCATCTCCCACCGAATCATCGTCATGAAGGAGGGCCGAGTGGCCGGCGAACTGGACGGGCAACAGGCGACCGATACCGAGCTGATGGCGTTGGCGTTCGGGGTGGACGCCGCATGACCGCGTCCACAACGCAGACACCGACGCCGGCCCCGTCCCCGGCGACGAACAGCGACCTGCTCGGCCGGCTGCGGCGGGTCGGCCCGGCCGAGTACGGGATCGTCTGGATCACCCTGGCGCTGTTCATCGGGCTGTGGCTGAGCTCGGACGTGTTCCTCACCACGGCCAACCTCCGGAACATCATCGATCAGCAGAGCCTGATCGTCATCGCCGGATCGGCCATGACCCTG
>JBCCFN010000137.1:0-13535 GCA_039029715.1 Actinomycetota bacterium | reverse complement strand
GCCGACCCGGTCGAGCAGGAACAGGAAGACCGTCGGCATCCAGAACAGGGCCCCGGCCGCCAGCTGGTGGCGTCGGTACCGGGGGAGGTTGGCCTCCAGCGCCGCCTGGGTTGCGCTCACGCGCTTCGGCGCCAGTACCCCGTCATGTGCACCTGGTCGGCTCCCATCCCCCGATCATGACGGAGATGGCGCCGGACCGCACTTATGGCCCGAGATTCAGCGGCGCCGAAGGCGTAGCAACCGTCGACGTCGACGTCGCTCGCCTCCACGGCGGCCAGCAGGGTCCCGGTGGTGCCCGGCGCAGCGCCGTTGCGGGAGCGCCACCGATACTCGATCCCCGGTCTGGTCGGGAACGGGGGTGGCGCCTCGTCGCCGGTCTCGGCGATCACGGTCGCCGGGTGGTCGGCTGGGAGGCCGTCGACGATGGCGGCCGCTGCGGCCAGGCCGGTCTCGTCGACGACCAGCAGGTGGCTGCTGGTGCCGGACGGCGGCTCATAGGCCCGCCGCGGGCCCCAGATGGCGACCCGATCACCAGGCGTCGCTTGGCCGGCCCAACCGGAGACCCCGACCTCGCCGTGGCGTACGATCCACAGGTCGATCTCGTCGACCTCCGGCCGCCGGCGCCGGGAGGTGTAGTAGGCACCATGGGGCCGCTGGTCCTCGGGAAGGGCGAACAGCTCGGTCATGGTCACCCCGGACGTGAGCACGTTCGGCCCGGTGGCCGAGGGGATCATCAGGTAGAAGAACTCGTCGCCGCCGAGGGCCGGCAGACCGTCGAGGCCGCCGAGGGTCACCTCGACGATCGTCGAGGTCACGTCGGTGACCTCGGTGACCTCCACCACCCTGGTTTCCAGCGAGCTGGTGGCTGCGATCTCCCGTTCGATGCTTGTCGGTTCGGCCTCGGGGGCGGCGGCCCTTGCCGCGGCGAGGAAGCCCATCAGCTGTCCCCGAAGCTGCTCCATGTCCGCCACCGGCTCGGCGAACGGGAGGCGATGATCGGTCGTCCCGCCGGCCGCCGTCACCCCGAGGGTCATGCCGTCGGGGTCGACCGCACTGATGGTTGCGTCGGTGATCCCGGCCACCGGGTTCGGGCCGTTGGCGGCGATGAAGACGATGGAATCCGCGTGGTTGCCCTCCAGATGCTCGAGCGCATAGCGAATGTCCGCCGCCGGCTCGGCGTCGAAACCGGTGATCGCCACGTCTGTCACGGAGTGCTCCCGCTGTCTGGCCCCATTGAGAAAAGGAGCGTTCCTTGCTAGATATTAGCCATGCTTAACATTCAGGCAAACCTCGATGAGGCGACCCTGCTGCTCGGGCGGGGTCTGCTGGTGTCGCTGCTGCTGCTGTCCGCAGTCGGCTAGTACCGCACCAGAATCTCAGCCGCCGAACTCGGCGACCCGGGACGGCGGGATCAGGATGTTGTCGATGACATGGGCGATCCCGTTGTCTGCCTCGAGGTCTGCCATCGTGACCGTGGCCTGCCCACCGTTGAGCACCACCGCATCGTCGACCACCTCGACCGTGATCGGTTCGCCGAGCAGGGTCGAGATCTCGCCGGCGGCGATGATCTCCTCGGCGGTCAACCGCTCGGCAACGCCGTGGTACTGGAGCACCTCGTCCAGCAGGCCGAAGTCGGCCTGCAGGGCGGCTGCGAACTCGGGGTTGCCGGTCTGGGCCAGCCCCAGTCCCTCGTCGCTGACCAGGAACACCGTCACCGGACCTTCCCCGTTCACCGCCTCGGCCAGCCCGGGCGAGAACGAGGCGAACTGGCCGATCTGGGTCGCCCCAGCCTCGGCCCCGACATCGAGGACGGTGACCGGGCCGCCGCCGTCGTCCACGACGTCCGGTACGGGCGCCGGCGTCACGCCGCCGGTCTCCTCACCGCCGATCAGGGCCGACATGGCATCGAGGGCCACGAACTTGTGGAGCGGACCACCGAGACGGGCCTGGGTCCCGAAATCGAGGAACAGGAGGCGATCCTCGCCGGCCGCTGGCGTCGCCTGCCACAGTGGATCGGCCAGGACGGCCTCGGGGTCGGCGAAGCGGTCCGGTTCGATCAGGTAGAGGATGGTGTCGGCGTCGATCGTGGCGATCGTCTCGGCGCTGACCTCGAAGGTCGACGGGGCGATCTCCGAGCCGCCAGGATCGGCCGGCTCCCAGACCGTGAGGCCGAGGTCGGTCAGGAACCGACCGGGGTTGGTGTCGATGCCGTAGATGCGAGCCCCGCCGCCTCCGGCGGTGGCTTGCTCATTGGCCAACACGCCCTGGACGACGGCCACGGTGCCGTCACCGAAGAACTCCGCCGTCGCCGGTGCCAGCTCGGCGACACGGGCGTCGTAGTCTGCGATGACCTCTTCGGCCCGCTCCTCCCGGCCGACCACCTCGGCCACCGCCCGGAAGTTCGCCTTCCAGTCGTCTGCGAACACGTCGAGGACGAAGGTTGGGGCGATGGCGCTCAGCTGGTCGTAGACGCCACCGAAGAACTGGTCGTCCGAGATGATCAGATCCGGCTGCAGCGAGGCGATCAGCTCCAGGCTCGGCTCGAAGCCCGAGCCGATCGGGGTGACGTCGTAGAGCGCCTCGAGGCCGTAGGTCTCGCTGGTGGCCGGCAACGGGCTCATGTAGGGCAGCGCACCGGCCGGTTCGACTCCCAGTGCGATCAGCTGCTCGCCGAGGATCTCGCCGAAGAGGGGGACGATGACCTCCGGCTGGCTCTCGAGTTCGACGGTGCCGAGGCTGTGCTCGATCGACCGGGGGAAGGCGGTGTCTGCCGCCTCGGTCGTCGTGGTCTCCTCCGGCGCCTCGGCGACCGTGGTGGTCGTCTCCTCCGCCGTCGAGGCGCTTGCCTCCGACTCGTCGTTGCCGTCGTCACCGCAGGCAGCGGCCAGGAGGGCCATGGCCAGCAGGAGGCGCAGCAGCCTCCCGGTCATCGTTGTCACTACGCCACCTCGGTTGACGGTCTCATCTTCAGGGGTGTCGGCGGCCGACCGTCACAGGCCGCGCTTCCCTGGGGCCCAATGGGCATGGGTACCGATCTGGCGGCCGGACAGGCCGCGCTCGGTCAATCGCTTGCGGATGGCCTTGACCGTGGCAAGCTCGCCGGTGATGTAGGCCCGCCCGGTCGGTATCGGCAGGTCATCGACCGCGGTCAGTAGGCCCTGTTCGATCTCGTCCGCTGATTCGGCTGCGACCCAGGTCACCGCGGTGTCCGGCCTGGTGGTCGGGAGGGTTGCGGTGGTCGGGTCCGGCGTGGCGATCACCACGTCGAGCTTCGCCTCGGCCGGGAGGGCATCGGCCATGGCTGTGATCGAGGCCACGCTGGTCCGGTCGCCGGCCAACAGGTAGTGGTCATGGGCCGGGTCGAGCTTCGGTCCACCGCCGGGGCCCATGAACACGAAGGAATCTCCCGGTTCCAGGCCGAGCACCCACTCCACCCCCGGTCCGCCGCCGCCATGCTTCGAGAGCAGCATCCGGAACGAGCCGTCGTCGGTTCGACCGGCGATCGTGTAATGCCGCCACCGGTCTTTGAGGGACCGGCCATCGGGGTCGACGATGACCCCGATGCCCTGGCCCGGTTGCCACGACAGCCGTTGTTCCCGGGGAGAGAAAGTGAAGTGTCGCAGCCCGTCACCGATGTCCTCGGCGGCGGTCACCGTGCCGAGGTTCTTGCGGGTCGTCTGCCTGACGGTATTGCTGACGCCCATGGCACCTCCCGCAGCCGATGCCCGCAGCACGGGCGTCGGCCGAACCTCGACCGCTCATTACCTGAACTCCCCCTATGCAGGAGGATTAGGCATTCCTATCACCGAACGTGCGCGCTGGCAACATTCGTGGGGGAGAACGGCCGCCCGGTCGGGGTGTTCAGGCCAGCAGGGAGGCGCCGAGCGGTTCGCCGTCGGCCGGCGGCGGTGGGACGAAGAAGAATCCGCCGCCGAGGGGCCTGATGTACTCCTCGAGCGCCTCACCGTCCAGCCGGCGCTGCACGGTGATGAACCCGCTCTCCAGGCTGCGCTGGTAGGAGACGAAGATCAGACCCTGATCGAGCTGGTCGTTCTGGTCGAGGCCGCCGACGTAGTTGAAGCCACGCCGGAGGATCAGGTTCCGCTCGCTACCTGGCGTGCGGGGGTTCGCCCGGGCGATGTGGGACTCGAACCCGTCGTGGACGGGGATGTCCTCTTCCCGTTCCTGGCCTAGTGGGGCGCCGGTGTCACGGCGCAGGCCGAACAGGCCTTCCTGCTCGTTCAGCCGGGTCCGGTCCCAGAACTCGACCATCATCCGGATCACCCGGATGGCCTGGTAGGTCCCGCCGACCGCCCACGCTGGCTGCTGATCCTCCTCGGCGACCCACACGAGGTCGTTCATCAGCGCCTCGTCACCGGCGTCGAGGTTTGCCGTCCCGTCCTTGAATCCCATCAGGTTCCGGACCGGGGCGACCCCCGGGGTGTCTTCGGCGATGAGCTTGTTGAAGCCCTCCCGCATCCACCGGGGGACCAGGTCGCCCCGGGTCTCTCGAAGCAGCTGGCGGAAGGCGTGGACCGCGGCTTCACTACTGTCCGCATTGACGGTCAGGGACAGGTCCCCGTGGCTGCGCTCCGGCCGGACCAGATAGTCGTTGCCGAACTTCGGCATCCGCTGCAGCTCGACCGGTTTCTGGTCCGCCAGGCCGAAGCGGTCGTCGAACAGTGAGTTGCCGTAGCCGACGACCACCGAGATACCGGCCGGCCCGATGTCCGGGCCAAGGATGCCGGTGTCGAGGGCAGGAAAGCCCCCGGCCCGGTCCTCGTAGGCCTCACCGCTCATGACCTGTTCGATGCTGACCCCCAACTTGGTGAGCGTCTCGGCAAGCTCGGTCCGGTTCTCGGCCCGGACGTCGAGGCCGGCCACGATGCCGGCGGCGGCGGCCGGCGCCGTCACGCCGGCCTGGTGGGTGCCCAGGTAGGGGTAGGTTCGGGAGGAGCCGGACGACGGCGTCGCGTCTTGGTCATCGCCGTTGGTGCACGAGACCGCAGTGGCCGCCAGGGCGGCCGCTCCGGCGGTGGCAAGGAAACGGCGTCGATTGTGCGGTTCCATCGTCCGGGCTCCTCCCGACTCGGTACTACTCCAGACCGAGGACGCCGTTCAGCAGGGACAGCGACTCCGAAAGCTCCCCAAGGGTTGCGGCGAACTCGGACTTCTGATCCTCGGTAACATCGTTGTAGTTGATGAAGCCCGCTTCGTAAGAACCGAGCGCCCCAAGTTGTGCGTAGAGCTCATCGAACTGGCCGTTGATCGTGCCGAGGAGTTCGGCATCTGCCTCCTCGAGCGCCGGGGCCAGCAGATCGACCAGGGCCTCCGAGCCCTCGACGTTTGCCTGGAAGGCGTAGAGGTCGGTCCCGGAGTACCGCTCCTCCTCGCCGGACAGCTTGCCGTCCGGGGCCGCGACCTCTTCGATCAGCTCCAGGGCACCGACGGTCAGCACGCCCGGCGGAAGCTCCAGGGTCTCGGCGGTGTCGGCCAGGACCTGGAGATCGGCGTCCAGCTGGTCGGCGACCGGGCCGGCGTCACTGACGTCCTCCAGGATCCACAGGTGGTACTCCAGCCGGTGCCAACCGGTGAAGTTCGGATCCTCGGGGCCTTCGAAGTCGTCCTCTCGGGCATCAACCGCACCGTCGATGTCCTCGATCAGGCCGGCGATTGGCTCGATCCGCTCCCACGGGCGGCGGGAGATCTGGTAGTGGTCCTTCGCCCCGTCGATGTCACCGGCCCGCACCGCGTCGGTGAACACGGTGGTCTCGGCCTGCATGGTCTGGATCTGTTCCTGGACGTAGGCCCGGTAGCCGTCGACGGCCTCCTGGATCAGTTCGTTGTCCGTCTCCTGGGCGACATCGTCTGCCGAGATGCCGGTTCCCGAACCGGATGCGGATGCGGACGCCGTCTCGTCGTCGTCGCCACAGGCGGCGGCGATCAGGCCGACGGACAAGACCACGGCCGCCAAGCGGCGGCCGGTGGTGGTGCGGGTGGTCATTGTTACTCTCCTCCGATAGGGCAGCCCCCATCAGCGGAGGCGCCACTCCTACCGGAGTAGGTTAGGCCGACCTAACCCGAAAAGGGACAGCACGTGCAAGGCTCTGTCCCCCGGGAAGATCAGGCGCTCATCTGGGCCTGGAGATACCGCTCGATGCCGATGTCGGCGATCATCGTCTCCTGGGTCTCGATCCAGTCGAGGTGGTGCTCCTCGCCGACGACGAGCTGCTCCAGCATGTCCCGGGTTCCGGGATCGGCCTCCTCGACCGCCAGCGTCACGCCCCGGCGATAGCGGTCGATCGCCGCCTGCTCGAGCGCCTTGTCAGCGCCGAGCTGCTCCTCGACCGTCTCGCCGACGCTGACGGATCCGAGCCGTTGGAGGTTCGGCATGCCGTCGAGCATCAGGATCCGATCGATCAGTTTCTCGGCGTCCTGCATCTCTTCTATTGACTCCTCGCGGTACTTCGCTGCGAGCTTGTCCCATCCCCAGCTCTCGCACAGCTTTGCGTGTGCGAAGTACTGGTTGATGGCGGTCAGTTCCGCAGTCAGTGCTTCGTTGAGGAATTCGATGATTTTCGGTGAGCCTTGCATGGCCGACAGGCTACCGGACCGCCTCCTCGGCGTGTTGGGTCATCGCGATGAGCTGCTCGATGGCATCGGTGCAGCCGCCGCAGTCACCCCCGGCCCCGCACTGCTCGGTCACATCGGCGACCGTCACGTTCGGCCCACTGGCCACCAGTCGGATGACCCGGTCGTTGACGGCCCGGCAGTGGCAGATCACCATGGCCGCCGCCCTGCGCTTCCGGCGCGACAGAACACCGTGAGGGCTGCAAGGCTGGTCTGGGCTGCCCGCATAGGTACCTGCAGTGTTCGGTGTCCGTCGTTGGTTAGGGTTGGCTAACTCACGCCAATCTCCACACCATACCGCTGCTGACAGGGGTAGCAAAAGTTGGTCCTGGTCGATCCTGGTCGGTCAGTCCTCGACGGTGTTGGTTGCGAAGGCGGCGAGGTGCCGGTGCCAGGCGTCCCGGTCGATCGACCCGTCGCTCCGAACCACCTCTGCTGCCGCATGGCCCATGCCAAGGACGTGGTGGAGGTTGTCGATCACGCCGAGGCCCTGCCGGCCGAACGGCAAGACCGGACCCAGATCGGCGGCCCACCGGTCCAGTGTGGCTCGGTCGTCCCGCCCGGCCCGGTCATAGACCGGGTACACGCTCGGAAGGTAGCGGGTCTCGACCGCCGCCGGTACCGGGTGGGGGAGGCCGAGCCGGCCGAGTTCGTCCGCCACCAGCTCCCCGAGCTTGGCCGCGTCCGCGGTTGCGATGTCGTCTCCCGGCCAGCACGGGACCTCGGCGCACAGCACGGTCCGGTCCGCCGGGTCCTCCCCGTCCCGGTAGTTCTTCGGCTCGGACAGCCTGGCAACCCGATAGCCGTCGTCCGGAACGTAGTGGGCGTCGAACGGCGTGTACTGGGGTTGGTCGAGCACCAGATAGACCAGGACCATGGCCCGGACCCGATGGCGGTCGACCGCGGCCAGGACCTCGTCCGGGGGTGCGGGTTGCAGCAGCCGGGCCAGGACGGTCCGGGGGATCGATGCCAGGACGACATCGGCCCGGATCGGGCCGTCCGGGGTGTCGATCGAGACGCCCTCGTTCTCGACGTGCACCGCGGTGGCCGGCGTCCCGGTCCGCAGCTCGGCCCCGGCGTCGCTTGCGTGATCGGCCAAGCGCTCCATGATCTGGCCGTAGCCTCGCCTGGGGTAGAGGAACACCCGGCCGGAGGCTCGGCTCGCCCGGAGGACCCGGCGGGCGATGTCCGCCGGCGAACTGGCCGCCACCCGCCGGTCAGCGAGCTCGACGTCGAGGTCCTCCGGCTCGGTCCCGTACAGCTTGCGGGCATACGGTCCGTAGAACCCGGACCCGACCGTCGGTCCGAAGCGGGCGTGGATCTCCTCGGCGAACGACGTTGCCGCCGCCTTGCCTGGGCGGAGTCCGCCGATCGTGGTCCCGGCGGTGTCGAGCGCCAGCCTGGCGGTCAGGGCCGGAGGCAGGGTCCGGACCAGGTTGCCGAACTGCAGCGGGAACCCGACCCACCGATCACCGAGACGGAGCCGGCCAGACCGGGGTCTGGTCTGGAGGTCCGGCCCGAGCAGCTCCCGGATCAGGTCCAGGATGTCCTCGGGGGCGGCCGGATGGAGCCGATGGGAGCCCAGGTCGACCCGCTGCCCACCGACCTCGATGCTTGCGGACATCCCGCCGAGGTGGTCCGAGGCTTCGAGCAGGGTGACCCGGTGCCCGGCAAGGGCGAGGCGGTCGGCGGCCATCAGGCCGGCCGGTCCACCGCCGAGGACGACGACTTCGCTCATCGGTCGGCGTGGTGGATTCGATGGTCGGTCTTGTAAGGTCTCCCTAATGGCACCGGGCCACGATAACGATGATCAGGCCCGAACGGGCTCGGCACCGCGGGCGGTCGTCACCGGGGCCGCCGGCTTCATCGGATCCCACCTGGTGGCCAGGTTGCTCGCCGACGGGGCCGAAGTCGCCGGCGTCGACAGCCTCGACCCGTGGTACGACCCGGCGATGAAGCGGTCAAACGTCCAATCCGTTGGCCCCTGGGCCCGCAGAGGGTTCGAGGCGACCGACCTGCTCGAGCTGTCGGTCGATGACCTGGCGGCCCGGTTCGATGGGGTCGACACCATCTATCACCTGGCCGGCCGACCCGGGGTCCAACCCTCGTGGGGGTCCGGCTTCGCCGAGACCTGTGAGCAGAACGTGCTGCTGACCCAGCGGATCCTGGAGGCGTCGCTCGACGCCGGGGTCGGCCGGGTGGTGCTGGCCTCCAGCTCCTCGGTCTACGGGAACACCGCCGCCGATGGTGCGCCGACGGTCGGCCCGATCAGTCCATACGGGGCGTCGAAGGCGGCGGCCGAGCAGCTGGCCGGCGTGTACGCCCACCGGGGCTTGGCCGTGGTCAACCTGCGGTACTTCACCGTCTTCGGCCCCCGGCAACGGCCGGACATGGCCTTCCACCGCCTGTTCGAGGCCTGCCTCGATGGGCCGGCGTTCCCCCTCCGGGGACGTGGCGATCAGCAGCGGGAGTTCACCTATGTTGCGGACGTCGTCGCCGCCACCGTCGCCGCCGGCACCGTGCCGATCGACCGTGTGGCCGGCCTGGCGCTCGACGTCGGCGGCGGTTGTGTGACGTCGCTGAACGAGGTGATCGACGCAGTCGAGGGGATCGTCGGCCGCCGGCCGGTGCTCCGCCCCGTCGCCTCCCCTCCCGGGGATCCCGCCGTCACCACGGCAAACGTCGAGGCCACGGCAGCCGCGCTTGACTGGCGGCCGGTCACCTCACTGGAGGACGGGCTGTCCGCCCAGTGGGTCTGGCATCGTCAGCGGGAGGGGAGATCCCCCTCGGGCACGGCGGAGGCCAGGGCCTCCTGATCCTCCCCCGGCCGGTCCTCGTCCCGGCCCGGCTGCTGATCGGGGAGTGACGGCGGCGTTGCCTGCCGCCATCCGGCGACCACGGTGGCCAGGATGGCAACGGTCCACACCACGGTGACGACCACGTCGATCACGTCATAGTTGGCGTGGTCGGGGAAGATCGGGGACAGGATCCGGTACGGCAGGGCCTCGGTCTCGAAGAAGTCGACGATGATGGTTCGACGGTCGGTCGAGGCTTCCCACGCCAGCCACCACCAGTTGACGACGCCGAGCAGCGAGAGCGCACCGGCTGCGATCAGCCGACGGGGCCGGCCATCGACCAGGGCCAGCATGGCGATGACCGCCACCGGTAGGACCACGACCACCTGCCGGCCGGGCCACCACCAGCCGTGCATGGTCAGGGCGATCCAGGTCGCAACCCCCCAGCCGGTAGCCAGGACGGCGAGGGCCAGGATGACCTCCCGGCCCCGACGGGCGAACGCGCCGACGGCGGCCGGCAGCAGTAGGTAGACCGGGGCCCACGGCGCCAGGCCGAAGAAGCGGCCGATCAGGAGGCCGGCGAGCCGGCGGGACCGGCCGAAGTAGTCGGGGTTGGAGCCGACGACCAGGAATTCGCCGTCGACGAAGTGATCGCCGGCCGCGTATACGGTCCACCCGCCATAGATCCGCTGGTGGAGCAGCAGGTACAGGGCGCCGGAAACGGCGAGGACGGCGGTGGTCCGCACCGCGGCCCGGCGCTCGATCCGGTCGAGCCGCAGGAGGAGCCCGAGCCCGATGACCCCGGCGACCGGCACGTACTTCACCGACAGCCAAGGCAGGGCGATGATGGCCAACACCGCCACCACCACCGGCCCGACCGGGATCCGGCCGTCCCCGTCGCCGGGGTTCCGTTGGATCCCGAGGACCGCACCGAGGCCGATGATCGTCGCCAGCGCCGCCGGCATCTCCGGGTAGACCTGGGTGGCGTAGGCGGTCAGCGGTGGGTTGGCGAACAGGGCGATCGTGCCGACGGTGGCCGTGCCGACCGTGATCCCGAACCGTCGCACCGCAACCCAGGCGGTCGCCACTGCGGTCAGCCCGGCGATGGCGGCCAGCATGGCCTTGGCCGCCGCCCAGCCACCGAGGCCCATCGCCGGGGCCAGGACCAGGGGCAGCAGCGGGTCGTGGGGGCTGATCCGCTGGCCGTCGTCGTCGAGGTCGATCGTCTGGGTGTTGAGCCCGATCTCGTGGAACGGGAGGTAGAGCTCCTCCTCGATCTCGTCCGAGACGTCGAGGTCGAAGTCCTCGGCCAGGCTGAGGGCGGTCATCAGGTACTGCGGTTCGTCTGCCGACACCCGAGCGCCGTAGGTGGCCCTGGCGTCCAAGCCGACCAGACCGACTGCGAACGTGACGAGCCAGATCAGCAGCAACCGCCGACCGAGGGTCGGCCGCGGTGTCACCTGCCCGTCCGCATGCACCGACTGAGTATGCCCGGCCCACCGCCGCTCGGGCAGATTTGTGTAAAGAAGTCCTAACCGCAGCGAGTAGCCTCGAAACGGTATGGGAGTTCGATCGAAAGTGACCACTGGCGTGCCGGGGGCGATCCTGGTGGTCGTGGTGTCCGCTCTGGCGGTGGTGATCATCGCCGGGGCCGTCGACACCGCCCTGGTCGCCGATGCGGTGGACCGGGCCCAGTCTCGTCCCGGCCCGGTGCTGCTGGCCCTGCTCGGCTTCGGTGCGGCATTCGTCCTCAGGACCGTCGCCTGGCGACTGGTCCTCCCCGGACTGTCCGCCGGCCAGGCCTGGAGTGGGATCCACGTCGCCCTCGGGGCCAATCACGTCCTGCCGCTCCGCCTCGGGGAGCCGCTGCGGGTGCTCAGCGTTGTCCGTCGGGCCGGCGTCCCGGTCGATGCCGCCACCGCCTCGACCGTCACCCTCCGGGCGGCAGACGTCCTGACGATGCTGGCCATCGGGGCGGTCGTCGCCCCAACCGTGTTCGTCGACCTGGTCGGTCCGATCGGGTGGGTCCTGTTCGCCGTGGTCCTGGTCGTGGCCATCGTCGGCTGGCGATGGTTGGTCCGGATCGCTGCCGGCGCCGGAGACGCGGTCCAGCTGGCCGGACCTCGGGTCGTCGCTCTGGCCGGCGCAGCCTGGCTGGCCGAGTCGGTCGTGGTCTGGGAGGCCGCCCGCTGGGTCGGGGTCGACCTGTCGTGGCGACACGCCATCCTGATCGCCACCGTGGCGGTTGCGGCCCAGATCGCTGCCATCGCCCCCGGCGGTTTCGGCACCTACGAGGCGGCGTCGGTTGCCGCATACGCCGCCGTCGGGGTGGACGCAGACGTCGCCCTGGTCGCCGCACTCGGTGCCCACGGCCTGAAGACCGCCTATTCGCTGGTGTTCGGCCTGGTCGGGCTCCTGGTCCCTGCGCCGAGCATGCTCGGCCGGTTCCGGTTGGCTCGGCGGTCCGAACCGGTCGCCTCGCCGCCGGAGACGGCGGCCGATGGCCCGGTGTTGCTGTTCATGCCGGCCTACAACGAGGAGGCCTCGGTCGGTCCGTGCGTCGCCCGGGTCCCGGACGAGGTCTGCGGCCTCCCGGTCGAGGTGCTGGTCGTCGACGACGGCTCGGTGGACGCCACGGTCGCTCGGGCCGAGGAAGCCGGTGCCGAGGTGCTCTCGCTCGACCGGAACCGTGGCCTCGGCGCCGCGGTCCGGGTCGGCCTGTCTGAGGGGGTTCGCCGACGGTCCTCGGTCGTGGTGTTCTGCGACGCCGACGGGGAGTACCCGCCGGAGGAGTTGGACGCCCTGGTCGCCCCGATCCTCAAGGGTGAGGCCGACTACGTGACCGGTAGCCGGTTCCTCGGCCGCATCGATCACATGCGGCCCCACCGCCGGTTCGGCAACCGGGTCCTGACCGCGGTGCTGTCGGTCGTGGCCCGGACCAAGATCACCGACGGCCAGACCGGCTACCGGGCCTTTTCCCCGGCCGCCGCGGTGGAGGCCGAGATCATCCACGACTTCAACTACGCCCAGGTCCTGACCCTCGACCTCCTGGCCAAGGGGTTCCGGATGGCCGAGGTGCCGATCAGCTACCACTTCCGGACCGAGGGCGAGAGCTTCATCCGCCTCGGCCGTTACCTCCGGAACGTGGTCCCCGCGGTCTACCGCGAGCTCAACGCTGGCTGAGAAAAACTCCGGGCCGGATAGTGGGAACGAGTGGTAGGCATGCTTATCATTCCGCGGTCTAAGAAAGGACCGAAAATGACTCGTTCATTCAAACTCGCCCTGTTGGGCATCCTTGCCGCGTTTGCGCTCGTTGCTGCGGCGTGCGGCAGCGACGACGACGGCGCCAGCGTTAGAGAAATCGGGGACGAGTCCGACTCCGGTAGCTCCGGTTCCGGCAGTGGCTCGGGCTCCGGTTCGGGCTCCGGCAGCGGCTCCGGTTCCGGCAGCGGTTCCGGTTCGGCCAGTGCCAGCGCCTCGGGTTCCGGTTCCGGCAGCGGTTCCGGTTCGGCCAGTGCCAGCGCCAGCGCCAGTGCATCGGCCTCCGGTTCTGGCTCGGCCAGTGGTTCGGGTAGCGCATCGGCCCCGGCCGACGGCGACGTCGACGCCACCGCCGAGGACGGCGGCTACGCCTACGCCTCCAATGTGGATTCCCATCGGCTGGTCGTCGCCGACCTGTGCCCGATCGGTGATCTGCTAGACGCCGGTGACTTCGCCGCCGTCGAGACCATCTACCGGGAAGGCGTGAACTCGGTCAACAGCAGCGGGTCGATGCGTTCGATCGGTGGCTTCGCCGCCCGTGACGATCGCAGCCACGGCCTCGACGCCTTCTACGGCACTGCGACCCCGCTGGACGACTTCGTGACCGCCGCACTCGAGGGCTCCGGCATCTTCGAGGGCCAGGACGACGCCGTTCGGTCCCAGGGGGCCGAGAAGGGCATCCGCAACCAGGTCATGGTCGCCTGGGTCATCCACGAGCTGAACGTGGCCATGGGCAAGGCGGCCGAGGGCAACTTCGACCAGCACCGCAGCGCTGGCCTGTCCTGGTGCATTTTTTGCCCTTCCACCACTGGTAGTGACACCCGATTGAACAAGTTGAAAGGCCAGTTT
>JBCCFN010000136.1:0-13611 GCA_039029715.1 Actinomycetota bacterium | reverse complement strand
TGGTTCAAGCGGAACCGGTACGCCCTCACCGTCGTCGCCATCGCCATGTCGGTGGCCTTCATCGTCTCGACGCTGCTGTTGACCACCTCGATCGCCGATGTCGGCGACCCACTGAACGAGGCCTACGACGGGGTCGAGGTCGCCGTGACCGGGGCCGAGATCGCCGAGGCCGACGGCCCGGCCGGTGCGCTGGCCGCATCGGTACCGGCGACGGTTGTCGACGATCTGCAGGCCGCCGGCTACGAGGCGGTTGGCTTCTCGCTGCCGTACGCCCAGGTCCTCGACGCGACCGGGAGCGCCTCCGGGCAGGATCAGGCTTCGGCGAACGTGGCCGAGCCGTGGCTCGGCGACTCGGCGCTCAACGGGTTCGAGATCCTCGACGGGGTAGCACCGGCCGGACTCGGCGAGGTCGCCGTCGACCAGGCGACGGCCGCCAAGGCCGACCTGTCGATCGGGGACGACATCCGATACGTGACAGACGCCGGCCTCCAGGACGCGACGCTGGTCGGGATCGCCGGCTTCGGCGGCGGCGACAACGACCCCTACACCTCGACCCTGCTGCTCGACCCGGCCGACCCGCTGTTCGTCCCGGCCGCCGGCTACGACTTCGTGCTGGTGGCCGAGGGAACCGCCGCCCCGAGCGTCGACGCCGTCGCCGTACTGGCGCCGGGGCAGGAGGTCCTGGCCGGCACCACCTGTGTGACAGACCAGATCGACACGCTCGACGGGTTCCTCGGGTTCTTCAGCACCTTCCTGACCGTCTTCGCCGTGATCGCCGTCGTGGTCGGCATGGTCATCGTCACCAACACCTTCACCGTGTCACTGGCCCAGCGGACCGAGGAGCTGGCGCTGCTGCGGCTGGTCGGTACCACCCGCCGCCAGTTGATGAGCCAGGTCGTCCTGGAGGCGGTCCTGCTCGGTGCGGCCGGAACCCTGATCGGGGTCGTGCTCGGGATCATCGGGGTCAACGTCCTCGGCTGGTTCCTCGACGTGCTCGGTCTGGTCATCGAACGGTCCAATGCCCTGTCACCGACCGCCATCGCCATCGGGGTCATCGTCGGCATGGGTGTCACCGTGGTCGCCGCGGTCTGGCCGGCATGGAAGGCCACCGCAGTGGCGCCGATCGAGGCGCTACGGTCGGCCGAGCTCGAGCCGCCATCGGCCGGGCGGACCAGGCGATTGGCCGCTGCGGCGTCGCTGGCGATCGGCGTGGTCGGCCTGGCCATCGGGATGGCCCAGGGCAACATCTGGGCCACCAGCGTCGGCATCGGTGGGGCGTTCCTCGCCCTCTACCTGGGGGCCGGCACGCTGGTAGAGCTGGCCGCCATCTCGGCTCGGCCAGCCCTCGGCCTCGCCGGCCCGACCGGTACGGTCGCCAGCCGCAACCTGGAGCGCAACGCCGGCCGGACCGCGGCCGCAGCCAGTGCGCTGATGATCGGGATCAGCCTGATCGCCTTCTTCACGCTGATGGCGGCCACGATCGGCCGATTCGTTGCCGGCGACTCGGCAGAGGCCATCAGGGCGGACTTCGTTGTCCAGGGGATCGGCAACCAGCCGGAGCCTGCGATCAACGACGAGACCGTCGCCGCCCTGGCCTCGGTCGACGGGGTCACCGAGGTCATCCCGATCTTCACCACCGCCGCCGCCCCCGGTGACGGCCTGGAGTTCGAGGCGGCCGGCCCCGGCGGGGGAGCGCTCGGCATCGCCTTCGCCGACCTCGACGGGCTTGCGAATGCCTTCGCCTTCGACGTCACCGATGGATCCCTCGACGCGGTCGGTGGCACGGCCGTCCTGATCGACCAGGCCACCGCGGACAACACCGGGTTGGCGGTTGGTGATCCGCTGCCGATCACGGTCCGTTCCGGGCCGGTCGAGCTGGAGGTTGCCGCCATCGCTGCGGTCTCGCTTCCCGGCACACCGGCGCCGGGCGTCATCGGCGCCGCCGATCTCGGCGGGGTGCTGAGCTACACCGAGCCGGCCACGACCGCCTACATCCTCGGTGCGGCCGATGAGGCAGCACTGACCGACGCCCTCCTGTTGCCGACCGTGGATGTGCTGACCGTCGACGCCTATGTCGACAGCCTCAGCTCCAACCTCGACACGATCCTGGCCCTGGTCTACGCCCTGCTGGCCGTGGCGGTGATCATCGCCCTGGTCGGTATCGCCAACACGGTGTCGCTGGCCATCTCGGAGCGGGTCGGGGAGCTGGCCGCCATCCGTGCCGCCGGGGGATCGAGCCGCCAGATCTTCTGGTCGCTGATCTCAGAGTTCGGTCTGCTTGCCCTGGTCGGGGTCATCTCCGGCCTCGGCCTGGCCTGGATCTCGGCCACTGCGTTCTTCCAGGCCCTGTCCGACGGTGCCATCTCCTACCCGGAGACCGACGTGGTCAGCGGCGTGCTGATCGTGCTTGCCGGGCTGGCCGGCGGGGTGCTCGCCAGCTGGTTCCCGGCCCGGAGCGCCTCCAAGGCGGACATTCTCGACGTGCTCCGGGCGGACTGAGCCGCTCGGCCGTCGACGCCCCCCGATCATCGACACCGACAAAGCCGTCATGTGACGCGGCGATTGTCGGAGTAAGGAATGGTCAATCTGCGAGTTGTTCCAGCGCCCCTGGTTGTCGACGATGTCCCCAGACGCCGGATGACCGTCCGGCGGCGAACGAGGGGGAGCGATGTCCTCATCCTGGACGTTCGAGGGGTTTCGGGACGGCACGACGCCGCTTCCCGAGCCGAACCTCGGCTGGAACACCTATGGCAAGGGCATCGAGCGTGTCGGGCTTGACGGAAGGCCGGAGCCGATAGAGGTACCGGAGCCGGCCGTCGATCAGCTCCTGGTGCGGATCGATGCGGTCGGCCTGTGCTTCTCCGATGTGAAGCTGATTCGTCTCGGCGGTGAGCACCCCAAGCTCTACGGCCGCGACTTGTCGGCCGAGCCGACCCGGCTCGGTCACGAGACGTCGGTGACGGTGATCGCCGTCGGTGCCGAACTGGCCGATCATTATCACCCGGGTCAGCGGCTGGTCATCCAGCCGGACATCCACGTCGATGGGCGAAGCACCGCCTATGGCTACACGATCCCCGGTGGGCTCATCCAGTACCACCTTTTGGGGGCCGAGGTGCTCGACGCCGATGACGGCGCCTACGTGATCCCGGTCACCGACGACATCGGCTACGCCTCTGCCGCCCTGTCCGAGCCGTGGGCCTGTGTCGAGGCGGCCTACACCCAGCGCCGCCGGCTCGAACCTCTCGGCGGCGGCACGCTGTGGGTCCATGGCAGACCGGACGACGACCGCGAGTACGGGTTCGAGGGTGCGGTGACTGCGGCGGGCACGATTGTGCTCACCAACCTCGCCCAGTCCACGGTCGACGCCATCCGGAGCCTCGTCCGGCCGGAGGTGACGGTGACCGTGGAACAGGTCGACGGAGCGGAGGCGTTCGCCGAACTCTCGGCCCGCCACACCGGCACGGCCGGGTTCGACGACATCATCGTCCTCGATCCCCGCTCGGCGGAGGAGGTCGGCGCCGCAGCCAGACTGATCGCCTTCCGAGGGACGATGGCGCTTGTCGGCGAGCACCCGCTCGATGGACTGTCCGACATCGACTTCGGGCGGCTCCACTACGACTACACGGCCTACCTCGGCACCCGGGGCCCCCGGGTCGCAGACGCCTACGGCGAGGACCGGAACCGTGCCGATCTGCGGCCCGGCGGCGTGGCCGTGTTCGTCGGCGCGGCCGGCCCGATGGGCCAGATGCACATCCAGCGGGCCCTGGAGGGCGACGACGGGCCCCGAGCCATCGTGGCCGTCGACCCGGATCAGGACCGCATGGTCGCGTTGCTCGACAAGCTGGCCCCGCTGGCCGAGCAGCGAGGCCGGGTCCTGGTCCCGCTGGATCCGAACGGCGAGCGGTCGCCACGGGAGGTGGTCGACGAGCTGACCGATGGGCGAGGCGCGGACGACGTGGTGGTTTCGGTCCCGGTCGCCGCCGTCATGGCAGACGCTGCGACCCTGCTGGCCCCGGACGGGATGCTGGTGTTCTTCGCCGGGATCGCCAATGGCACGATGGGCCCGCTTGACATGAGCCCGGTCTATCTGGCCAACGCCCAGTACACCGGTACCTCCGGCTCCTCGATCGCCGATCAGGCCGCCGTGTTGGACAAGGCTCGGGCCGGATCGTTGACCCCGGCCCTCAACCTGGCGGCGATCGGCGGGATCGAGGCCGGTCGTGACGGCGTGCAGGCGGTGATGGACGGCCGCTACGCCGGCAAGGTGGTGATTTTCCCCCAGGTCGAGGGCGTGCCGCTCACCGGTCTGGACCAGCTGGCCGAGCGGTTGCCGGATGTGGCGGCCGCACTTGGCGAGCGGGGCGAGTGGACCGAGGAGGCCGAACGGATCCTGCTCGAGCGCTACCGGGCCGGGGCCGGGTCGTGATCACCACGCTGACCCTCAACCCGAGCGTAGACCGTACGGTCCACCTCGAACGGTTGCAGGTCGGCGAGGTCCAGCAGCTCGTCCGGTCGGAGATCGAACCCGGTGGGAAGGGCATCAACGTCGCTCGGGCCCTGGCCATCAACGGGGCCTCGTCCGCCGCGGTGTTCCCGGCCGACCCCGTCTTCGCCGATGCGGCCCGGGCCGAGCTCGACGAGCTCGACGTGGTCTGCACGGTCGTTCCCCGCGAGGAGCGGACCAGGACCAATCTGTCGATAACCGAGGGGGACGGGACGACGACCAAGCTCAACGAGCCCGGCCCGCCACTGACCGAGGAAGCGGTCGATGCGCTGCTCGCCGCCATGGTGGCGGCCGAGGTCGATGGCCGGCTGGCGGCCGCCGGCAGCGTGCCGGCCGGTGCCGGCGGCGACATCTACGTTCGACTGGCCGAGCGGCTGGCCAGCCCGGAGCGGTCGTTGGCGGTCGACACCAGCGGGCCGCCGCTGGCCGCCCTGGCCGGCACGCCCTGCGCCGTCGTGAAGCCGAACCTCGAAGAACTGCAGAGCCTGTTCGAGCAACCCCTCGCATCGATCGGTGCCGTGGTCGAGGCGGTGACCGAGCTCCGGCGGGGAGGATGGGGTTCGGTCCTGGTCAGCCTTGGCGGCGACGGCGCGCTGCTCGTCGACGACGGAGGCGTCCACCATGGTCGGGCAGACGTCGCCGAGGTCCGCAACACCGTCGGCGCCGGCGACGCCCTGCTCGCCGGTTTCTTGTCCATGCCGGACGGGGGACCGGGCGCCTTGACCGAGGCGTTGGCCTGGGCCCACAGTGCGGTGCGTTCGCCCGGGACCCGGGCCCCGGCAGTGACAACGTCCGATCGTCGAGCGGTGGCGCTGACACCGCGTATCGAACCACAATCGCTGCTGAGGGAGGCGCTATGACATCGAAGGCGGCCAATGACGGCAAACCGGCCGTCGACCCGTTCCCACTGAGCCCGGCTGCCATGTTCCGGGAGGGCGTCGAAGGGTTCCGGCGGGAGCCGGTCCTCCTCGTCGCCGGCGGGGTGATGACCTTCGCCGTCAGCATGGCGATCGGGATCCCGGCCCAGAATGCGCTCGAAGCGGGCGATCGGGCCCTCGGATTCGCCCTCAGCCTGATCAGCACGGTGCTCGGGGCGACCGCCGCCTACCCCTGGTTCAGCTACGCCCTCGACGCCGCTCGGGGCGAACCGGCGTCATTCGCCAAACCGTTCCGGACCCCGGGCCGGTTCCTGCCCCAGTTCGTGGCCTCGTTCTGGTTCTGGGCCGGTGTCCTGTTCGGGATCCAGTTCCTGTTCGGTGTCCCGGCCCTGCTGGTGACGGTGTTCTACGCCTTCTTCGGGTACCTGATCGTCGACCGTCACGACCTCGGCGGTATGAAGGCGCTCGGTACCAGCGTCCGCCTTGGTGACAAACGCCGGATCGGTCTGTTCGCCATCCTCGGGATCTTCGCAATGTTCAACTTCTTCGCCTTCCTGCCGCTCGGTTATGCGGTGAACCCCGGAACCGTTGCGCTGACCCTGGTCCTGGTCCTGGTGACGACCTCGGTCACGCTGGTTGCCGGCGCCGCCCTCTACGACGTGCTCCGAGTGGAGTTGCCAGATGGCTGAGCAGATCGAACTCCGGGGGATCGGGGCCGCAACCGGGGCCGCGGTCGGTCGAGCGGTGCTGCTGGCCGACCGGACCGACGTGGTTGTCCCAGACGTCGAGGAGCCGGCCGAAGCCTTCCGGGCCGCTGCGTCGGTGGTGGCCGGCGACCTGTCAGACCTCGCCGACCAGGCCGGCGAGCGGGGCCGGGACGAGGCGGCCTCGGTGCTGCAAGCTCAGTCCCTAATGGCCGAAGACCCGATGCTCGCCTCCTCGGTCGAGGTCAAGCTTGGCGAGGGGCAGTCCTTCCACACCGCCATCGCCGAGGCCGGGACCGAGTTGCGGACCATGCTGGAGAGCCTGGACGATCCGTACCTGGCAGCCCGGGCCGCCGATGTCGCCGAGGTCGTCGAGCGGATCAGCTGCCACCTGGCCGGCGTGCCCCTGCGACAGCTGGAATCGGGCGGGGAGCCGGTCATCTACCTCGCAACCACCCTCACGGCGGCGGAAACCGCCCAGATGGACCCCAACGCAGTCCTGGGATTCGTCACCGAGACCGGCGGCCCGACCAGTCACGTGGTCATCATCGCTCGTTCGATGGGCGTTCCGGCAGTCGTCGCCACCGGCGACGGATCGATGAGCCGGGCCGGGCTGTCAGACGGGGACCTGGCTGCGCTCGACGGCGGCACCGGCGAGGTGGTGCTCCGCCCGAACGAGGACGTCCGCGCCGAGTACGGCGTCCGTGTCGAGCGGCACCGGGCGGCGGTCGAAGCGGCCGAGGCGTGGCGGGGCCAGCCGGTCCGCTTCGGTGAGCGGGCGGTCACCGTCGCCGCAAACGTGGCCAATCAGGCCGATCTGGACCAGGCGATCGAGGCCAAGGCCGACGGGATCGGGCTGCTGCGGACCGAGTTCCTGTTCCTGGACCGCCCGGCACCGCCCTCGGAGGACGAGCAGTACCAGTTCTACGCCGCTGCCGCTCAGGGGTTCGACCAGCCAGTGGTCATCCGGACCTTCGACATCGGTGGCGACAAGCCAGCCGACTACCTGACCATCACCGACGAGGAGAACCCGTTCCTCGGTGTCCGGGGCGCCCGCCTCTACCGCCACCACCCCGAGGTCTTCGAGACCCAGGTCCGGGCCGTGTTGCGAGCAGCCGTGCACGGCGACGTGTGGATGATGATCCCGATGGTCACCACGATCGAGGAGATCCTCGATCTCCGGACCTGGATCGACCGCATCGCCGCCGATGCGGCCAACGGGGATCATGAGGTCCGGATGCCGAAGCTCGGCGTCATGGTCGAGGTGCCGGCGCTCGCCCTGAACGCCGATGCCGTGGTCGACCGGGTCGACTTCGTCAGCATCGGCAGCAACGACCTCACCCAGTACACGCTGGCCGCCGACCGGACCAACGAGGCGCTCGGACACCTTCAGGACGCCCTCGATCCTTCGGTCCTCCGACTCTGTGAGCTCGTGGCGGCGGCGGCGAGGCGAGCCGACATCTCCGTCTCGGTCTGTGGACTGTCGGCGGCCGATCCATCGGCGGCCGCGGCCTATGCCGCCCTCGGCATCGACAAGTTGTCGGTCAGCGGCCGGATGGTGAATCCGACCAAGGCGGTGGTGGCAGCCCTCGAGCACGAGCCGGGGCGGACCGCGGTCGAGGAGGCGCTGGTCAGCGGGTCGGCTGCGGCGGCCCGGGCCAGACTCGATCGGTGGCGTTCCGCCACCACATCATGAGTACGTCCCTCGACAGCCGGGTGATCCGGATCGTCCGGTGGCTGATCGATCAGCGGGCGACCCGAAGCACGGCCGATCTGGCCGCCGATCTCGGATTGAGCGAGCGTGCGGTCCGCTACCGGCTGTCGACGGTCGAGAACTACCTGGCCGACTGGGGCGTCGAGCTTCGGCGGCATCGGGGCGCCGGATTGTGCGTCGAGGCCGACGACGAGCTGCGGGAGCGGATCGTGGCCGATCTCAGCGGCCGATCCGAGGCACCCAGGGTCTACGCCCCGGACGAGCGCAGCCGGATGCTGATCGCCGCCCTGCTGTGGGCCGCACCGGAGACCACCTCGCTCGAGTTGCTCCACGAGGAGCTCGAGGTGTCGAAGACGTCAGCTCGGCGGGATCTCCAGATCTGCGAGCCGTGGCTCGAGCGGAACGGACTGCCGCTGGTTCGGCGGCCGGGGCGGGGCGTCCAGGTGATCGGCTCGGAGCGCCGGGTCCGGCAGGTCATGGTCCAGCTGCTGTTGGAGACCGCGCCGGAGGACGTGCTGACCGCCTATCTCGGCACCGACGACGCAGCCCGGGAGCAGCGCTCGGTCCGCCTCGCGGTCGGGATGCGGGAGCGGCTCGATGCGCTGCCGTTGGCGGAGACGGCGGCGATCGTCCGGGCCGGCACCGTCGGACAACGGCTCGCCACCGGGCGGAGCGAGATGGTGTTCATCCTCTACGTCGCCGTGTCGCTTGCCCGCATCCGGTCCGGCAAGCCGGTCGAGGTCGAGACCGGCAGGCAGCGCTCGGTGCTCGCCCATCCCTTGGCCGACGTGGTCTCGGCCATGGTGCCGGGGTTCGAGGAGTTGATCGGCGGCTCGATGGACCCTGCCGAGGTCGGTGCGATCACCGAGTACCTCCTCGGTCTCGACACCCTCCAGACGTCAGCCTCGATTCCCGAGCCCCATCTCGACGACGTGGCGGATCAGCTCCTCGTCGTCGCCGGGCAGCGGCTACATCCGGTCCTGGTCGACGACGCAGAGCTCCGGCGGGGGCTGGTGGCCCATCTCGGCCGGCTGACCGTTCGGCTCCGCCATGGTCTCCCGGTCCACAACCCGCTGCTCCAGGAGGTGTCGACCCGGTACCAGGACGTCCATGTGGTCGCTCGGGAACTGGGCGCCATCCTGGAGGAGCACCTCGGCACGGCGATCGTCGAGGACGAGATCGGCTTCATGACCATGTACCTCTGCGGGGCGATGGAGCGTGCTCGGCTCCGGCCCCGTCGCCGAGCCCTCGTGGTCTGCCCGAGCGGCATGGCGACCGTCTGGGTGCTGGTGTCCCGGATCCAGGCCGAGTTCCCGGAGCTCGAGCTGGTCCAGGTGCTGTCCGAGACCGGCTACGAGGAACTGGACGATCACGACTACGACCTGGTGATCAGCACCGTGCCGGTCGTCGAGCGGAGTGCACCGGTCATCGTGGTCGGCGCCCTATTGTCTGCCGGGGACGTCGCCCGCCTGTCCAGCCACGTCTGACCGGCGCCGGCAAAAACGGCCAGAAACTGGCGGCTTTCTGTCCATTCCGCCGCGTCGTTCTCCGACGATGGTGAGTTCGGCGGAGCTGATTGTCACAGCAGCTCAGTGCCCTATTGGGAGTGGCGGATGCCACTCGGTAAAGGGAAGCTGAAGGAAGCGTTACGTAGACAGGGGGAGGACCCGAACATGCTCGAAAGAGTGCAACGAGTCGGCGGTTTTCTGTCCAGCATGGTCATACCGAACATCGGTGCGTTCATTGCCTGGGGACTGATCACCGCCCTCTTCATCCCGACCGGCTGGCTGGCAAAGACCAGCCTGGACTGGGACTGGGATGCGATCACCGGCGCAACCGTCGGTCCGATGATCAAGTACCTGCTGCCGCTGCTGGTCGCCTACACCGGCGGCAAGCTGATCCACGGCCATCGCGGCGGGGTGCTCGGTGCCGTCGCCGTCATGGGCGTCATCGGCGGCGCAGCCTTCGAGCTGGACTCTGGCGCTGCCGGCGACCCGCCGCAGTTCCTGGGCGCCATGCTGGTCGGCCCGCTCGCCGGCTGGGTGATGAAGCAGATCGACGACTACCTGGACGATCGCACACCGGCTGGCTTCGAGATGCTCGTCCGGAACTTCTCACAGGGCATCGCCGGCCTGGTTCTGGCAATGATCGGCTATGTCGCCATCGGCCCGATCATGGCCAGCCTGGCCACGGCGTTCGGCAACATGGTCGAGGGCATCGACGATGCCGGCCTGCTGCCGCTGGCCGACATCCCGATCGAAGTCGGCAAGGTGCTGTTCCTCAACAACGCCATCAACCACGGCGTCCTGACCCCGCTCGGCACCACAGATGTGGCCGAGAACGGCCGCTCGGTGTACTACATGCTCGAGTCCAACCCCGGCCCCGGCCTCGGTCTGCTGCTTGCGTACTGGTTCGCCGGTACCGGGCTGGCCAAGCTGTCGGCCCCGGGTTCGATCATCATCCACTTCTTCGGCGGCATCCACGAGGTGTACTTCCCGTACGTCCTCATGAACCCGGTCATGATCGGTGCCATGTGGGCCGGCGGGATCTCCGCAGACATCGTCTTCACCGTCACCGACGCCGGCCTCACCGGGCCACCGTCGCCGGGAAGCATCTTCGCCTACATCACCTTCTTACCGAGTGAGGCGGGAGCAGCGGTCGGGGTACTGGCCGGCGTTGCGGTCGGAGCGATCGCAGCCTTCCTGGCCGGTGTGGTACTCCTGAGACTGTTCCCGGTGAAGGAGCTCGACGACAGCGCAGATGACTCGTCGTTGGCCGATGCGATGGAGGGCGTGCCAGGCATCGCCTGATCGACCTCGGAGCCGGATCCCTACCCGGCTCCGGACGCCCGGACGGTGGTGCAGCGACCGCCGTCCGGGGGTCCCACCCGAGATCGTCAGCAACAAGGAGTCCAACCCGAATGTCCGAACGAGTCACCAAGGACGTCGCAGACGTCAAGCTGATCGTGTTCGCCTGTGAGGCGGGTATGGGGAGCAGCCTGATGGGTGCCAATCAGCTCAAGAAGATGGTCAAGAAGACCAAGCTGGACATCGCGGTGGTCCACTCACCGGTTGGCCAGTTGACCGACGAGGCCGATGTCGTCGTGGTCCACAAGGGCCTGGCCCAGCAGGCCCACGAGAAGGTGCCGGGAGCGGCGATCGTGCCGTTCACGCTCTTCATGAACGACCCGGCGGTGAAGGGCCTGGTCGAGCAGCTGAAGGCCGGTGAGCCGATCGTGTCCGCGCTATGACGGTCGACGGGAGCGCACTGTCGGTGCTCGAGCCGGCGGACATCCAGCTCGGGTGCACGGCGGCCTCGATGGAGGAAGCTATCGAGTTCGTCGGTCGCCGCCTCGTCGAACGGGGCTCGGTCGACGAGGCGTACATCGAGGGGATGAAGTTGCGGGAGACCGTGATGTCGACCTACCTCGGGAACGGCGTGGCACTGCCCCACGGGATCCTGGAGAGCAAGGAGCACATCCTCCGGACCGGGATCACGGTTGCCCAGTATCCGGCCGGCGTCGACTGGCAACAGGGCACCGCCCGGATCGTCGTCGGCCTTGCGGCGGTCGGAGATGACCACGTGGCCGTGCTGTCGCAGTTGGCTGACGTCCTGCAGGACGAGGACCTGTGCGAGCTGTTCGCAACCACCGATGACGTGACCGTGATCCACACCCACCTGACCGCCGAGGTGGACGAGGAGGACGACTGATGACCGAAGTACGAGAGGTCGTGATCACCAACAGCCAGGGCCTGCATGCCCGCCCGGCTGCGGTGCTGGTCGAGCGGATGAAGGACTTCGACGCTCGGTTGTCGATCTCGGTTGGGGCCAAGACCGCTGACTGCGGCAGCATCATGAGCGTGCTCGCGCTAGGGGCGGCCACGGGGTCGACGGCCCGGCTCGAGGCCGAGGGCCCCGAGGCCGTTGCAGCAACCGATGCCGCCGTGGCGATACTCACCTCGGAGGACTGAACGATGGCAAGACTGGACCACGACGCCCTGCTGGCCGCCACCGCAGACAACCTCAACGCCGAGCCGGATCCGTCCGGTGCGGCTGACCTGGTCTGCGACAAGGGCTCGATCGTGATCGCCGCGGAGCCGGATGCGCTGAAGGCGGCGTTCAAGCGGGTCAAGAAGATCGACGGCTACCGCTGGGTCGCCATCAATCGTGAGGACCTGTTCGCCGCCAATCCGCTGTCTCTCGGCTCGAAGGCCGGCATCATCGACGGCGGCGGCGAGATGCTCAAGAACGCAGACGTGCCGCGCCGGAAGGTCTAGACGGACCTCGTTCCGAGTCCCCGTCGATGAGCCAGACGAACTGGGCCGCCAACCTGGTCTACGACGCGCACGCCGTCCACTCGCCAACCTCGATCGAGGAGTTGCAGGAGCTGGTGGCGGGAGCGGATCGGGTCAAGGCGATCGGCACCAGGCATTCGTTCACGCCGGTCGCTGACAGTCCGGGTGGGATCCAGGTGTCGCTCGAGCGCCTGCCGGCCGACGTCGTGATCGACCCGGTCCGGATGACCGCCCGGGTCGGGGCCGGTCTGTCCTACGGGGCGGTGGCCGAAGCGCTGGAGGCGCAGGGATACGCATTGGCAAACCTGGCGTCCCTGCCCCACATCTCGATCGCCGGCGGGGCGACGACCGGGACCCACGGTTCCGGCGACGGGAACGGGATGTTGGCGACATCGATCGCCGCGGTCGAGATCGTCACGCACGACGGCTCGCTGGCACTGATCGACCGGCACGGCACCGACCTCCCCGCGGTGGCGATGGGGCTCGGGGCGTTCGGGGTGATCACCCGGGTCGAGCTCGACATCCAGCCGAGCTACCGGATCCGCCAGGACCTCTACGATCGCCCCTCGTGGGCCGCGGTCCTCGCGTCGTTCGACGAGCTGATGGCCAGCGCCTACAGCGTCAGCCTGATGGGGCCCTACGGGCCGGCCGAGTTGAACTCGCTGTGGCAGAAACAGCGCCTCGACTCCGAGCTGTCGCCGGCGCCGTCGAGCGCGTATGGCGGTTCGCTGCGGCGCGGCCCGTTGCCCGAGGGGCACCCCTACACCCCGCAGGGCGAACCGGGACCATGGTCGGAGCGGCTGGCCCACTTCCGTCTCGACGCAGCCCCGTCGATGGGGGGTGACGAGCTGCAGTCGGAGTACTTCGTGGCGCGGGAGCACGGCGTGGCCGCACTGGAGGCGCTCCGGCGCCTCGGCGACCGGATCGACCCTCATCTCCATGGCACCGAGATCCGCACGGTCGCCGGAGACGACCTGTGGCTCAGTCCGGCCTATCGACGTCCGTCGGTCTGCATCGGGTTCACCTGGCGGAAGCATCCGGCGGAGGTGACCGCGCTCCTCCCCGAGATCGAGGAGGCGCTCGAGCCGTTCGACCCCCGCCCGCACTGGGGGAAGTTGTTCGCGCTTCGAGACCTCGCCGCCCGCTTCCCGAAGCTGCCAAGCTTCCTGGACGTAGCCGACCGCTTGGATCCGACTCAGACGTTCTGGAATCCGTTCCTCGATCGGCTGCGAACCTGAGCGATGCAGCGGTCCAGGTGAGGGGATCGGGCTCCCGCTGTGGGCGTTGGCCCCTCGGCGGTGCCAGGATGGGGGCCGACCGGCCGACGAAGGGGAGTGCACGTGGTCAAGTACGCAGATGGACCGACCGCCGAGGTTGCGGTGACGATCGAGGCACCGCCGGCTGCGGTCTGGAACCTGGTGACGGACATCAACGTCCCGGCCGAGTTCTCCGCAGAGTTCCAGGGGGCGACCTGGATCGATGACGGGCCCGGGCTCGGTGCAAGGTTCGAGGGCCG
>JBCCFN010000135.1:0-13733 GCA_039029715.1 Actinomycetota bacterium | reverse complement strand
GGGAGATAGTCGGTCAGTGGGTCCTTGGTGATCACCACCGCTGCGGCGTGGATGCCGTCCTGGCGGCGGAGCCCTTCGAGGCCCCGGGCCACCCGGACCACCTCGGCCACGTCGTCGTCGGTGTCGACCATGGTTCGCAGCTCGGCCGCCGCCTTGTAGCCGTCTGCGTGTTTCTCGCTCTGTTCGAAGCAGTACTTGAGCGGCGTATCGCGCCCCATGACCAGCGGCGGCATCGCCTTGGCCACCTTGTCCCCGACCGCATAGGGGTAGCCGAGCACCCGGGCCGCGTCCCGGACCGCGGCCCGAGCCTTGATCTGGGAGAACGTCACGATCTGGGCCACGTGATCCCGGCCGTAGCGCTCTGCGGCGTATCGGATCATCTCGTCCCGGTACCGGGAGTCGAAGTCCATGTCGATGTCCGGCATCGAGATCCGGGACGGGTTGAGGAACCGCTCGAACAGGAGGTCGTACTTGATCGGGTCCAGGTCGGTGATCCAGAGGCAATAGGCGACCGCGCATCCGGCCGCCGAACCGCGGCCGGGACCGACCCGGATGCCGGCATCCCTGGCGTGGCGGATCAGGTCCCAGGTGATCAGGAAGTAGGAGCTGAAGCCCATGTTCTTGATGACGTCGAGCTCGTAGACCAGACGGTCGGAGATGGCCTCGTTGAGCCCGGACCCCCACCGCTTCTTCGCCCCCTCCATCGTCAGGTGCAGGAGGTAGTCGTCCGCGTTGTCGTTGAACTCCGGCGGGATCGGGAAGTCCGGCAGCTGGGGCTTGCCGAACTCGATCTCGACATCACACCGCTCGGCGATCCAGAGGGTGTTGTCGCATGCCTCCGGCAGCTCCGCCCACTGGTGGCGCATCTCCTTGGCCGACTTGAGGTAGTGCTGGTCCCCCTCGAACTTGAACCGGTCCGGGTCGCTCATCAGGGAGCCGGTCTGGACACAGAGCAGGGCGTCGTGGGCGTCGTGATCGACCTGGTGGGTGTAGTGGGAGTCGTTGGTGGCGAGGATCGGGGCTTTGATCTTGCGGGCGATCTCCAGCAGCTTCGGGTTGGTCTCGTGTTGGGCCGGGATGCCGTGGTCCTGGAGCTCGACGAACAGGTTGTCCCGCCCGAAGATGTCCTGCATCCGGGCCGCCTTCTCAAGCGCCTCCTGCTCCCTGCCGTTCATCAGCGACTGCAGCACATGGCCGCCGAGGCAACCGGTGGTGGCGATCACGCCCTCCGCATGGTCCGCCAGCACCTCCCAGTCCACTCGGGGCTTGTAGTAGTAGCCCTCCATGTAGGCCCGGCTGGCCAGCTGGATCAGGTTCTTGTAGCCGGTGTTGTTCTCCGCCAGCGCAATGAGGTGGTAGTAGAGCTTCTTGCCACCGTCGGTGCTGCCGCCGGAGTCATCCACCCGACCGCGGCGGCTTGGCCGCTCGTGCCGGCTGTCGTCCGCCTGATACAGCTCGCAGCCGATGATCGGCTTGACCCCATGGTCCTTGCACGACCGGTAGAAGTCGAGCACGCCGTACATGTTGCCGTGGTCGGTGATGCTGAGGCCGGGCATGCCGTCTGCCGCCGCCTTGGCCACCAACTCATCCAACCGGGATGCTCCGTCGAGCATCGAGTACTCGGTATGGACATGGAGATGGACGAACGACGAATTCACGCCTGCGGATGCTTCCTGCTGTGGGGCCGGTGCAGCACCGGCGGGGCCGAGCGGCCCGTGGTCATCGGCACGATCTCACCGCCCGGCCAGTAGTTATCCACAGCATTCTGTGGACAAATGACACCCGTGTGATTCCGTGATCCGATGGTAGTCACCGCACGGCCGGAGGCCAAGCGGTTCCGGTGGTTGGACCTCGCCGACCCGGTCGAACCGGCGGGGCACGCCAGTAGCTCAGCGCTGGTGCCTCATCAGCTCCGGGACAGTGCCTCCTGAGCCAGCCCCCGCCCCTCGCTGGTCAGGGACAGCATGCCGGCCGAGCGGCGGACCACCCCGTGCTGCTCGGCGTGGCGGATCACCCGCTCGGCGACGCCGGGCTCCCAGCGCAGGCTCTCCCAGAGGTGATCGACGCGGCTCTCGATCTCGGCCTCCGGTGTTCCCTCGTGGTGCAGCAGGTGGATGGCCAGCATCGTCTGGGCGAACACCCACCGCTGCCGCCGGCGACGGCGAACGATCGACACCGTGCCCCTGGTCGGGGCGAACAGCAGGGCAAGACCGAACGCAAGGCCGAGAATCGTGACCATCGAGCCGCCGATCGTCGTATCGAGCCATCGGGACAGCCCGTAGCCGCCGACCGCGCCGATCACCCCGATCATCACGCTCAGGCTCATCATCCAGGCCAGGCGGTCGGTGATCAGGTACGCCGAAGCCGGCGGGACGATCATCAATGCGATGACGAGGATCGAGCCCACGGCATCGAAGGCGCCGACCGCAGTGATCGAGACCAGGGCCATCAGCAGGTAGTGGACCACGACCGGGGAGAAGCCGAGGGCGGCGGCCAGCCCCGCATCGAAGGTGGCCAGCTTCAGCTCCTTGTACAGCGCCACGATGAAGGCCACGTTCAACGCCAGGATGACCGTCATCGTCACCAGCGTTCGCGGTCCCAGGTCGATACCGCCGATCACCAATCGATCGAACGGGGCGAAGACCAGGTCACCCTGGAAGACGATGTGCTCGTCGAGATGGACGTCCCGGGCGTAGACGGAGATCAGCACGACGGCCAGGGCGAACAGCCCGGGGAACACGATCCCGATCGCCGCGTCCTCGTTCACCAGCTTGGTCCTGGTCACGATCTCGACGAGCGTCACGGTCAGCAGCCCCATGGCCGCCGCGCCGACCATCAGGAGTGGATTGTCCAGGTCGTCGACCAGCAGGAAGACGATGACGATGCCGAGCAGGACCGTGTGGCTGATCGCATCGCTCATCATGGCCATCCGCCGCAGGATGAGGAAGACCCCGGGCAATGCGCAGGCCGCAGCGACGACGACGGCGATGAGCACGATCTCCAGCTGGGAGCTCACGACGGGGTCACCCGGACCTGGCCGATCGGGAGCGGACCGGGATCCGGGATCTCGCCGGTCGCCTCCAGGATGCGGCGGGCCTCGACGATGCCGGCTTCGGTCATCGACCACCTCCCGCCCGGCCTGCTGGTCACCAGCCCCTTCTCCTGCAGGCTCCGCAAGGTCCTCGCCTCGCCCCGGCGGCCGCGGTTCATGGCGTGTATGGCCTCGACCGTGTGGCCGTAGTCGATCGATTCGTGCTGCTGGGACAGGGCGAGCAGGTCGACCAGCACGGTCTCGATCCGGAACTGTCGCCGCTGCCGAAGCTGGCGCACCCAGTTCCAGACCAGCCCCCGGTTCGGCGCGAGCAGCATGGACACCACCGTGATGAGGCTGACGACGAGCACGATCACGGGACCGGTCGAGAGCCCGGACCCCGTGCTGCTGAGGGCTGCGCCGGCCACCCCGCTGAACCCTCCGAAGGCGCCGGCCAGGAACACCATGACCCCGAAGCGATCCGTCCACTGCCGGGCCGCCGCGCCGGGGGCGACGACCAGGGCACTCATCAGGATCACCCCGACCGCCTGCAACCCGACGACGATGGCAACGACCAGCAGGGTGGTCAGGGCGACCTCGAGCGCACGGGCCGGGAAGCCCAAGCTCGACGCAAACTCGGTGTCGAAGCTGACCAGCTTGAACTCCTTCCAGAGAAGCATGACCAGTCCGACGGCGACCACGGCGAGGACCCCCATGGCGATCACGTCCGCCACGACCAGGGTGGCGGCCTGACCGAAGAGGAAGCGTTCGAGGCTGGCCTGGCGAGCGCCGGGCATCCGCTGGGTCACCGTGAGCAGCATCAGGCCCAACCCGAAGAAGACCGAGAGCGCGATCCCGAGCGCGCTGTCCTCCTTGATCCTGGTCGAGCGCACGACGGCCAGGATGAGCAGCGTGGCCAGCACGCCAGACACCAGGGCACCGGCCATCAGGACGATCGATCCATAGCTCCGGGTGATCATGAAGGCCAGGACGACCCCGGGCAGCGCAGCATGGGAGATCGCGTCACCGAGCAGGCTCTGCTTGCGGAGGAGGGCGTAGCTGCCCAACACGCCGCTGACGATGCCGACGATGGCGGTGCCGAGGGCAACCGTCCGCAGGGTGTAGTCGAACAGCAGGTCATCGAGGAGCTCGGTCAGGTTCATGGCTCCGCGGCTCCGGCTGTGCCGGTCGCCTGGGAGATCCCCTCGACGAACCCGATCCGGCCCCCGTAGGTGAGGCGCAGGTTGGCCTCGGTGAAGACCTCGGCCACCGGACCGCTTGCGATGCGGCGAACGTTCAGCAGCGTCACCCAGTCGAAGTACTCGGCCACGGTCTGGAGGTCGTGGTAGACCGCGATCACCGTCTTGTTCCTCCCCCGGAGGGCCTGCAGCAGGCTGATGATGGCTCGCTCGGTCGCGGCGTCCACCCCCTGGAACGGCTCGTCCATGAAGTAGATGTCCGCCTCCTGGACCAGCGCCCGAGCCAGCAACACCCGCTGCTGCTGCCCACCGGAGAGCTGCCCGATCTGACGGTCTGCGTAGTCCTCGAGCCCGACTTCGACCAGCGACGACATCGCCAGGTGCCGCTCCCGTTTCCCCGGGCGACGGAACCAGCCGAGGTCTCCGTAGCGCCCCATCATGACGACGTCGAGGACGCTGGCCGGGAAGTCCCAGTCGACGCTGCCCCGTTGCGGGACATAGGCCACCTTCTGCCGCTGCTGGTCATAGCCCTTGCCGGCGAGCAACACCTGACCGGCGGCCGGCTTGAGCAGGCCGAGGATGGCCTTGATCAGTGTGGTCTTGCCTGCGCCGTTGGGGCCGATGATCGCCATCAGTGTCCCGGACGGCACGGCCAGATCGATGTCCCACAGGACGGCCTTCTCGGCGTAGGCGACGGTGAGGTCCGTGACTTCGAGGGCCAGGGGGGAGGAACGGTCCATGACGTCGGCCAAGCGATCTAGTTCTCGGGAGCCAATGCACCCACGATGGTCTCGGTGTTGTAGCGAAGCATACCGACGTAGTCCTCGGCCGGGTGTCCCTCCTCCCCGAGGGCGTCTGAGAACAGCGAGCCCCCGATGGTGACCGAGAACCCCTGCGCCTCGACCGCGGCCTGGACCGCCTCGATGCTCCGGGACGACACAGAGGTCTCGACGAAGATGGCCGGGATACGGCGGGACACGATCAGATCCGTCAGCTGCTGGACGTCCTCGGTGCTGGCCTCGGACTCGGTGCTGAGTCCCTGGAGGCCGGCCACCTCGAAGCCGTAGGCCCGTGCGTAGTAGCCGAAGGCGTCGTGCGCGGTGATCAACAACCGCTGATCGGGGGCGATCCGGTCGACCAGTGCGAGCATCTCGGTGTGGGTGGCGTCTATCTCGTCGATGTAGCTGGCGGCCTGGGACCGGTAGAACGTGGCATTGTCCGGATCGATCTCGGCCAGGGTGTCCCGGATCGAGGCGACGACGCCCTGCCAGAGCACCGGATCGTTCCAGATGTGGGGGTCGAACTCATCGGTGCCGACGGCGATCAGCTGGTCCTCCGGCTGCTGTTCGCCGACAGCGACCACGGTCTTGGTCGCAGCCAGCTGTTCCAGCACCCGTTCCATCTGGGCTTCGAGGAAGAGGCCGTTGTAGAAGATGACGTCTGCGTCGTCGAAGGCGTCGACATCACCCTCGGTCGGGATGTAGAGGTGCGGGTCGATCCCCGGGCCGAGCAGTCTCACCAGCTCCACCCGGTCGCCGGCGACATTGGCCACGGCGTCCTGGATCTGTCCGGTCGTTGCCAGGACGCGCAGTGGGCCGTCTGCGGCGCCGCTGTCGTCCTCACCGCTGCAGCCAGCGAGGGCGAGCAAGCCGAGCAACCCGGCCAGTACGGCGACGATCTGCAACGTGGCGACTCGCGGATGTGGGTCGTCGACCCGACGTCGGTCCATACCTAGAGAGCCTACGGCGACGGGTCGTGATGTCTACAGGATGAGACAAAGCTACAGTAGACGGATGGCACCGATGGTCAACACCGACGATCTGACCGACGCCCGTGAGATCGCCGAGATCCTGGGCCTGTCCCACGCCAACAGCGTCAGCCTCTACCAGCGTCGGTATCCAGACATGCCCCGCCCCGTGGTCAGCCTCGGCCCCGGCCGTCCCAGTCTGTGGCTACGCCCGGCGATCCAGGCCTGGCACGCGGCCCGGCACCGGTAACCGGACCGGGCGGACCACCCCGGCCCCCGGCGCAGGGCTAGCCGAAGGTCTCCAGGAACTCCGCCATGGCCCAGCCCCAGGCGATCACGTAGTCGCCGGCCTCGACGTCGCAGGCATCGATGGACTCCGAGGATCGGATCTCGCCGGCCGGCGCATGGTCGATCACCAACCGCTCCCCGTCGCCTCGGGCGATCATGGTCCGATCGTCGAACCGGACCGCACCGTACCGCTTGGACAGCCGCCGGCCCCAGGCCCGCTCCTCGCCATTGGCCCGGACCCCGTCTGCGGGCCGAACGTCGGCCAGGCGCTCGAACAGATCGAGCCCTCCCCGGTCGATCAGGCGCCCGGCGACGAGCACGTCCTCATCCGGGAATGCCATGAGGGCCCGGTGATACTGGTGCTGCATCAGCGCCTTGAGCACCGAGCCGTTCGACTTGGTCCGTGCGGTGGCCGCCAGTCCGATCACCATCGCCGGGGTGCCACCGATCCGTTCGAGGGTCGTGAAGGCGAACCCCTGGAGCTTGCCGCCCTTGGTGGCGCAGGAGACCAACACCCACTCCTCGGCTTGCTTGCCGAGCTGGCCGACCTCCCAGGCGACCCCGGTGGCGGTGAGGTCTGCCATCTCCGCCAGTTCGACATCCCCCAATGCCGCACAGTCCTTCGTCGTGACCTCGATCGACACGCCTGGTGCCCCCTGTCTCCGTGAACCGACCAGCGCCCGGTCGGCTCGGCCCTGCCACCGCATCGGCCAACGGGCCGGTACCGGCGTTCTCCCCTACTCCCATTTTCGCCGTCGTCGGCGCACGAATCAAACCGAATCCGGCCGGCGCGGCGTCCCCCCGCCGCCGCGGTGATCCCCGGCGCTAGCCGAGGGCTGGATCATCAGAGATAGACGCCGCCGCCCTGGCTCGGTTGCGGGCCACCCGGGGGCAGCGCCTGCGCCCGCTGCATCTGCTCCAGCTGCTGACGGGCCGCAGACTGCTGAGCGAACAGGGTGGCCTGGATGCCGTGGAAGAGGCCCTCCAACCAGCCGACGAGCTGGGCCTGGGCCACCCGGAGCTCGGGTCCGGACGGCACGTCATCCTCATCGAACGGAAGGGCCAGCCGCTCGAGTTCGGCCCGGAGATCCGGCGACAGGGCGTCGGCGAGCTCCTCGACCGAGGTCTCGTAGATCTCCTTGAGCCGATCCCGCCCCGGCTCGTCCAGCTCGGTCGCCTTCACCTCTTCCAGGAGCTGGCGGATCATGGTGCCGATCCGCATCACCTTCGCCGGTTCGGACACCGTTGCGGTCTCCGGCGCAGGCTCTGCAGCGGGAGTCTCCTCCACGATCTCGGGGGTCTCCGGCATCGGCTGGTCAGTCATGCCTACCGTTGTATCTCAACGGTCAGACGGTGGCTACCACGCACGGAACATACATCTCGGCCCCGGTCAACGATCCGTGGCGACCGATCAGCTCCATCGGCCCCGTGTCGTCCGGGTCGTCGAACCCGGTCGGCTCGAACGGCAGGAGGGCGACATCACCGAGCCGAGACCGGACCTCTTCGCTTACCGAATGGCCGAACCACTTCCGGTCGAGCATGTCCTCGAGGCTGTGTACCCAGGCGTGGTGCTCATGGTGCTCGACCGCGGCGGCCAGGAGTTCATCGGTCCCGCCCGCCCTCGTGTGGAGCCAGCGGAACCGCGCCTCGCCGGACAGCAGCGTGGTGTTCGCCAAGACGTCCGGGTGGATCTCGACCAGACCACGTCCGCAGTCGACCTGCCCGTGATCGGCGGTCACCAGGATGGTCGTCCCGCTCGGCACGGCTGCGACGAGATCGGCCACCAGCCGGTCGACGTAGGCCAGCTCGGCCCGGTAGGCCGACCCGAGCCCGTACTCGTGGGCCACCTTGTCCACGCCGTCGTAGTACGCGTAGACGGTCGACTCCCCCTCACGAACGAGCCGAGCGACCTCGTGGACCAGCACTGCGGTGGTCCGGTAGCCGGCCAATCGGCCGCCCCGGAGATGGGCCTCGGTGAACCCCGAACGCCTGAACTCCGACTTGGTGACCAGAGGTGGCGCCGTCCCGAGGAACGGGTCGTATGGCTGGACCGACGGTGGTGGCACGGTCGCACGGCAGTCCGGCCGGGCGCGGGTTCCCCACCGCAGGCAATTGAACACCGAATCGTCGACCACCATCCGATAGCCGACGATGCCGTGCTCGCCAGGCGGAAGGGCGGTGGTGATCGACGTGAGGGCCGCTGCCGTCGTCGATGGAGCGACGGTGGTGATCTTGCCCCCCTCGAACCCTGCGACCGTCGGCATGACGTCTCGATGGTCCTGGAGCTGGTCCCAGCCGAGCCCATCGAGCACCAAGAGGACCCGGGGGCCGGAACCGAGCTGGACCGGCAAGGCGTCTTCGGCGGCGCCGCCCTCGATCAGGGCCGGCATGAGGTCGGTGATGCAGCCACGACCGAAAGCCGGTGCAACCGGCTGGGACCGGGCGTCGTCACGAGACATCGCACCCAGGGTAGGACCCCGGCGGCCGGCGGCAACCGATCGCGGACAATCGCCCGGCGCTCGGTCTCCGGGGCCACCGGCGGCGGGCGGAGACGTCGCCCGGCGCCCATCGACGCTACGGTGGTGCTCGGCGCCAACGGGTCGACACGGGCTCCTCGTCGCCACGACTCCGTCACCGATGCCCATGACCGCTCGTACCGAACCCGTGCCGGCCAGCGCCGGACCCCGGACCCCGTGAGGGTCTCGACCCGAGGCGACTACGCCAGCCGCGCCCTGTTGTCGCTCGCCATCCACAGCGAGCAGGCGGGCCCGACGACCGTCCGGGACATCGCGGAGCGGACCGGACTCCCCCAGCCCTATCTCGAGCAGATCCTGTTGGCGCTCAAGGGGGCGGGTCTGGTCCGCTCGAAGCGGGGGGTCGGCGGTGGCTACGTCTTGGCCAGACCGCCGGACGAGATCAACCTGGCCGAGATCGTGCGGGCGGTCGACGGACCGATCGCCCTCGGTGACTTCGGGGAACCCCATACCGATGGGGCCTGCGACCACGAGGGGCAGTGCGTGCTCCTCTCGGTCTGGCACACCGTCGGGGCGGAGATGCAGCGCCAGCTCGAGGCCTTCACACTGGCCGACATCGCCGCCATCGCCGCCGGCAACGCCCCCTGGCCCAGCTGACGTGGAACTGCGGCACGCGCTCAGAACCCGACGGATGCAACGGGCATTCGCACCAGACCCAGTGTCGCCAGACACCCTCGACGCCCTGCTCGACCTCGCTCGGCGGGCGCCGTCGGCCGGGAACACCCAGGCCACCGGCTTCGTCGTACTCGACAGCCCGGCGGCGGTCGCTCGCTACTGGGACGTGACCCTGCCCGAGCGCACGTCTGCCGGCGACCCCGGGCCACGTCAGGGCTTTCGGTGGCAGGGACTGCTCGACGCACCGGTCCTGGTCCTGATCACCACCGACCCCGGCGACTACCTCGCCCGCTATGCCGAGCCGGACAAGGCTCGGACCGGCCGAGGTGACGGCGTCGACCGCTGGCCGGTCCCCTACTGGTGGGTCGATGCCGGGGCCGTCGTCCAGAACCTCCTGTTGCTGGCAACCGAGGCCGGTCTCGGCGCCTGTCTGTTCGGACCGTTCGATCACGAGCCGGCGCTGGTCGAGGCGTTCGACCTGGCACCGACCCGCCGCCTGGTGGCCACGATCGCCCTCGGCCACCCTCGCCAGGACGAGCCGGGCCGATCTGCAGCGCGACCACGTCCACCCGTCGACGAGGTGATCGTTCGGCCCGATCCGGCCCGCCGGTCCTAGGGCCCGGTCTCGTCGGCCTCGGCCGCCGCGACCGCCTCGGCCCCTGACAGCTGGTCGAGCACGGCGATCAGGTCGCTCGGCAGTGCCGCATCGAATCGAAGACGCTCCCCGCTCGTCGGGTGATCGAACTCGAGCGTTGCGGCATGGAGGAACGGCCGGGCCAGTCCGGGATGGGACTGGCCGCCATAGCGCTCATCGCCGACCACCGGATGGTCGATCGCTCCGAGGTGGGCCCGGATCTGGTGGGTCCGTCCGGTCTCCAGGCGACATTCCAGCTGGGTCAGCCCGGCAGCGTGGTAGCGGGCGACGACCTCGTAGCGAGTCCGGGCTGGCCGGCCACCAGCCACCACCGCCCGCCGGGTGGCGTCCCGGGGGGATCGACCAAGCGGGGCGTCGATCAGCCCGGAGTCGGACGCCACCAGCCCGCTGACCAGCGTGCGGTAGACCCGGGACACGGTGCGGACGGCCAACTGGTCGACCAGATCCTCGTACGCCTCCACGGTCCTGGCCACCATCAACAGGCCGGACGTTCCCCGATCGAGCCGGTGGACGATTCCGGGCCGCTCCGGGTCACCGACGTCTAGCAACTCCGGGAAGCGGGCCAACAGCCCGTGGACCAACGTGGCGTCCCGGACTCCCGAACCGGGGTGGACGACCAGATCGGCCGGCTTGTCGACCACGACCACCTGATCGTCCTGGTGGACGATCGTCACATCGACGGTCGGGTCGCCAGCAAGGCCGGGGGCCGGAGCCGGGACCTCGACGGTCAGCACGGAATCGGCCCGGACCCGGACCGAGGGCTTCTCCGGGACCGCACCGTCCAGGCCAACCTTGCCGCCACCGATCAGGTCCACCGCCTCCCGCCGGCTGACATCGGCGACCAGCGCCACCACCCGATCGATACGTTCACCGTCGAGGGCGGCCGGGATCAGCTCGGACAGCGTCTCTGGCTCATCCACGCGTATCGCCGAGATCGGCGTCGGTGCCCGAGCTGTCAACGGACGCCGCCGGGTCCGGGCGGTCGACACCGATGCCCGGTTCGGTGTCACCGGCGTGATCCGGCGTCTCCTCGGCCGCCCCGTCCGCAACGATCGGTGGCGGTGCCGGCACGGCGACCTCCGCCTCGACGGCGTCGGGGTCCGGTTCCCGGGCGGTGACGATCAACACCCCGATCACGCCGATGACGATGGCCGAGTCCGCAACGTTGAACACCGGCCACCAGCCGACGTCGATGAAGTCGACGACGGCGCCATTGAACAGCCCGCCGTCGGCCCGGAAGACGCGATCGATCAGATTGCCGGCGGCTCCGCCGGCGATGACGGCAAACAGCGTCGATCCCAGGCGATCCGGCCGCTTCGATGCCAGATACAGCAGCAAGCCGGTCATGAAGAACGCCAGCACGGCGAAGATGGGCCCGTAGTCCGATCCGCTGGTGAACGCCGCCCCGGTGTTGAACACCAGGTTGAACTTCACCCCGAGGATCAGATCGATGCAGTTCCCCGGCTCGCTACAGGGTCCCCGCTCGAGCGCTTCGAGCGCCCACCATTTTGTGAGCTGGTCGACGATGACAACCACCGCCGCCACCAGCACCGAACGGTTCAGGATCCTTCCCACCGGATCGAGACTAGAACATCGACGTCTTGTGTTCGACGCGCATCGACGCCTCGGGGATCGCCTCCAGACGCTCCCGGGGAATCGGCTCCCCGCTCACGATGCAGATCCCATAGGTCCCGGCCTCGAGCCGTTCCAGGGCGGCGTCGATCTCCTCGACCGACTGCCGGGCGGCCGCAGACAGCGCCAGGTCGCGGTCACGCTCGACCGCAATCGTGTCGCCCTCGCCGGACTCTTCGTCGAACTGGACGTCGCCGGGTTCACGGTCGGCCATCAGGGCCGCAGCCTCGGCGGCCAGGCGGTCGGCACTGGAGGTGTACTTCGCACGCTCCTGGAGCAGCGCCTCGCGCTGCTTGGCCAGCCACTTCTTGTCGTTCAGGTACTTTGCTTTGGTTTGGGTGGTTCGCACGTTCTTTTCTTCGGCGGCTGACGCCGCCTTCTTGGGGGTGGACTTCTTGGTAGTGGTCTTCTTGGCCACCGACTTGGTGGCCTTCTTGGTTGCGGCCTTGGCCGCCGGCTTCTTCGCCGCCGCCTTGGTCGCCTTCTTCGCTGCGGGCTTGGCCGCCGCCTTCTTGGCCGGGCTCTTCGTCGTCTTCTTGGCCGCCGCCTTCTTGGTGGTGGATTTGGCGGCCTTCTTCTTGGCTGGCATCTTCGACCTCACCCGTGTCCCTCTACGCCCTCCGGCGCCACTGTTGACCAGGCGAATGCCGGGCCAAAGGTCGGCGTAGTGTAGAGGTAAACCCCTGCACTACCAACGACTTGGGACGATTTAACAGCAGCACCGCTCGGTTTGTTCCCGGCGGCGCCAATTCCGGGCCGGCGACCCGGCGCTGCGCCGACGCTGCGCACGGTGAAAGTCAACCACCGAGGGGGTTGGCCGGAGGTAGCCTGACCCTATGGCCACCCGACGAACGTCGCCCTATCCCACGGTTCCGCCCCGCGCCGACTTCCCCGCGATCGAGCGGGCGATTCTCGACCGGTGGGCGGCCGACGGGACCTTCGAGGCGTCGGTCGAGGCACGGCCACCGGAGACCGAGGGTGGGGCCCAGTACGTGTTCAACGACGGCCCGCCGTTCGCAAACGGGCTGCCCCACTACGGCCACCTCCTGACCGGCTATGTCAAGGATGTGATCCCCCGGTACCAGACCATGCGGGGCAACCGGGTCGAGCGGCGGTTCGGCTGGGACTGCCACGGGTTGCCGGCGGAGATGGAGACCGAGAAGGAGATCGGCGTCGCCGGCCGGCGGGCCATCCTTGACTACGGCATAGAGCGGTTCAACAAGCAGTGCGAGACCTCGGTGCTCCGATACACCAAGGAGTGGGAGCGCTACGTCACCCGCCAGGCCCGCTGGGTCGACTTCGAGAACGACTACAAGACCATGGATCTCGACTTCATGGAGTCGGTGATGTGGGCGTTCAAGCAGCTGTGGGACAAGGGCCTGATCTATGAGGCCCACCGCGTCATGCCCTACTCCTGGGGTGCAGAAACACCGCTGTCGAACTTCGAGATCCGCCTCGACGACGCCACCAGGCCTCGCCAGGATCCGGCGTTGACCGTCGGGTTCTCGCTGGAACCGGCTCCCGGCGACCCCGGACCGATGCGGATGCTGGCCTGGACGACCACCCCGTGGACCCTGCCGTCGAATCTGGCGCTGGCGGTCGGGCCGGACATCTCCTATGTCGTCGTGCCCGGCCCCGACGGGGATTTCGTCGTCCTGGCCGAGGCGGCGCTCGAGCGTTATGCCCGTGAGCTCGGCGAGGTCGAACCGGTGGCAACGCTCACCGGCGCCGACCTGGTGGGCCGGCGCTATCGGCCGCTGTTCCCCTACTTCGCCGATCATCCGGGCGCCTTCGTCGTCCTGAGCGGCGAGTTCGTCGAGACCGGCGAGGGCACCGGCGTGGTCCACATGGCCCCCGGCTTCGGCGAAGACGATCAGCGGGTCAGCGAAGCGGCTGGCATCGCCCTGGTCGTCCCGGTCGACGACGAGGGGAGATTCACCGCCGAGGTGCCCGACTTGCTGAACAATCAGGAATGAGTCGGAGAGGTGCCGGAGTGGTCGAACGGGCTTGACTCGAAATCAAGTGTACGGTT
>JBCCFN010000134.1:0-13738 GCA_039029715.1 Actinomycetota bacterium | reverse complement strand
TGAGACAGAGGTTGTAGTTGCCGGAGATGCAGGTCTTGCAGCTCATGCAGCCGGCGTGGGACGAACCGGCGACCCGGTCGCCGATGGCAAACCCGAACTCGTCCGCGCCGTCGCCGAGCTCGATGATCTCCCCCGACCACTCGTGACCGGGGATGAAGGGGTAGTAGGCGGGCCACATGTCGTAGTGGCCCTGGACCATGTGAACGTCCGTGCCACAGATCCCAACCCGCTCGACCCGGCACATGACCTCCAGCGGACCGGGACTCGGATCTTCGACGTTCTCCACGGCGAACTCGTTCGGAGCCCGCAGGACCAGAGCTTTCACAGGTGTCCTTCCGTTCAGACGATGGCGACCGGATCGAGCATCGAACCGGTCGCGCCCTCGACCTTGATCGGGAGCGCAATGAAGAGGAACTCGTGCACGCCGGCGGCGGCGAGCTCCTCGAGGTAGATGGACTCGAACAGGTAGATCCCCTCCTGGATGAGGAGCAGGGTGTGGACCGGCTGGGGGTTGGCCGGCTCACCACGGTCGGGTGCGGGCTGGACCTCGTAGGTCTCGGTGTCGGTCCCGGTGGCGACGACACCGGCCTCCAGTAACCACCGGGCGGCCGAGATGTCCGGGCCGGCCGTGCGGTGATCCGCCATGCGGACCCGGTCCGGCCAGACCGAGAGGTAGCCGGTCCGGATCAGCACCATGTCGCCGGCACGGACCTCGGTCCCCTGGGCTGTGGCGACGGCCTGGAGCTCATCGGCCGTGATCGGCTCGCCGGCCGGTAGCGCATCGATGCCACGGTGACCGGGAACGTCGAACAGCACCCCCCTGGTGATGAAGTGGGGCAGCTTGCTTCCGTCCCCGACCCGGGGGCCTCGGTCGCCGAGATGCTCGTTGGCCGAGATACCGCAATACCAGTGGTCGTCGTCCCCGATGGTCATGTGGGCCAGGGCATCGACATGGGCCCCGCTATGGGAGGTGGCGCTGACGATCTCGGCCATGTAGCCGAGGTTGACCTCGTTTCCCGGGCCCCATGGCTCCTCCCCATCGCCTCGGAGCCCGGCCGGAGTCCGATGCATCAGCACCTGAAACGGGGGGTGAGAGTCGAACAGCGGCATGCCGTTGAACCGGGGGAGGGCCAGCGAGAACACGCGACCCTCGACCGGCAGACGGAGCGCAGCCAACAGGTCGGCCGGGTCCTGTTTGGCGGCCGGCCCTCGGTCCGGGTCGACGAGGGGGTCCGTGCTCATGGTCCTTGCTCCTTCCGATTGCCGGCGAGACCGCGGCTCGATCATTGGGGAGGGAGGGGGCGCAGCCGGCGGGGAGTCCGGCTGCGTCCCTCCCTGACGCTCAGCGGCGACGTGGCCGATTCACCACTCGCAGCTGTTCGGCGGTGTGTCGTTGTCACACTCCGCCTTTGCGGCGATCGAGTCGACGATCTCCAGCGAACGCTGGGGATCGAGGATCACCGGGGCGCCGGTCGAGCCGTCGTCGTTGAACGGCGTGTAGGCGGCGGTGACGTTGTTGACACCGCCGTCGGTGTAGTCGCCGGAGCCGGTGATGCCCTCGTAGTCGACGTCCTGGCCGTCACGGATCAGTGCCAGGCAATCGGCGTAGGTGTAGCAGACCTCGCCGGGGGCGGATCCGACCTCGAACATCGCAGACGCCCACTCGCTGGCCTTGTACGACCCGGCGGCCTCGACCGCCAGGGCGGTGTGCACCATCACGTCGTAGGTCGAGAAGTGGTACAGGTCGGTGGCCGGGCCGAACTCGTCGCCGTAGCCGGGGGTCGACTCCCACAGCTCGGAGAAGAAGGTCCAGGCCGGCGTGGTGTCGTCGTAGGAGAAGGCGGCGAAGCCGATTCCCTGCTGGGTCTCGATCAGATCGGCGCCGAGCGTTCCGACGAACTCCGGCTGGACCCAACCGGTCTCACCGATCCACTCCAGCGACAGCCCAGCCTCCGCAGCCTGCTTGATCAGGGTCCCGGACTCGACCGTGCCGGCTTGGACGATGACCGCATCGGGCTCGAGGTCGACAATGCGCTCCACCTCGGCCCGATAGGACGGCTGCTCGGCTGCGGCGTTGATCCGATCGAGCACCTCGATACCGACCACGTCCGCCGCCGCTTCTGCCGCATCGGCTGCCAGCTGGAATCCCTCCACCTGGGTGGCGAAGATGACGACGCTCTCGGCACCGATGCTGTCCGCATAGAGGGCGCCGGAGGTTCCGAGTCCCTCATCCAGGCCTTGGGCCCGGAAGATCGGCTCGCCGGCCTTGCCACCGAGGTTGCTCGGGATTGCACCGCCGTGAACCGACGGCACGATCGGGGAGTCGTTCTCCTCCCACTGCTCGATCATGAAGTCCCGGTAGGTCCGGTAGCCGTGGGCGATGCTGACGATCACCTCGGCGTTGTGACGCTCCAGGCAGGCCCGGGCCGCCTGGGCCTCACCGACGGTGCCGAGATCCTCGGAGAACATCTGCCACTGCCGCCCGAGCGGCGGATCGGCGTTGATGACCTCTTCGACCGGGAAGGTCACGTCAGCGGTCAGCGACGGGCCGAGGGCTCCGAACTCGCCGGTGTAGTAGGCGAGCTCGCACACGGCGACCGGATCGCCGGATGCCGCGGCCTCCGACGTGTCGCCCTCGGCCGCGGCGCTCGCCGATTCGCTGTCGGTCTCGGCCGCCTCGGATGAGGACGCATCGCCCTCGGCGGCGGTCGAGTCGTCATCCGATCCGCATGCTGCGGCGACGAGCGACAACGCCATCAGCATGGCAAGCAGCTTCGCCCCCTTCGATTGATAGGTCATGGTCGTTTCCTCCCTGTCATCGCTCCCCCTTCAGGTGCGAGTGGTGTCCGACCCCCGCCGACGGGGATCACAGCTTGTAGGCCTGCTTCAGGTCGTCGGTCGTGAGCTCGGCGGCCGGGACCGGAGCCGAGCCTTCGCCGATCGTCAGCACCATCACCCGATCCGCCACCCCGAGGGCCAGCGTTGCGTTCTGCTCGGTCAGCAGGATCGAGACCCCGCGATTGGCGTGGATCTCGGCGATCTTGTCGAAGAACAACTCGACATAGAGCGGGGACAGCCCGGCGGTCGGCTCATCGAGTAGCAACACGGTCGGGTCCTGCATCAGGGCCCGACCGCAGGCGACCATCCGCGACTCGCCGCCGCTGAGGTTGCCGGCCCGGAGCGCCCGCTTACCCCAGAGGTCGGGGAAGGTCTCGAAGACCTCCTCCTGTCGCTGTTCGATCGGGCGACCACCGATCATGCCCCCGATGGTCAGGTTCTCCTGGACGGTCAGGTCCGGGAACACCGCCGACTCCTGGGGCACGTAGGCCACACCGAGGCGGGCTGCGTCATGGGCTGGACGGTCCGTGATGTCGGTCCCGGCGAACCGGATCGTGCCGGCCATCGCCGGGACCAGTCGGGCCAGCGTGGCCAGCAGCGTGGTCTTGCCAGCGCCGTTGGCCCCGAGGATGGCGAAGACCTCGTTGCCGAGCGAGAAGTCGAGGCCTTTCAAGACCGGCACCCCGCCATAGCCACTGCGCAAGCCGCTGACCTCGAGGATGGTGTCGGCCGGCGACCCGGTGGTCGCCGCCGAGCTGGCGGTCTCAGACATGGCCGGCCCCCAGGTACTTCTCGATCACGGTGGCGTCTGCCCGGACCGAGTCCGGGTCCCCACTGAGCAACACCCGGCCCTCGGCCATGAACGTCACGTCCTCACACAGGTCCCAGATCACGTCGAGGTCGTGCTCGACGATCACCACCGAGGTCCCCCCGGCGGCGAGGTCTCGAATGACGGCCTTGACCTTGTCCGTGACCTCGTCCGGTAGCCCGGCCGTCGGCTCGTCGAGGAGCAGGATCGATGGCTTGAGGAGTAGGCACCGGACGAGGTCGAGCAACTTCTTCTCCCCGGCCGACCGGGCGATGGCGTTCGGATCCTCGAACCCGAAGAACGCCAGGTGGTGCCGGATCTCCTCGCCGTGGCGATCGACCAGGCCGCGTTCGGCTCCGGGCCGGATCGGGAACTCGTCGCCGGCCGCTGCGACCGCCAGCAACATCGAGTCGAGGATCGTCAGCTGGTCGAAGTCGGTGATGACCTGGGTGGTCTTCACCACCCCGTTTGCCGCCATCCGATGATTCGGCAGCGCCGACAGCTCGACGATCGCACCGTCCGGCCGGCGCAGGGTCACCGTGCCGGTGTCCGGCGGGACCGAGTTCATCACCATCCGCATCAAGGTGGTCTTGCCGGCCCCGTTGGGCCCGAGCAAGCCCTCGATCGGCTTGTCACCGAAGACCAGGTGATCAACGTCGACCACCTTCCGGCCGGCGTAGCTCTTGGCTACTCCGTCGACGTGGATCTCGGCCCGGACGTCAGTCGAAGTCATGGAGGCTCCTCATCAGCCGGGGTCGCCGCATCTCGCCGAGCAGGCCCTGGGGTCGGAACAGCAGGATCGCAACCACGACCGCACCGAAGACGGCTTCCCGGAGGACCGGGATGGCCTGCGTGTACCACTCCTGGGGGAGCGGGATGTAGAACTGGATCACGATGTCGAACAGGCCGACGGTCAACAAGACGCCGACCACGGCACCCCAGACCCTGGCCGCCCCGCCCAGGATCAGGCCGGCCAGCGCCGCCAGCGTGACGCCGACATCGAGGCTGCCGATGTCAAGGAACCGGACCATCACCCCATGGAGGGCGCCGAGCAGGCCCATCAGCCCGCAGGTGATGGTGAACAACCCCAGCTTGGCCGCCGTCGTCGACTTGCCGAGGCTGCGGGCCAACGGTTCGTTGGCCCCGACCGCGATCAACAGTCGGCCGTACGGCGTCCGGTGGACCCATCGCACGTAGGCGAAGATGGCGGCGACCACCAGCGTCATCACCCCGAGCCAGACCAGCTCGTTGGCCTTGGTCGAGCCGACGTCATAGGGGAACCCAAGCCCGCCGAGCCCGAGCGCCCCGCCGGTCAGGTCGCCCTGGGTCGTTGCGAGGATCAGGACCACGGAGGCGAACCCGAGCGTGCCGACCAGGGCACCGTCACTGTCGAGGTCTGCCACCAGCCAGGCGATCAGCAACCCGGCCAGGCCGGCGGCGATCATGGCCCCGAGGGCGCTGAGCAGGAACTGCCACGGGTCACCGAACGGCCAATCGACCCGGACGTACAGCACCCCGAAGGTGTAGAGCCCGAGCCCCCAGAATCCGACGACGCCGAAGTTGGCCACCCGGGTCAGGCCGACCTGGAGGTGGAGTAGCAGCCCGAGGCCGATGATCTCGACGACCCCGAACGTGCCCGAGATGAGGAATGCGTCCAACCAGTCGAGACCCATCAGACCTTCGTCCCTTCGGTCAGTCGCCGGCCCCGGATCTTCAGCACGGCCAGGAAGCAGAGGATCAGGACCAGCTGGGAGTAGAGGCTGTCTCCGAACTGGAGGGTCATGGCGGTGAGAGCGATCCCGGTGGCCACCCCGGCCCACACCACGCCGAGCAGGTCCCAGATGCCGCCGACCAGCACCACCAGCAGCACCAGGAGGAGCTGGCGGGAGCCGAGCAGCGGTGAGACCGAGGCGCCGACGCCGTAGAACGCACCGGCCAGACCGCCGGACAGGCCGGCAACGAACCAGATCAGGACCGTGACCGTCATCGGACGGATACCGCTGGCTTGGGCCAGACCCTCGTTGCTGGCCAGGGCCCGGATCTGGAGGCCGTAGCTGGTCCGCTGGATGAACTGGTAGATCAGGATCGACAGGACCGCGACCGACGCCAGAGCCAGCAGTCGGTAGGACGGGACGCCGACGCCGAGGACCGAGATCGTTCGGGGTGGGGCGATGTCGAAGAACCGGACCGGGTAGCCGAACACGAACTGCAGGGCGTGGCGCAGGAACAGTGACAGCCCGAACGACATGGCGATCATCTCGAGGTCACCGACCCGCCGGTTCTTGGCGACCCGGAAGATCAACAGGTAGGTGGCGACGCTCAACCCGCCGGCCAGGATGCCGGCCGGCAGGACGACGGCCAGGAACCCCCAGCCGAGGGTGGTGTTCATCCAGACCCCGAAGTAGCCGCCGAGGGTGATCGTCTCGGCGTAGGCCACGTTGAGCAGCCCGGTCAGGCGGTAGAGGAGGGCGAAGCCGAGCGCGGCGAGAACGAACGGGGCGTTCTCGGTGGCACCGATCACGAGGCTCTCGGCCACGAAGTCAGACAACAGCGCGGCGATCAGCAGGGCGACCCCGGCCACCGCAACCACCATCCAGCGAGGGACCTGACGCCCGTCGACACCGCCGCCATCGGCCGCTTCGGCGTCGGTCGCTGCAGGGGCGGTGGCAGTGGCGTCGGTACCGCCGTCGCCGTCTGTGGCGTCCCCGCCGTCCATGCGGCCGCCGCTCTTCGTTGTCCGGTTGGCCTGAACCACCGCTGGCCCCCTCTGCCCCGTCCCCCCGGATCGGAGCGTTCCTCGCCGTAATCGTTACCCGATTATCGTTTGCTCGATTATCGATAATCGTAAGAGAGGTGCAAACGGTCGTCAAGCAGAAACCGGCAGCCGGGTGCGCTCGGCGCCCCGATCAGGGCGAGGGCGGAGGGCTAGTGCTCGCCGGGGTGGTCGTGCGGCAGCGGGGACTCGACGAAGAACGCCTGCCGCACGCTCAGCTGATGGGCCCGGGCCCGATCGGCGGCCAAGGCCGGGTCCCGAGCCACCAGCGCGTCGAGGATCCCACCGTGCTGGCGGATGATCCCGTCGACCTCGACGTTTGGCGAGGTCAGGGTGATGAACGTCCTGGCGAACGGTTCGAGCTGGCCGAAGACCCGCTCGACCGCCTCGTTGCCGGAGGCATGGGCGATCAACCGGTGGAACTCGGCGTCGGCCGCGGTCATGCCGACGTAGTCGCCCTCACGGTGGCACGCCGTCATTTCCCGGTGGGCGTCCCGAAGCGCATCGAGGGTGTCCTCATCCAGCCGCTCGGCGGCCAACCGGGCGGCGAGCGCATCGATCTCCGACCGGACCTCGCTGACGTCCCGGAGCTCCTTTGCCGTCGGTTGGCGGACCCGGGCGCCGCGCCGGGACTCGATGTCGACGAGGCCGATGGCCGCCAGGTCCCGGAGCGCCTCCCGGACCGGCGACTGGCTGATGCTGAGCTCCTTGGCCAGCCGGCTCTCCACGATCCGCTCCCCGGGGACCAACTCGCCCTTGACGATGCGGTCGAGGAGGATCCGCTTGATCGATGTCGACAGCGGCTCGGAGCGGATGAGCGCCCCTCCGTTCTCGGCCATCATCCTGCTCTCCTCATCATCACGGCATCGTCCGGCGAGCCCTCACGACGAGCTCCGTAGATCGAGCCTAGCCCTTGCCTCGGACGGCGTAGCCACCCGTCGGTGCAGGGCCTCGGTCATCGTTCGGACCCGGGCGACCTGGTCCCGGTTGGACTCCGCCAGCCGACCGGGGCCGTCCCACAGCGAATCCTCTAGCCCGACCCTGGCGTTGCCGCCGACCGCCAATGCCACCGCCGCGGTCCGCAATTGGGCCGCCCCGGCACCGAGCACCGACCACTCGAAGGCGTCACCGAAGAGCCGCAGGGCGGTCCGGCGCAGGTGGAGCAGGTCCTCGACATCTGCCCCGATGCCGCCGAGCAGCCCGACGACCGACTGGATGAACAGCGGTGGCCGGACCAGGCCCCGGTCCAGGAAGTGGGCCAGGTTGTACAGATGCGAGGTGTCGTAGCACTCGAACTCGAACCGGGTCCCCTGGTCACCGCAGATCGTGAGGATGCGCTCGATGTCCTCGAACGAGTTCCGGAAGATCAGCGCCTTGTTTCCGAGGTGGGTCCGCTCCCAGTCGTGGCGGAGGGCCGGGAACCGGTCGAGCATCGGGTAGAGGCCGAAGTTCATCGTCCCCATGTTCAGCGAGGCCAACTCCGGCGCCAGCTCGACCGCCGGCCGCATCCGCTCGTCGACCGTCATGTGGGGGCTGCCACCGGTGGTGAGGTTGATCACCACGTCCGATCGCTCCCTGATGACGGCAAGCACGTCCCGGAACAACCCGACGTCCTGCACCGGATGGCCGTCGTCCGGATCCCGGACGTGGAGGTGGACGATCGCCGCCCCCGCCTCGGCCGCCCCGAGACTCTCGGCCGCGATCTCCTCCGGCGTGACCGGCAGATGGGGTGACATCGACGGGGTGTGGATGGCCCCGGTCGGGGCGCAGGTGATGATCGCGCTCTTCATCGGCGCTCCTCCTCACGTTGGTCGGATCGATCGGGTTCGACCGGATCCGAGGACATCGTCCCCGGACCGGGCTTGGCGGTCACCGGGAGGTCCCCGGTCCCGGTGACGAACGTCTCCAGGCTCAGGTCCCCGCTGTGGGCCACACCGAGGGCGTAGCCGTGGAGGAACGGCGGCTCCTGTGAGTAGTCGCCCCAGTGATGGCGACGGACCGCCCGCAGGACCGGGGAGTGGGTGATGGCGACCACCGTTCGACCGGCCCACGCCGGCACGTCCACCAGGCTCCTGGCGAAGGCGGCGATGCGTCGCCCGACGTCCGGCGCCGACTCCCCCGGCGGGTTGCCGTGGGCCAACCAGTAGCCGATCCGGTCCGGCGCGGTCAGGAACCCCCTATAGAAGGTGGACGCCTCGACGGCCGTTTCGTCGACCTCAGGCACCTGGGACGCCAGGAACGCCGCACCCTCACCCATGTTGACTCGATGGCCGCCGAGGTGGAGGTCCGGATTCCGAAGGGCGAAGCTCACGACCGGGTCCGGGACGGCGCCACCAGCGTCCCGGCACCCGGTGGCGAACGCCGTCGCCGTCTCGATCGTCCGCCGGGTCTCCCCGCTGAGCAGGGCGGCGATGTCGATGCCCTCGGAAGCGAACCACCGCCCGGCGGCGTCCGCCTGGGCCAGCCCGAGTTCGGTCGGCGGCACGTCGCTGCGATGGTTCGGGACCTGACCGTGGCGGAGCAGGACCACCCGGACCTGGTGACCCCGATCGCCGGTCACGAGCCCTGCGACTGTTCCCAGCGGTCGAGGAACAGGCCGAGCACGGCATCGGCGAAGGCCTCGTCGTTGATGTTGTTGTCCATCTCGATCAGCTCGATACCGTCGTCGAGGTTCGACCGGATCGCATCGAACAGCGCCGAGACGTCCGTCCCGTGCCACTGGCTCCCCTCCCGGAAGTAGTTGTCGAGGCCGGCCAACGGCAACGCAACCGCCTTCGGGCCGAGGGACCGGTTGACGTGATCAGCGATGTACTCACCGAGCTTGGCCAGCTCGTCCGGGGTGGCCTGGAGGGACGTGATGTTCGGGTTGTGGATCAGGACGTTCCGCTCCGGCACGTTGTATTCGGCCGGGATGGTGTCGACCGCACCGAAGTTGAAGCACTCGGCGGCGCCAGGGACGACGACGACGGGGATGTCCCGACGGGTGGCGGCCTCCATCCGGTCGATCCCCGGGTCGAAGATGCCGCCGTTCCAGCGGTTGATGATCTCCGGCAGCGTGAAATCGATCAGCCCGTCGATCACGCCCTCATCGATCAGGTGCTCCATGCCGGCCCCCTCGCCGACGGCGTGGAACGTGACCACCTGGAACCCCTTGGCCTCCAACTGCTCCCGCATCCGCATCACGCCCGGCGTGGTCACCCCGAACATCGAGATGGCGATGAGGGGCTCACTGGCTGCGGCCAGTTCCTTCGTCGTCCCGTAGTGGGCGGCCATTCCGGCGATCGAGTGGGCGGCGTTGGCCAGCACCAGCCGGGACACGCTGTTGAGCCCGGCGATGTCGGTCACCGCGTTCGCCATGTGCATGTCCGAGTGCCCGACGTACGGCCTGGTGTTGTTTGACGCCATGGTCGAGACGATCAGCTTCGGGAACCCCATCGGCAGCGTCCGGAACGCCCCGCTGGTCAAGTCGGTCCCGCCGGTCCCGCCCATACCGAGCACGGCGTCGATCCGACCGTCGGCCACCAGGTCACGGAGCACGACGCCGAGCCCTTTGCTCATCCCCTCGTTCGCGGTCACCCGACCGCCGGCCCCCTCCTTGCCACCCCGGAAGTCTGCGAGGTCGATCTCGGCCTTGGCCGCCACCTCGGCGGCCGAGACGTCCGGTTCGAAGAATGGCTCGCCGAGGACGCCGCAGTCGACGACGAACACGTCGACTCCGGCGGCCTCCAGCCGCTCCTTGACGAAGGCGTACTCCTCCCCCTTGGTGTCCAGGGTTCCGGCGAGACACACGGTCGCTGGCATGATTTCGTCTCCTTGTTGTGGACTCGTTCGATCGCGGTTGATGGTCAGATTTCGGCGTCGGCGGTTTGCATGGCGGTCCAGATCCGTTCCGCGGTGAGCGGCAGCTCGGTGATCTGGATGCCGATGGCATCGGCGACGGCACCGCCGAGTGCCCCGGCGGTGCAGAGCAGGGCCCCCTCGCTGATGCCCTTGCAGCCGTAGGGCCCCGGCCCGTCGTGGTTTTCGACCGAGGCGCTGACCAGGTTGGTCGCCACGTCGTTGAAGGTCGGGATGCGGTAGTCCAGGGCACCGAGGTTGCGGATCCGGCCCTCGTCGTCGAGCAGGACCTGCTCCATCAGGGAGTGGCCGAGGCCCATGATCGCTGCCCCCTCGTCCTGGGACACGACCTGGGCCGGGTTGAGTTCGGTCCCGACGTCGCCGACGGTGACGTGGCGGGTCAACTGGACCTCCCCGGTGTCCGGGTCGATCTCGACCTCGATGGCGGTGCAGTTGAACTCGTAGAAGGCGGCGTCGCCACCGAGCGGATGACCCTTCACCCCGCGGAGACGGCACGTTCCCTGCCCGACGAACTCACCCCGCAGCCCACCGAGGGCGACCTGGGCCGCCTCGACCAGCGGCAGCGCCCCGTCTGGACCGACCAGGTGTCCGGGTTTGTCTTCGACGCTGTCCGGATCGATCCCGGTGGCATCGGCGTAGAGGTCGAGGACCCGGCGGCGAATATCCCGGCAGGCTTCCAGCACCGCGGTGCCCATGAACACGGTCGACCGGCTGGCCGAGGTCTGGAGGTCGAACGGGACGGCGTCGGTGTCACCGCTGATGATCGTGACGAGATCGGGGTCGACCCCGAGTTCGTCGGCGAGGATCTGCTTCCAAAGGGTGCGGGCGCCCTGGCCCATGTCCGAGGTCCCGGCGTAGGCGATGGCGCTGCCGTCGTACAACAGCCGGACCAGGCTCTGGGACAGCCCGGAGGTCGCTCCCGGCTTGATCCCGACCGCAATCCCCCGACCCTGGTACGGCCCGGTCGGTCGGTCCCAGCCGATCAGCGCCGCCGCCTTCTCCAGGCTCTCGTGCCAGCGCCCGTCGGCTCTGGCCTCGTGCTCGCCCCGGATGAAGGCCTCGTCCTTGTCGACAAGGTTCCGCCGGCGCATCTCCAGGGCGTCGATGCCGAGCTCCCGACCGGCGGCGTCGAGCTGGGACTCGGTGGCCCAGGACACCTGGGGAGCGCCGAAGCCCCGGAAGGCGCAGCTCGGCGTGGTGTTGGTCAGCACCGCTCGAGCGTTGATCCGGACGTTCGGGATCCGGTACGGGCCGGCCCCAACGTAACTGCCCTTGGTCATGACCCGAGGGGCGACGTCTGCATAGGCCCCGATCAGGAAGTCGGCGGTGAGCCGATGGAACACCAGCTCACCGTTCCTGGTGAACCCGGATCTGGCCTCGATCCGGCAGCCGGAGCGTCTCATCAGCTGGAAGGTCTCCTCGAGCGACAGGATCAGCCGGCAGGTCCGGCCGGTGCGCAGCGCCAGGAGGGCGAGCAGTGGCTCATAGCGTGGGGTCTGCTTGCCACCGAAGCCACCGCCCGGATCCGGTGCCACGACCCGGACCTTGCTCAGCGGCAGGTCGATCACATCGGCCAGGATCCGCTGGAGCAGGTAGGGGTGCTGGACCGGCGAGTAGACGGCCACCCCGCCATCGTCGGCCGGCGCGGCGACCACGCCGCCGGGCTCGATCGGGAAGTGGGTCACCATCGGGAACGTGTAGGTCCGCTCCACCACCAGGTCGGCGGCCGGCTCGGCCGTATCGGCGTCGCCCCAGGCGTAGTCCGCGGTCTCCAGGACATTGCTGTCAGCCAGCGGATCGCCGGGCCTGACCGTCGGGTCCTGGACCAGCGGGGCGCCAGGGGCCAGGGCCCCGTCCAGGTCGTAGGCGCCCGGCAGCGGTCGGTGCTCGATCACGACGACGTCTGCAGCGGCCCGAGCCAGGTCCGCCGACTCAGCGACGACGGCGACCACCGGCTCGCCGTGGAAGTTGACCGTCCCGCTGGCCAGCAGCGGCCGATCCCGATGGGAGATGCCGACCCGCTTGGACGGATCCGGCAGGTCCTCGACCGACACGGCGTCGATGACGCCGGGCAGCGCAAGCGCCGGCGTGGTGTCGATGGCCAGGATCTCGGCCCGACCGACCGGCACGGTGGCGAAGGCGACGTGGGCGCTCTCGGCGAACGTCAGGTCCGCCAGGTACCGCTGGGCCCCACAGGCCCGGTCGATCCCGCCGTAGCGGGCGATCGGCTTCCCGACCGATCCGGTCCCGTCATGCTGGATGCCGCTCACGCCTCGGCCCTCCGCCGGCTGGCGGTTGCCTGGATGGCGGCCACGATCCGCTGGTAGCCGGCGCACCGGCAGAGGTTCCCGGACATCACGTCCCGGATCTCGGTCTCGTCTGCGTCCCGGTTGCACCGCAGGAGAGCCTCGGCCGCCATGACCTGGCCGGGAATGCAGACCCCGCACTGGACGGCGCCGGCGGCGACGAACTCTTGCTGGAGGTCGGTCGGCCCGTCCGCTGACAGGCCCTCGATCGTGGTCACCGTCCGGCCTTCGACCTCGGCGCAGAGAACGAGACAGGCGTTGACCGTCCGCCCGTCCAGGTACACGGTGCAGGCCCCGCATTCGCCGTCGGCGCAGCACTTCTTGGTCCCGGTCAGGCCGAGGTCGTCCCGCAGTGCGTCGAGCAGGGTCCGATGGGCGGGGACGGCGACCCGGCGGGCCGAGCCGTTGATCTCGACCGCGACCTCGATCGGGGTGAGCTGCGCGGCGAGGTGGTCGGCGGTCATCGATCCCCCTCCCGGTCGACGCCGGCGGCCCGTCTGACCGCTCGGCCGGCCAGGACCGCCGTCATCGCCAGTCGGTAGTCGCGGCCGGCCCGGACGTCCGAGATCGGGGTGGCGACGGCGATCAGCTCCTCGACGACGGCGGCGACCGCCGTCTCGTCAGCGGGGTCGATCGGGGCGGAGGTAGCGGTCAGGAGCGGGGTCGGCCCCACCGCACCGAGGCCGAGGGTGACCGCACCGTCTCCGTCGATTGCGGCCGCGGCACTGACGGTGGCCAGATCGACGCCGCGGCGGCGGGTCAACCGTTCGAAGCCGGACCGGAGGCCGTCGGTCGGGAGTGGCACCTCGACCGCGAGCACCAGCTCGTCCGGTCCGCAGGCGGTGGTGCCCGGCCCGATGAAGAACTGGTCGAGCGCCATCGTTCGCTCACCGCCGGGACCGACGATGGTGACCGTGGCGCCGTGGACCAGCAGGGCCGGGGCGGTGTCCGCGGCGGGCGAGGCGTTGCAGACGTTGCCGATCAGGCTGGCCCGATTTCGAATGGCCACCGACCCGACCACCTTGGAGGCGGCGACCAGTGCCCCGAACCATCCGGCCAGCCGAGCGTCGTCCGAGAGGTCGGTCATCGTCGCCGTCGGCCCGAATCGGACCGCTCGTTCGCCCACCTGGACCGCCGGGGGTAGATCGTCGGCGG
>JBCCFN010000133.1:0-13765 GCA_039029715.1 Actinomycetota bacterium | reverse complement strand
CGGCCACCGGAGCGGTCTGGACCGTCGGGGCCGGTTCGGTGCGGACCGCCGGTGGTGGCGGGGCGCCGACCGACACGATCTCGTTCAACCGGATCTCGCCGGCATCGCTGTCGAGAACGACCTCGCCCCCGACGATCCGACTCTGCTCGACGACCGTGTCGACCAACGTCCCGTCACGGCTTGCCGTGACCTCACGGCCGACCAATGAGCTGGCGGTCGTCAGGGATTGGATGAGGGCCGAGCTCTCGCCCTGCTTGGTCAGTTCGTCCAACTTCTCGACCACGGTGAACTGGGCCGTGGTGGAGATGAACTCCTCGGAGCTCGATGGCTCGAGCGGGTCCTGGTACTTCAGCTGCGCGATCAGGAGCTGGAGGAACTCGTCCTTGCCGAGCTCGTTGGATGGGGCGCTCTCCGGCCCGGCCGGCCGGGCGTAGGGGTTGGGGGCATCGACGACCGAGCCAGCTCGGGCGGCGACGGCGTTGCTTTCCATCGTCAGGTCCTCGTCTCTGTTGGCCTACAGGTCGACGTCGACCAGGCGGTCGGCGTCTGCGGGTCTGCGACCGGCCTCGAACCGGTCTGCGGAGGTGGTCTCGGCGCCGGCGTCAGCGACCGCAGCACCGGGGGCGGACTCTCCGTCTGTGTCCGCATCGTCTGGGGCCGGTTGGTCGGCATCACTGGTGCCGACATCGACCGCGACATCCGCCAGGCCGCCCTCCTCCAGTTCGCTGATCAGCTGTTGCCGCTGCTGGTTGAGCTGAGCTGCGGCGGCCGCCGACTCGGCGACCAGGGCCACCGTGGTCCCGGCCTCGCCGGTGCTGACCCGGATCATGACCGAGCCGAGCTCCGCCGGGCGGAGCCGGATGGTCAGCTGTTGCTCGCCGGTCGCGGTGGTGCGGAGCGAACCGATCGCTCGGCGGACCTGGCGCCACAGCAGCTCGGCCTCCGGGCCGTCCAGCCCCTCCGGGGTGGTTGCGGCGGCCGCTGGAGCGGTCGGTGCGGTGGTTCGGTCCGTCGGCTGGCTCGGCCCGCCGACCCCGGTGATCCCGGCGATGGCCGAGGTGCCAGAAGACGCGGCGGTACCGGCGGCCCCGGCCGGGCTGGACTGGACCGGGGCGACGGTGTCCACGCCGTCCCCGTCGACCGGCAGATCGGTTGGTGCTTCGGCCGGCCCGTCAGACTCGACGGTGTCGAGCATCTCCGCCTCGGTCCCCCGGTCGGATGCTTCGGCGTCCGGTCCGGCGGCGTCACCCTCGACGGCGAGCGACGGGTCTGACGAGACGGCGTCGGCCTCGATGGCGAGGTCGGTCGATCTGTCGCCACCGTCGTCCGCGGTCGCACCGGCCTCGACCGCTGCACCGGCGGCGGCTGCGGCGTCGGTCCTGGCGATGATCGTTGCCTGGTCCGATGCGGCGGTCCGATCGGTCTGCGTGTCGTCATCGATCGGCTGCGCAACGGCCTCGGCCATGTCGTCGGTGACGGAGCCGGTCGGTTCGGCCGACCCGGTCTCGGCGGACCCGTCCTCGACCTGCTCGACGATCTCGGACGGCGACCGCGTGGCCGTCGACGACCCGATCTCCGGTTCGGCGTCGGGCTCGGCCACATCGTCGGCGGCGGCATCGACCAGCTCGGCCATCCCGGCGGCCGCAGCGGCCGCAGCGGCCCCGTCGTCGGCCGAGACCGCATCGGCGGCTGCCGGCCCGTCCTCTGTGCTCGATGCCTCGTCCGGGTCGTCCTGCTGGCCTGCAGACCGATCACGGCCCTCGGTCGGCGTGTCGGCTTGGTCGGCTTGGCGATCGGCGTCTTCGTTCCGATCGGCCCGAGCCGTGCGATCGGCGCGATCGTCATCTACCCGGTCCGGACGGTCCGGACTGTCGGTGTCCGTCCGGTCATCGGCCCCGCCCGGGCCGTCATCGGCCCGGTCCGGACGGTCCCGGCGTTCGGGCCGGTCAGGCCGATCAGGGCGAGGGGCGTCCGACTTCGGCCCCGGACGGACAGGATCGTGGCTCGGCCGGTCGGCCCGCCACAGGTCGGGACGGGCCGGGCGGGGCGGCACCGGACGATCGGGGCGCTGGGCCACCGCATCGAGCAGGGCCTCGAACCTGGCAACCGCATCGGCCGGGGTCGGGTTCCGACCGGCCGCCGATCGGCCGTCGCGACCGGCCTCACTGCGGACCGACTCGGCGGTCGTTGGAATCGGGGGTGAGCTCATGAGCGACTCCTCCAGGCGTCGAGGACCTTGCGGACGTAGTTCTGGGTTTCGGGGTACGGGGGGATCCCGCCGTGGCGGGCAACCGCGCCACGGCCGGCGTTGTAGGACGCAATCGCCAGCTCCGGCTCCTGGAACCGGTCGAGCGAGGTCCGCAGGTAGCGGGCGGCGCCATCGACCGCGGAGGCCGGATCCCACGGGTCGACGCCCATCTCCGAGGCGGTGGCCGGCATGAACTGCATCAGGCCCTGAGCCCCGGCCGAGCTGACCGCGGTCGGGTCGAACCCGGACTCGGTCTCGGCAACGGCGGCCAGCAGCGCCGAGGGGACCTGCCATGCTGAACCGGCGGTGTCGAACAGCGGCTGGTAGAGCTGCTCGGCCTCGGACGGCGTGAACGGGCGGGCGTCTGCGGTCGCCCCCTGGACCGCCGGGGTCGACCAACCGGCAAGCCCGTCCGCGATCTCCGCCCCGGCCGATGACCGGCCGAGACCCGGGGCCACGATGCGACGGATCTCGCCGATCGGCCGCTCGATGTACTCGACCTGGACATCCGCGCCCGGGTTCGGAACGTGGATCAGACTGCCGCCACCGGCGTAGAGCGCAACGTGGTCGACCGGCGAGCCGAACACCAGCAGATCGCCGGGGAGCGCAGTGTCCAGCGAGGGGATGGGGACCCCCATCGCCGCCTGCTCGACCGGATCGGTCGGCATCTCGACCCCGACCGCCCGAAAGGCCTGCCGGACCAGATCGGCCGGTCCGCCGTCTCCGGTGACCTGGTCGCCGGTGCTGACCAGGGCCAGGGCGGCCTGGACCATGGCCTCGCCGGCGTCGCTGAAGTTGGCATCGAGCACGGCCGGATCGATCGATCGGGAGGCCGAGACGGTGGCTGCGTCGGTCGGGGCCGCAGACGTCTGCGCCGCGACCGGGTCGCCCCCGGCCGTGATCTGATCGCCTGCGACCGGATCGGCATCGCTCGCCGTCGCATTCGCAGCATCGCTCACCGTGCCCGCCGGCGTTGCGGCCGCCGTCGGTGCCTCGGTCGGTGCCTCGATCGGTGTCTCGAGCGGTTGCTCGACCGGAGCGGGCGACAGGGCCTCGACCGCGTTCGAGGTACCGAACAACGACATCCCGAGCGCACCGGTCGGTCGGCGGTCGTAGCGGATCAGCTGCTCCGGGGTCGGGTTGGTCGGTAGCTGGCGGACCAGCCCCCCGGCCGCCTCGGCCACCAGGGCCTCGAAGCTCGGCCCTCGGGCGTCGACCCGCGACCGCCCGAAGCGGCGGGAGAGTGCCTCCATCCGCTGGAACGGGGCGGGGTCCGGACCGTCGATCTCGCCGATCACGGCCGACCTCCGATCGCCCGATGGCTGTGGTCATCGGTAGCCGCTCTGGCCGCCCGGATCGCAACCAGGTCCTGCAGATCGGCAAGCTCCGACCGGTGTCGACGATCGAGGACCTCGGCATCGAGTCGATCGACGAGCCGTTCCAGGGACTTGACCCTGGTCGCCGCCTCCTGGAGTTCGGCCCGGCGGGACTCCGCCTCTTCGACCAGTCCCGTCTTGCGGTCGGCCAGGGTGCCGAGCAGCCTGGCTCCGGCCCCGGTCAGGTGACTCCGCAACCGCAGTGGCACGTCCTCCTCGGCCTGGCGAGCCGCGCTGTCGAGCGCCGACTCCCGTTCCCGGTCGACGCCGCCGACCGGGCGTCTGGCCTCGCCCAGACGGGCCCGGGCCAGCTCCTCGGTCTCGGCCGCGGCCTTGGTGACCCGAGCCATGCGATCCCGGCGAGCGCTCATCGGTCACCTCCCGGCTGCGCACCGGGCTGGGCCCCGACCAGCGGCGAACCGGTCGGGCCGGGAGTGGTGGCGGGGCCCGCACCGGGCAGGGTGATCGAACCCAGGCCGCCGAGCCCACCACCGGCCGGACCACCGGGCGCACCGGGCTGGCCGGTGCCGGGGACGGGGATGGGGCCGGCGGCCGGGCCTGGCGCGCCGAGCGGACCGCCGACCGGTGGACCGAAGGATCCGGCCCCGGGGCCGGGTGCGGTCGATCCAAAGATGGTTCCGAGGCCGCCGGCGCCGGGAGCGGCGGTGGGCTGCCCCGGTCCGGCCTCGCCGGTCAGGATGGCCTGCAGCGCAGCCCACGCCTGCTCGGGCGGGCAGGCCTCATGCAGATCCTGCCGGCGGAACGCCTCGAGCGCCGGAGCCAGGAGGACCGCCAGGTCGAGCTCCTCGTCGTGGCCCGGGGTGTAGGCCCCGACGTCGATCAGGTCCCTGGCCCGTTCGTACACCGAAAGGAGCCGCCGGGCGGTCGCGACCAGGAGCTGCTGCTCCGGGGTGGTCACCGACAGGGCGACCCGGGATGCCGACGCCAGCACGTCGATACTCGGGAAGTGGCCGGCATTTGCCAGTTCCCTGGTCAGCACCAGGTGTCCGTCGACGATCGACCGGACGGTGTCGCCGACCGGGTCGTTCAGATCGTCGCCCTCGACCAGGACGGTGTAGAAGCCGGTGATCGACCCCTGATCGGCGGTACCGGCCCGCTCGAGCAGACCGGGCAGCAGGCCGAGCGCAGAGGGCGGGAACCCGCGGGTGGTCGGGATCTCGCCGGCGGCAAGCCCGATCTCCCGTTGAGCGATGGCGAACCGGGTCACGCTGTCCATCAACAGGTTGACGTGGAGCCCCTGATCCCGGAACTGCTCGCTGATCCGGGTTGCGGCGTACGCCGCGTTCCGACGGACCAGCGCCGGCTGGTCCGAGGTGGCGACGACCACGACGCTGCGGGCCAGACCCTCGGGCCCCAGGTCCTTCTCCAGGAACTCCCGGACCTCCCGGCCCCGCTCCCCGACCAGGCACAGTACGTTCACGTCCGCCCCGGAGCCGCGGACCAGCATCGACAGCAGGCTCGACTTGCCGACGCCGGAGCCGGCCATGATGGCGATCCGTTGCCCCCGGCCACAGGTCAACAGGGTGTCGATCACCCGGACGCCGACCGGCATGAACCGATCGACCGGGGGCCGGGACAGCGCCGGCGGCGGAGTGTTGTGGACCGGGACGGCGTCGGCCCGGGACAGCGGCCCGAGCCCGTCGAGGGGCCGGCCGAGGCCGTCGAGCACCCGACCGAGCAGCTGCCGGCCGGTTGCGACCTTCATCTGGCCACCCAGGTACTCGACTGGGTCACCGACCCGGTGCCCGCGGAAGTCGCCGAACGGCAGCACGGTGGCACAGGACCCGGTCACGGCGATGACCTCGGCAACCACGGTGGTGTCGTCCGCCCCGATCCGGACCAGGTCGCCGGGGCCGACCCGGAGGCCGATCACGTCCGCCTCGCCCTGCCCGATCCGCTCGACCCGCCCGAACATCTGGGGCCGGGCAGCCGCAGACAGTCGCCCGTGATGGTCGGAGCGAGCCCGAGGGGCCGGACGCTCGGCCCCGGTCTCGGGCTGGGGCTGGAGCTCGGGCTCGGGCTGGAGCTCGGGCTCGGACTGGGGCGCAGGGGCTGGGTCGGCTGCGAGCTCCGGGTCGACTCCGGGCGCGACGACACCCCCGGCCGCGGCCTGCGGCGGGGGTGTTGCCGAACCGGCGGCCTGATCCGGGATCAGGCCCGAGGTCGGGTCCGGGGCGGCGGGGTCGGTCACCGAAGGGCCTCGGCCACCCGTCGGAGCGATTCGCTGAGGCGGGCATCGATCGTGGCGTCGTCGACCATCACGACGGCGTCGCCGCTGGCGATCGTCGGATCGGTCGTCACCACCAGCCGGCGGTCCTCGAGTCCCTCGATCTCACCGAGCCGGGCCGCATCGTCGGGGTTGAGGTGGGCGACGAGATCGCCGTAGGCCGGCGCCATGTCGAGGCACCGGGCGATGGCCTCGGCCCCCGGATCGTCTGCCACCGACACTTCGCGCCCCAGGACCGCCTCGGCGATCTCCAGCGCCAGATCGACCACGGCATTGCTCGCCGACTCGCCGATCTCGTCCAGTCGGACCTCGACCTGGTCGGCCAGGGTGGCGATCGAGGCGGTCAGCGTGGTGATCATCGCCGACATCTCCGCCAGCTCCCGGTCCAGCTGCTCCTGCCCCTCGGCCATACCCTGGGTGTGGCCTTCTCTGCGGCCCTGTTCGAAGCCGGCCAGGCGGGCCTGTTCCCTGGTCCGCTCCAGCTCCTCGGCCCACGGGCCGACGGCCTGGACCTCGGGGGTGTCGCGACGGGCGACCAGATCGATCCGCTTGGCTCTGGCCGCGGCTGCGCCCCGGATGAGGATCTCGTCGGTGGCCAGCGGGGTGCCGCCGTCGTCCGGGCCGGCATCGGTGAGGACGTCTGCCCCCTGACGAAGCTCGGCCTGGCGGCGGGCCGCCTCCTCCTCGATCTGGGAGGGGACGCGCTCGGGGTTCCAGGAGCGAACCTGGGGGTTCTCTGGTGCAAGGGTGTCACGTGACAAAGTCGTTGCCTCCTCGGTTGATGACCAGCTCGCCGCTCTCCTCCAGCTGGCGCACGGTCTCCAGAATCTCGTTCTGTGCCTCTTCCACGTCGGTCATGCGGACCGAGCCGAGCAGCTCGATCTCGTCGATGAGGTTCTCCCTGGCCCGGCTGGACAGGTTGTTGAGGACCTTGTCCCTGACCACCTCGGCCACACCCTTGAGTGCGAGCGGGAGCCGGGAGGCGTCGACGCTGCGGAGCACGGTCTGCATCTGGCGATCATCGAGCAGCTGGAGGTCGGCGAAGACGAACATCTTGGCCCTGACCTCGTTCGCCAGCTCGGCGTCGACCTCGGCCAGCCCACCCATGATCACGTCCTCCACCGGCTTGTCTGCGAGCATCAGCAGCTCGACCAGGGAGTCGATGCCACCGGTGGCGTCGAGGAACTTGTTCTCGAGCACGGCCGAGAACCGACCGCGAAGCCCGTCCTCGACCGCCTCGAGGGCGTCGGAGGTGACGCGGTCCATCATCCCGAGGCGGAACCCGACCTGGACCACGACCTCGCTTGGGAGATGGCTGATGATCGCCGCCGACTGTTCGGGGGTCAGGTGGGACAGGACGAGGGCGATCGTCTGGGGCTGCTCACCGTCGAGGTTCTCGGCGATGATCGCCGGCTCCAGGTTGTCGAGGAACTGGAACGGGATGTTCGGTGCGGTTCCCTCCAGCTCACCCATGACCTCCCTGGCGGTCCGCTCACCGAAGGTCGCAGACAGGTACTCGAAGGCCAACTCGTGGTTGCCGGCCGGCAGGGCCTCGTCGACATTGGCCTCCAGGAACTCCTGCAGGATCCGGTCTGCGACGTCGAGCTCGACTCGACCGAGCGAGGCGACCTCCTCGATGATGAGCGACAGTTCCGACCGGCGAAGCGATCGGAGCAGGGGGCCCGACTCCTCGATACCGAGCCGGAGGAGGACGATGGCCGCCTTTCGCCGTGATGACAGTTCCGCCAGGTCTCTCAACGAGGCACCCCGCCGGCGTCACTCAGCCAGGTCCGGAGCACGTCTGCGACGTCATCGGTCTGGTTTGCGATCAGGTCGTGGAGCTGCTCCTCGGCCGCCTTTGCCATCTCCTCGAGTTCCTTCTGCTCCTCGGGGTCGATCCGGGGCTGCGACGCCTCATCCTCGGCGTCGCCGGCGTCGGCCGTACCGTCGCCGGCTCCCAGCTCGGCTGCGGCCTGGCCGGCGGTGACCTCGGTCAGATCGATCGACTCCACCACCTCACGCCGCGGGCCCCGGCTGATGTACTTCAACCCGAAGATCAGAGCGGCGACGGCGATGATGATCGTCCCGACGGTCCGGAGGAGGCCGACCAGGTCCAGCCCGCTACCGGCCGACGCCGCATCGGCCTGGGCCTCCTGCTGGGCGGCCAGTGCGGCCTTGATGTCCTCGTTGATCGGCAGCAGGGAGACGGCCAGGGTGTCGCCCCGGTCCGGTCGGATGCCGGCCGCGGCGGTGACCTGTTCCTCGATCTCGGGCAGCCGGGCGGCGTCGATGGCCTCCTCGTCGAGCAGCACGCCGACCGACAGGCTCCGGATCGCCCCGGGGGCCACCGCTGCCTCGGTCACGACCCGGTCGACCACGTAGTCGCGGTCCCGCTCGTCGCGGCCGTACTGCACCCCTTCGTCGAAGTCGCCGACCTCGTCGTCGCCGAGTGCGTCCTCCGGGAGCTCGACCTCGAGCTGGCCCTCCTCGTCTGCGGCCACGTCCTCACCCCGGTAGACCTCGTTGAGCACGGTGTCCCGGTCGAGCAGCTGACCGCCGCCTTCGGCCTGGATCGGGGTATGGGTCTCGCTGGTGGTCATGACCGAGTCGAAGTCCAGGTCGGCGGTGACGGTGACCTGGGCGCCGCCGATACCGGTCAGCGTGGTCAGCAGCGTCTCGAGCCTGGTCTCGATCGACGACTCGAACTGCCGCCGCTGGCGGAACTGGGCGTCGCCCTCGATGTCGAACCCACCGGCATCGCCGGGGGCGGCGAGGACCTCGCCGGCGTCGTTCGTCACCGCGACCTGATCGGCGCTCAGCCCCTCGACCGAGGCGGCCACCAGGTTGACGATGGCGTTGACCTGGGTCGGCCGGAGGTCGGACCCGCCGGTGGCAAGCAGGATCGAGGCCGAGGCCTGGCGGCCATCGTCACTGAGGATGTCACGCTCGGGCATGACCAGGTGGACGTTGGCAGACGACACCCCTTCGATGGCCGAGATGGTGCGGGCCAATTCACCCTGGAGGGCCCGTTGGACGGCGACGTCGAACTCGGCCGCCGTCGATGTGATGCCCTGGTTCTCGAGCAGATCCCACCCGTCGGCGCTGCCCGGGAGGTTGAGGGCGGCAAGCTCGATCCGCAGCTGGTGGACCTGGTCGGAGGGGACCTCGACGATCCGGCCGCCGCCCTCCAGCTCGTATGGCACCCCCCTGGCGTCGAGCTCGGTCACGACGGCGGCCGCCGTCTCCGGCTCCAGGTCGGCCATCAGCACGCTCATCGGCGAGTTGCCGGTGGCGTTGGCCACCAGGAACACGCTCATCAGCGTGGCGAAGAACGCAAGCGCAAGGGTGACCCGCTGGGGGCCGGTCATCCGCTGGATCGAGGCCAGGATGTTCTGGCCGATGGCCTGGAAGTCGATCTTCGGCATCAGATCTGCATCCGCATGATGTCGTTGAAGGCGGTGATGGCCCGGTCACGGACCGCCACGGTGATCTCGGTGGCGATCTGGGCCTCGGTTGCGGCGATCATGTAGTCGCTGACCGAGGTCAGGTCACCGGTCGCCGCCCGGAGCGCCGCTTCCTCGACCGCAGCCTCGGCCCGGCCGAGGTCGGACAGGGCGTCGCCGATGGCGTTGGTGAAGCCGCCACCCAGGCCGGCGCCCTCGGTGGCTTCGCCGTCGGCCGGCCCGGCCACCGAGGGCCGGGTGATCGGGGTCGGCGTCGAGATCGGGGGGATCGGGAACGCCATCAGCCACGGCCTCCGTCGATCCGGACGGTCCGGGCCGGGGCGGCACTGGCCGACCGGTCGGTCGTGATTCGGGCTTGGTTCTGACGCACCGCGGCATGACGCCTGCGGTCGGCACCGTCGATGAGCACCTCGACAGCTCCTTCACAGGTGGGTTGTGGCCCCGTCCCTGGGCGTCTTGCGATGAGCGTCCCGCTCACTAAGTGCTATCGGGGGCGCCCGGGGCCCTCTTTAGAGCGACCCTGGACAAATCGGCGGCGCTGGGCCACCGGGCCCAGGGTCCGGCGATCCAGTTCGGGCCGAAGGGCTCAGAGATCGGCGGAGAAGCTGGAGAACGCCGGGGTCCGGCGGCGACGGACCGCGCTCTGGCGGGGCGTCGGGAGCTCGGCTCGTCTGCGCAACAGCTCGCCCTCGACCTGCCGGGCCCGCTCGAGCAATGCCCGGGCCCGATCAGCCAGCTCCGGGGGCAGCGGCACCCCGATCACATCCGCCGGCGGCCACAGCCCGGCCGGAGGGGTTCCCTCGTCGAGCACGGCATGGAACTGGTCGAGCCGATGCTCGAAGTCGTCGAGGGCGACCGACCAGACCGTCATGTCAGTTGTACAGCGCCGCCGCCGCCGCCGGCGTTGCGGTGCCGGCAGCGACCCGCTGCTGGTTGAGGGCCTCGTGGGCGGCCGTCCACGACTCGGCAAGCGGCGTCACGATGGCGACGCAGCGCTGGACCCGATCGACGGTCTTGTGCATGTTGGCATCGACCAGCAGGTCGAGCAGGTGCTCGTAGACCGAGCGCAGCTCGTTGGCCGCCGGCCAGGCCTCGGGGTCGAGGGCCAGGTTCAGCTCGAACACCAGATCCTGGGCGTTGACCAGGTGCCGGTGGACCACCTCCACTGCGCCGGACTGGATGGCGGCGATCGCATTGTCCAGATCCCGGCCGAGACGGTCGAAGACCGCGAGCAGGAGCTTCTGGGGCGAGGAGCCGGACATGCCGTCGGACTGGTACCGACTGGCCAGGGCGGCCCGCTGTCGTTGATTCACTGCTACGACCCTCCTAGCGAGGCGATCTGTGATGCGAGATAGCCGGACTGCTGCTGCAGCCCACCGAGGGCGACCTCGAGGTTTGCGTAGGTCCGCCGGAGCGTGGACTCCCGAAGCTCCAGCCGCCGCTCGAAGGCGTCGATCTGGCGCTGGTAGTCGTCGATCCGCTGCTCCGACGACTCCCCGGCGGTGTAGAGGTAGCCCTCGCCGACCGCAGTGGCCACCTCGGCCGCCTCGACCAGCCGGTCGAGGGCTCCCATCTGGGTCGGGTCGTCGGTCCCCGGGGGACCGGCGAACAGCTCGGTCAGCGCCTGGGGATCCTCGGCGAAGGCGTCCTTGAACTTCTGCTCGTTGAACGTGAGCGTTCCGTCCCGGTTGATCTCGATACCGATCACGCCGACCGAGGTGAACGCATTGTCGTCCATGGCCTGGGTCAGGGCGCTTCGGAGCTCGTCACCGACCCGCCGGGCAGAGCGATTCCCCTGGAGGACCGCCCGCTGGCCGTTCGGGTCGTTGTTGGTGCTGGTCGAGATCCGACCGAGCAGATCGTTGAGCGAGGTCACCAGCTCGCTGACCGACTCGGTGACCGCATCGACGTCTCGCTCGGTCGAAACCGTGACCGGCGTGTCCGTCGTAGCGTTGACCGTCACCGTCACCCCGGGGAGCAGCTCCTCGAAGGTGTTGTCAGACGAGGTGATCGTCAGCGGGTTGTCGCCGTCGATCGTCAGCTCGGCGTCCTGCCCGGTCGACAGGGTGCTGAACGTGATCCCGCCGAAGACGGCCGGATCGGTGTCGATCGTCGAGTCGGCACCGGTCTCGTTGGCCGTCAGCTGCAACCGATAGCCGGACCCGGTGTTGACGGCGTTCGCCGTGTAGCCGAGGTCGGCGTCGTTGATCGAGGACACCAGGTCGGCCAGGGAGCCGGAGCCGGCCGAGGTGGTCTGGGATGCGGTCGCCGCCCCGGCCCGGAGCCCGCCGGTCAGCGTGGCCGAGATCTCGCCGGCCCCACCGCTCGGCAGGGTCACCGCGGTGCCGGAGGAGGCGTCGGTGATGGTGGTTGCATTGCCGTTTATCTCGACGATGCCGTCGGTCCCGGTGGCGGTGGCCCCGGCGGTCAGTCCGAGGGCGGCAAGCGCGGTGCCGCCGGTGATCTCGATGCTGTGGGCGCTGCCCTCGCCGATCGTCGACAGTTCGATCTCGTTGTCGCCGTTCAGCGACGAGCGGGCGACGGCGTTCAGCCCGGCGTTCGAGGAGATCGCCGTCTGCAGCGCATCGGCCAGGGCGTCCTCGGTGTCGTAGGTGTCGTGGGCCAGGGTCACGGAGAACTGGAACCCGTTGACCTCGACGTCGATCGAGTCGTTCGTCCCGTCGACCGTGATCGGGATGGTCGGGATCCCGCCGCCCTTGACCAGAGCCGGGGCCGAGGACTGGGTGACCTCGAAGGTGATCGCCCCGTCTGCGAAGCCGGTGCCGGACACGTTCGAGAAGCCGAGCGCCGCGTGACCGGTTGAGCTGAACACGCTCGGACCGTTGGCCCCGGTGGCGTCGTCGAGCGAGGTGTAGACGTCGTTCGAGTAGACCGAGGCTGCGGTTGCGATCTGGGTGACCTGGAACGAGTAGCTGCCGGTGGTCTCCGCAGACGAGGCCTGGACCGAGACCGCGGCCTCGTTTGAGCTCGACGCGATCAGCCGGTTCCAACCGGTGGAGAGGCGCAGATCGGCCGCACTGTTCCGGAGCGCGGTGACATCACTGCGGATCTCGGACAGCTCGGTCCGGGCCGCCTGTTCCTGATCCCGTCGCTGGGTCAGGGCAACCTGCGGCCGCCGCTCGAGCTGCATGAGCTGATTGATGATGGCGGTGGTGTCGAGGCCCGATGACAGGCCGTCAATGTTGGTCATGGCGCTCGCTCTTCCTCTCCGTTGCTCGGATCGCTCCTAGTCTCGGCTGCGTTCAGTTCGGTATTCGGTTCGATCCACCGGTCGGGGGACGGTCACGGTTGCCGACTGCGACCGGACCGTCCCCTGACCGAGGATCATCGTGACTACCCGAGCAGTCGGAGGACCGACTGCGGGATGGCGTTTGCCTGCCCGAGCATGGCCGTACCGGCCTGCTGCAGGATCTGGTTCTTGGTGAACTCCACCATCTCGGTCGCCATGTCGGCGTCCCGAATCCGGGACTCGGATGCCGACAGGTTCTCGGTGGTGACCTGGAGGTTCCGAATCGTCGACTCGAACCGGTTCTGGGCCGCACCGAGGGCACCTCGGGTGGTGGAGACGGCGTCGATCGCCGCGTCGATGGCCTCGACCGAGGTCCGGGCGTTCGCCGCGGTGTCCACGGTCAAGGTGGTCAGGTTCGAGCCACCGAGGGCGGCGGCGTCCAGGGTCCCGACCGTGGCCTGGATCTGGTTGCCGGCGTTACCTTCGGAGCCGACCTGGAAGTTCAGGGCGGTCGCGGTGAAGACCGAGGCGCCGGAGAACGTGGTGTCGGTGCCGATCCGGCCGATCTCGGCCGCAAGGGCGTCGACCTCGGCCTTGATGGCGGTCCGGGCATTGGTGTCGTTGCTGTCGTTCGCGGCCTGGACCGACAGGTCACGCATGCGGTTCAGCATGTTGTGGACCTCGCCGAGCGCACCCTCCGCCGTCTGGACGAAGCTGATGCCGTCCTGAGCGTTCCGGGTGGCCTGCCGGAGACCGGAGACCTCCGCCCGCAGCTTCTGTGAGATCACCAGACCGGCGGCGTCGTCGCCGGCCCGGTTGATCCGGTAGCCCGAAGAGAGCTTCTCCAGGCTCTTCCCCAGGCTGCCGTTCGACATCCCGAGGTTACGAGTGGCGTTGAACGCCATCACGTTGTTGTTTATTCGCATAACTCTCGTCATCCTTCCCTGTGATTGAGAGCAACACCGGCGACCATTGGTCCCCCACGTCGTGTGGGTGACCTAGTGGTCCGTTGCGTGCAGCCTCGGCAGGGAAAAGGTCCGTATTAGGCGTCGATTCGAATTTCTGGAGGAAGTCCTCCGTATCCAGATCGACCGCGCGCCCCAAAACCTGTAGTGGGGCCCCGCATGGGCCCCACAAACGAGGCGAGACGGGGGGGGGGTGAACAGGCGGAGCCGGGTG
>JBCCFN010000132.1:0-13808 GCA_039029715.1 Actinomycetota bacterium | reverse complement strand
ATCGAGCCCTGGAAGAGGACGGGTACATCGTGCCCGAGCTGACCAAGCAGGGCTACTGGTCGTTCTTCCGTACCCTCGCGCGCTGACGTGGCCGGGGTGGTCGATCCGGTCATCGGCGCGCTCTCGGCACGGAGCGTGATCGCATCGACCCTGCTCGGCACGGTTCCCCCGAGGTTGCCGGGCCGCCTGCTCGTGGCCTTCACCGCCGAGTTCGGCATCCAGGCGGGAACGACCCGAACGGCGCTCTCCCGAATGGCTGACCGGGGCGAGGTACGGCACCTCGAGGGTGGCGAGTACGAGCTGGCCGGCGACCTCCTGGCCCGGCACGAACGCCAGCAGGCCGGGTTGCGGCCGGAGACGCAGCCGTGGGATGGCACCTGGGAGCTTCGGATCGTGCCGCTCGGCTCTCGTTCGTCCGCCGACCGTGCTGCGCTCAGGAGCGCCGCAACCCACCTCGGGTTGTGGGAGCGCCGGGACGGCGTGTGGATGCGGCCGGCCAACCTGACGCCAGATCGCCTGCCGGACGCCCAGCGCATCGTTGACGCCCAGACCGACCACCTGGTGGCCAGGCCGATGGGTGATCCGGAGGCATTACTCGCCGAGCTCTACGACCTCGCCGGATGGTCGGGCCGGGCCGCCGATCTGATCACCCAGCTGGAAGAGACCGGTCCGGAGCTGTCGAAGCCGGATCGTCTCTCGGACGGGTTCCTCCTCGCCGCCGCCGCACTGCGCCACCTCGTCACCGACCCGCTGCTCCCACCAGAGCTCGCGCCGGACGACTGGCCCGCGCAGCGTCTACGCAACGGGTACGCGGCCTACCTGGCCGACTACCAATCGGGGCTCCGGGCGTTCTTCCGAGCCCAGATGACGCCGAGCGAGACGTGATGCCAAGGTCGCTGATGCCGCGCCTGGTGACTCAGAGGTAGCGGTCGTAGAACTCGGCGAACGCACGTCCCTGGAACTCGATGGCGTCCTTGGACAGACCGGCCTTCGGCAGCATGGTCTCGAAGCCGTGGAAGCCGCCCTCGAAGAGCTCGAAGCGGGTTGGTACGCCCGCCGCCTCCAGCGCATGGACGTAGGCGATGGTCTCGTCCTTGAACGGCTCGATGTCTCCGACCCAGGTGATGGTTGGTGGGAGATCGCTCAGGTCCTGGCGCAGCGCAGGGGATGCATACTCGGGGATGGCCCCGTCGATGTGGCCGAGATAGTTCTGCCACGCCAGCGCATTGGTCCGCCGGTCCCACACCGCAGTGCCCTCGAGTCTCGCAGACGCCGTCGTCATCCGGTGGTCGAGCATCGGGTAGATCGGCATCTGGAATGCCACGTCTGCGACACCGGTGTCGACGACCCGGTGGGTGAGTGCGGCGGCCATCCCGCCACCTCCGCTGTGGCCGGCGATCATGAACCGGTCGCCACGAATGCCCAGATCGGCCGCGTTGTCCTTCAGATACTGGATGGTGTCGAAGCAATCGTCGAGGCCGTTTGGAAAGGGGTGGCCGGCCAGCGACAGGCGATAGGCGGGGGCGATGATCGCCACGTCCCGGCGCCGTAGCAGGTCCTCGAAGAACGGGTTGGCCAGTTCGGGCACCCCGACCTGATAGCCGCCGCCATGGGCGTAGAGCATGGCCGGCAGTGGGTCCTGGGCGTTGGCGGGCCGGTAGACACGGGCGCGGATCGAGTGTCCTGGCGTCGTCGTGCTCGGGATGTGGATCTCGTCGTTGGCCACCCCATCGATTTCGTTGCCGATCATCGGCTGCATGACGAATCGGTGCATCATCCGCAGTCCCCAGCGTCGCCTGGCTATCCAGGCGATGGCTCGGCCGGGTAGATAGCCGGCTCGTAGGTCTTGGTGATAGCTGGATCTCGTTGCCTTGGTCACTGGTGCCCCGGTTCTGCGTGCGGTTCGGCTTGTCCGTCCTTCGAGACCGTAGGGACGCCCGGGTGGCTGGAGACTGGCCAACACTGCCAGATCTGTGGCACATACTGCCGAAGTGCAGATGGCAGTGATTGCGACCGATGTGGCGTGATTTGACACTGTGGTCGGGCAGAGGCGCAGTAGGCTCCATCGGCGATCCGGCAAGCAAGGAGTTCGGTGGTGGGCAACAGGTATGCGCTCGAACCGAGCACCCGTGCGCTGCTCGCCGACATGGGGCTGAGCCCGACGGCGGTCATGCGTCGCGCTGGGCTCCGCTCAGATCTGCTGTCCGGCGGCCCGGTTTGGCTCTCCCAGGACGAGTTCTTCTCCCTCTGGCGGGCCCTCGAGATCGAGGCGAACCACCCGAACCTCCCGCTCTTGATCGGGCAGACCGTCTCCCCGGAGGTCTTCGCTCCGCCCCTGTTCGCAGCGATGATGAGCCCCGATCTGAACACTGCGGCCAAGCGGATTGCGGTGTACAAGCGGCTGATCGGGCCGCTGCGGGTGGAAGTCGACATCGCCACGGACCAGACGACCATCTCCTTCGAGTGGCCTGAGGGAGCTGATCCGCCGATGAGTCTGGTGCTCACTGAGTTGCTGTTCTGGGTCGAGCTGGCACGTCTCGGGACGAGGGTCCGGGTTGAGCCGATCCGCCTCACCGCCTTTGAAGCGCCCGTAGACGCCGAGGCGTACCGCGATGTGCTCGGGGTGGAGATCGAACAGGCAGCTGCGTCGTCGGTGACCTTGGCAGCTGCGGATGCCAAACGCCCGTTCCTCACGGCCAACGAGTCGATCTGGGATTGGTTCGAGCCGCAGTTGCGCCGTCGGCTGCGCGACGTCGAGTTCGACGCTGCTCCGAGCGAGCGGGTCCGGGCGGTCCTCCTGGAGCTGCTGCCCGTCGGCCGGACGACCGTGGCCGAAGCTGCGGCCGAGCTTGCGGTCAGCCCCCGGACACTGCACCGTCAGCTCAAGGCCGAGGGCGTCAGCTTCCAGCACATCCTGAACACGACCCGCGAGCAACTCGCACGCCACTATCTCCGGGACCCGGCGCTATCGGCGCCAGACATCGCCTTTCTCCTCGGCTACGGGGAGACCAGCTCGTTCTATCGAGCGTTCCAGAACTGGACCGGCGAGACCCCGGAGCAGGTTCGGTCGGCCGTGGTCGACAGCCGATCGCCCGTTTCCGCCAAGGCCCCACTGCCGGACGGGTTCCGGTGAGTCGAGGTCTGGCGGCTCGGCGGCGCTGGCCTTCCGTCGCCGGCGGCGAGCTCGCAAGGTCGATGCCGCCGGCACGGCCCGTCACTCGACCAGCAGGTTCCAGGGGTCGCCGCCGTCGATCCCGGCCACGCCGATGACGGCGCCACCGCGCTCGGTGCCGTCGTAGGGGGCGTAGCCGAGGAGGGCCTGGAGCTTCTCGGGGAGCGTCTTGGCCACCTCGATCGGGATGTTCAGGAAGTGGTTCTCCGGGGTGCGGAGCCATCCGGCGCAATAGGCGACCGAGATGGCCCGGCGTCGCTGGCCGCCGGTGTTCTCGCCGCCGTGATGGATGGAGTCGCCCCGGAACAGCATGGCGCTGCCGGCCGGCATCACGGCCCGAGCGAACTCGTGGGGCAGGGCCTCCCGTTCGTCCGGCCACTCCCAGCTCCCCGGTGCCACGTAGGTGGCACCGTTCTCCAGGGTGAAGTCGTCGAATGCAACCATTGCGTTCATCACGAACGGGTGCTCGCCCCGGGGGAGGTCCGGCCATCCGACCGAGTCACGGTGGGCACCCTGGACGGTCTCGCCGGAGTTGATCTGGATGAACTCGCCGGAGGCGAGCAGGACGCTGGCGGCCCGCTGCTCCATGGCCCGCTCGGCCCACCCGGCGAGTTCCTCGCTGCCGAGCACGGAGATCGTGGCTGGGATCTCGGTGATCAGGCTGTACATCCGCTTGGTCTCCTTGCCGAGGAACTCGTCGAAGATCTCGATCCCGGTCTGGACCACGCCGGCGCCGGGGTCGGCCGCGAAGTAGGCATCGCTCTGCTCGTTTACCGCTCGAACCTGCTCCTCGGTGAGCAGGCGCTCGAGGATCGCGGCACCAACGGTCTCCATCTCGCGTTGTACCGCGTCCCAGTCGTAGGGCCGCCGGAAGGTGGTGAGCTGCAGTGTTGCGTTGGACATCGGGTTCTCCCTCTGATCTGTGTCTTTCCGGTGTTGTGGTTGCTTGTCTGAGTGCTGGGTTCGTGGTCGCGGCGGCACCGGTCAATCCGGGTCGGCCGGGCCGTCGTCGATGGCCGAGGCCGGGATGTCCCACGCCGAGTGGATGAGGCCGTCGACGAATCGCCAGACGACGACGGCGTCGGTACGGAGCTTGCGACCTCCCCGGGTCATCGACGGGGCGGTTCGGACGACGGCCAGTTCGGGGCCGATCGGCCACGCATCGACGCTTCCCCCTCGAAAGCTGCCGTTGGAGACATCGGCGAGGCGGGCGAAGAAGTCGGTGAATCCGGCGACACCCCGGTACTGGCCTGCGATCTCCGGCAACTCGGGGTTGACGTAGGTCCAGAGGAAGTCGGGATGGAATCGATCGGCGATCTCGTCCAGCCGGTCCGGGACGTGCCGGCCGACGTCCGTCAGCTTCTGGAGATTCGCCCGCTGGCGATCGTCGAGCTCGGTGGTGGTCATGGTGTGTGCTCCCGTCATCGGATCTCAGGCCGCCGCAAGGGCGGCGTGCTCGCTTGTGATCTCGCTCAGCAGTTCGAGATAGGTCTCGACGTCGACGTAGTTGGCGTGCCGGGCCGAATCGATGTACCTGTGGCCGCCGGTCAGGTCGGGAAAGTGTTCGAGCTTGCGGCGCCGGAAGTCCTCACGGCGCGGCGAACCCTTCGGTGCGGTGACCTCGGCCAGGATCACCCGAGCCATGTGATCGAAGTTCGAATAGGCGGCGGAGGAGAACTCGATGAATCCGAGCACGGCCAGGTTCTCGTGATTACGGGGGAACATTCCGAGGTAGAGGTCTGGCCGGCCGCTCCTGGTCTCGAAGATGTCGTCGTCGAGGAACGGGCTGGCGTGGTGGTAGCCGGTCGCGGTCAGCACCAGATCGATCCGTTCTCGTGACCCGTCGGTGAACACCACGTCGTCACCGTCGAAACGTTCGATGTCGCCCTTGGCTATGCAGTCGCCGTGCCCGAGGTAGTGCAGTATCTGCGTGTTCATCAGGGGATGGCACTCCATTGGCCCGTGCTCGGGCTTGGGGAGGCCGTATCTGGTGGGGTCACCGACGATGATCTTCAACAGGAGCGAGAAGAGCCGTTCCTCGATCACGCCCGGGAGCTTCGGCCCGTCGCCGACGAACACGTCCAGGGGCTTCGAGCCGACGAACTTCGGGAAGAAGTAGTACCCCCGGCGGACCGAGAGGTAGGCCTGCTCGGCGGCGAACGCCGCATCGCAGGCGATGTCGACACCGGAGTTGCCGGCCCCGACCACGAGGATGCGCTTGCCCGAGAACTCGGTCGGGGATCGGTAGGTGTTCGAGTGGCGGACCTCGCCGGTGAACGTCTCCTGCCCTGGCCAGGTGACGACGTTCGGTTCCCACGTCACCCCGTTGGCGCAGATCAGGTAGCCGGCGCTGACCGAGCGGCCGTCGGACAGCTCGACCAGCCAACGGCCGCCGGTGGCGGATGAGGCGTGGACGACGGACACGTCGAACTCGATGTGGCGCCGGAGGTCGTACTCGTCGGCGTAGGAGCGGATGTAGTCCAGGATCTCCCGGTGGTTCGGGTAGTCGGGGTAGTGGTCAGGCATCGGGAAGCCGGGGAACCCGGACAGGGTCTTCGACGAGATGAAGTGGGCCGACTCGTACATCGGTGAGCCCTCGGCGTCGATGTCCCAGATGCCGCCGACGTCCCGGTTCCTCTCGAACACGACGTGGTCGACACCGAGCTCGGTCAGCTGCTTGGTGAGGATCAGTCCGGACGGTCCGGCCCCGACCACCACGACATCGATCTCCGCTGCTTCAGTCATGATCATTCCTCCCAACCATGGACTAAACGTGAATGTATGTTGCGTTATCTCCTTGCGGGAGTCAAGCGCGTTTTGGATCGCTCTGTGAGATATGTCGGCCCTGATCGCTCTGAACTGCTTAGCTTTGCTGCTGTTGGAGCTGAATCACCAAGGTCGTGACTTGACCTCCGGGTCGAGTAACGCAACACTATGTCTTGTTATGAATCAACGACTCATCGTCCCGGCCGGGGCGGCCACCCCTCCCGCAGCGCGACGCCGAACCGGACCACCCGTCGACACGAGGGGCGACTTCTGATGGGTGCGAGACGCTCGGTAGCCTCGGTCGTCATGGCAGACAACGCCAGACATGAGCTCCGCCGGAGGCCGAACCAGCAGCGGAGCCGGGAACGGGTGGCAGATATCTGCCAGGCCACGATGCGCCTGATCGGTGAGCGGGGAGCGGACGAGGTCACCATGAGCGACATCGCCGCCGCGTCCGAGATGTCGAACTCGGCCCTCTACCGCTACTTCCCGACCAAGCAGGCGATCATCAAACAACTGGCGGTCGAGCGCTACGACGAACTGCGAGCCCGGGCGGCGGCCGAAGCGGAGCCCGGGGTCGATCCTCGCCAGCGACTACTGGCCGGGCTGCGGGCCTACATCGCCGAACACCAGGCCGACCCCTACCTGGCCAGGCTCCGGGCCGCCGTTCGGGCCTCCCCGGACCTGTCGCCGCTCGACCTGGACGACTCGCTCGCCAACGCTCGGGTCATCACCGAGCGGATCCGCGAGGTCGACCCATCGTTGGCCGATCCGACGCTCGAACGGAGGGTGCTCCTGGTCTTCGAGCTCCTGGACGCCATCATCCATCTCGCCTGCCGGACCGCCCCGAACGACGCCGTCACCCTCATCGACGACTTCATCGACATCGCTGACCACCACATCTTCGGCAAGGCGGCCGAGCCGGGTCGAGCCGGGAACGCCAGCTAGCGTCGTGTCCGGTCGCAGGCGGCCGGTTCGTCACCGCCCCGTCGCCGCCCCATCGATAGTCGAGCCCAGGGCGCGCCGGGTCTAGTGACAGTGGGTGAGTTGGTTGCCGTCGGCGAAGGTCATGGTGTGGCAGCCGTCCTCGCCTTCGCCGAACCCGGTGATCTCGCCAAGTCGTGGTGCGTCGAGGCCGCCGGTGTAGACGTCGGCGCCCTGGGTCCTCGGGCCCTCGGCGAACTCGCCCAGCATGCAGTCGGTCAGGTACGGGTAGGTGTCCTGAAAGGCGTGATGGAGCACGCCATCGGGGGAGATCCAGCCCGAGCAGCCCTCGTATTCCACCGATCCTGGGAGGGGCTCGGCGTAGATCGGTACGCCGTCGAGCATGTAGCCGACGATGGCGCCGTCCTCGAGCTGATCGATCAGGCAGGTCGGTTCGGCGTGATAGTGGTAGTCGTCGCCCCGACCGGTGTGGCCGCCGCAGTCGTCCATCTCGCCGACCGCCACCGGGTCGCGGAGGCACTCACCGTCCCTGACCCATACGTCTGGAAGTTCGATGCAGTCGTCGCTGCCGGCTCGCCCCGGCGCATGGGGAAAGAAGAACGGAATGCCGTTTGCCGTCACCCCGGCGACGTTCATGACCGTGAGGGCGGGGTCGTCTGCGAGGTCGATCGTGGCCGGTATCACGAAGGCGTTCGAGCCGTTGAAGTCCTGGGCATCCGGCCACTGGCCGTTCCAGGCGCCAGCAGCGATCCCGACCATCATCTCGTGCGACGGGAGCCCGTTCGATTCGACCAGGATCTGGTCCTCATCGCAGGTCACGATCGCCGAGTCGACGCCGATCATGCAGCCGCCGGACACCTCGGTCACGTCTGCCGGTGTGGCCGACTCGTTCGCAGACGTGGCCAGGTCACCTGCGGTCGTCACGTCCGGTGTGCCGACGTCGGTGGCTGCGGGTTCGGGCTCCGAGCTGCATGCTGCGGCCACCAGCAGCATGGCGAGCGCCAGCGCGACGGACAACGACGATCGATTGGCGGACATGGTGCTCTCCAGTGGGCGGCTTCGCATATACGAGATGTTGTACTGCCGCGTTGTTAGGGAATGGTGAGCGCACGGACAGGAGGTGGCCATGAACCAGCGGAGCCACCCCCGCGAGCCCCTCGCCACGGCCCGAGCGCTGACCGATCAGCCTGCGGCCAGGCACTCGTTCCGGACGTAGCCGGCGTTGACGTCGTCCTCGAAGACCCGCCGAACCCCGTCCCGTACCGCAGCCGAGGCGTCGGTGATGCCATCTCTCAGGAACCGCTCCCACGACCAGCGGCCGAGCACATAGTCGGTCATGATCCGGGGACAGCCATCCTTGGTGTATTCGAAGAGGCCGAATCGTTCGAGATAGTAGGGCTCGAGGGGTACACACTCGTCGAGCACCTGGGCGTAGAGCTCCAGTAGGCCGTCCCGCCACTCGCCGGCCGAGAGCGAGAGCTGGGCCAGGTCGTCGGCGGTCGCACCCCGGAGCGCCAGGCCGTTGGCGACGCACCGGAGTGCGGTGGGGTCGGTGGTGAAGCCGGCGATTCCCTCGGCCGCCGCAGCTCCGACCGGTGAGGCGATGAACAGGCAGGGGACCAGGCGGTCGCCGAGCGTGCCGTTGAGGAAGCTGAGCAGCTCGTCGCCGTAGGTGACCGTCTCCAGCACGCAGTCGGCCACCCCGGGGGGCGCCTCCTCCAGGGCGGCCAGACGGATGTCGTCCAGCGGGACCGGCATCAGCGAGTCGTCGGTCTGGAAGTATGCGGCGGGGATCTCGATCCACCCGCTCCGGTACTCGGCGACCACCGGCTCCGGCCCGTCGTCCGGGGTCGAGCCGAGCGTCACAGCGACGTCGAACCGCCCGCCGTCGTCGATCAGCAGCCCGATCGGGAGTTCGGTGTCGCTGCGGAACGAGAACACGGCCTGGCCGAGCGTCTCGTCGACCTCGACGTCGGCCGCGGTCTCGTCCGGTATGAATCGGAGAGCGCCCTCTGGTGTCGCCACCGAGTCGTCGAGATAGACGATCTCACCGACCGGGCCGGTGCCACCGTCGATCGCCGAGGCCTCGGCGGCCATCTCCCCATCCTGGATGAGCGACACCGACAGGAACCACGGAGCCGGGGGAGTGTCGAACGCAACCGCGACCTCGAACGAATCCTCGCCGGTCTCCAAGGAGATCCCCGAGACCGCTGCCGGTCCATCGGCCGGCCCACCCGGATCGGCGGCCAGTCCGGTGACCCGCTGGTCGGCAATCGCAGCCACGGTCAGCTCGGTCGGTTGACCGACGGCCAGCTCACCGGTCGGGCCCTCACCCGGCCCCGGGGACCCGGCGGCAGACAGATCATCGCCGTCGCCGGCCGATGGACGCTCGTCCTCCGGGCCATCGCTCTCCGCCGGCGGATCCTCGGTCCGGGCCTCCTCGGTCTGGTCAGCCCCGTCCGCTGCCTCGTCGTCATCACCGCCGGTGGCGAACACATAGCCCCCGTAGGCCACCGCCGCAGCCCCGAACACGGCCAGGGCCAGCTTGATCAACGTCTTGGTCGATGGCCCGCCGGAGGTCGGGCCCGGATCCTCGGTGTTCCCAACTCCGCCCCCGGTGTCCCGGTCGGCCCGGCCCGAGCCGGCGTCGCCGTCTACTGCGACCTCTTCGATGGCGCCGGCCATCATGGCCTCCCCGTACTCGGGTTCACCCGGGGCCGGAGGACCGCCGGGACCTTCCGACGCCAGCCCGTCGTGATACGACGCAACCGCTTCCTCCTGGCGCTGGTAGATGTAGCGCTCGACCGGCGAGTCGCTGCCGTCCATCGGGATCGGCTCGTCGATGGAGATCACGTCGGCGATGGCGCCCAACTCGTCGTCGGTGAGCGGTCGATCCCGAGGACCCTGGATCATGGGCGTTCGGAGGACCTCGGCGGCCCGAGCCAACGCCGCCCTCGATCGCTCGTCGCCGTGGGCCTTGGCCCGCCATGCGTGCTCGCCCAGCCACCGGCCGAGGTCGCCGGCCGTGATGATCTCATGCAGCGGCTTGTCGTCCCAGGCCCGCTTCCGCCGTGGTGCCCCGGCGGGCGTCGACGGCTGGCCGGCGGCCTGGGCCGGGACACCGGTGACCGGTGCGGCTGCGACCTGAGCCGGCGCACCGACCCCGTTGCGGCCCCCGACCTGGGCCGGGTCGACCCCGGCGGGGAACGCCACCACCTCGACCGAGCCGGGCACCAGGCGGTTGGCCTCCCGGCTGAACCACGCCTTCCGCGTCTGGAGCCAGGTGTCGAAGTGCGCGGCGTCTGGGAAGTCCTCCTCCTTCGTCGTCTGCGGGCCGAGGAGGTCGGTGAACTTGATGTGGCCATCGGCGAACAGTCGGAGCAGCGCCCGGGCCCTCGCGTCGTCGCCCGCCTCGAGACAGTCCATGAACCAGGCGCCGAGGTAGGCGTAGGCGGTGTCCCGAAGCGCATCCGGGGTGAACCCGGTGAACGGCGCATCCCAGTCGCCCCACCACTCCCACCCCAGCTGGGCCAGTTCGCCGATGCCCATCAGACCCTCGTAGGACATCCCGCCGAAGAAGTGGCAGATCTCGCTGCCGTCGTCGTTCTTCTGGATGGTGCCGCCGTGGTCGAACTTGACCCCGTGATACAGGACCGCAGCGATCAGCTCGGCATCGTCCTGGGCGTCCCACATCAGGTCGGAGTCCAGGTCGTTGGCGAAGTAGTGGTCGACCAGCAGCTTGAACAGGTCGTCCGGCTCGTTCATCCCGTTGCCGATGGCCTCGTCCAACAGCTCCTTGTAGTCGTTGAACTCGAGTTCTGACATCGCTCCCTTTCCTGCGTCTTCCCCCGCTGCGGGGAAGACCAGGAGCGAAGCTAGCGATCGGCCGTTAGCCAGCCGGTAGCGGTGGGTTCCGCACCGTCAGTGGCGCAGGAAGTGGAGGGCCACCGGGCGTCCGTCGATCGTGGTCACCGGCAGCGCCAGGTCGTAGAGCACCTGCAGGCCCTCGGTGTTGATCACGTCGTCAGGGGCGCCGTCGAGGACGACCCGACCATCCCGAAGGGCAACCAGGCGATCGGCGTGGTGGGCGGCGATGTTGACGTCGTGGAGGACGATCACCACCGTCTTCTCGAAGTCGTCGGCCAGCCGGCGAATCTGTCTGGTCGTTCGGTCGGCCTGCTGGAGGTCGAGGTTGTTCAGCGGCTCGTCGAGCAGCACGTAGTCGGTCGACTGGGCCAGGACCGCGGCGATGAAGGCTCGCTGCCGCTCACCGCCGGACAGCTCGTCCAGCCGCTGATGTTGACGGTCGCCGAGGTCGAATGCCTCGATCGAGGCGTCGACCACGTCCCGGTCGGCGATCGTCAGCCGACCGCCGCTGTGGGGGAACCGGCCGAACTCCACCAGCTCCCGGACGGTCAACCGAACCGCGACCTGGTTGTCCTGCCGGAGCACGCTGACCGTGCGGGCCAGCTCGGCGGACGGGGTGGTTCGGACATCGAGCCCGGCGATGGTCACCGTGCCGCTGTCGGGCTCCAGCAGCCGGGCCGCCACCGACAGCAGCGTCGACTTGCCGGCCCCGTTCGGTCCGATCAGGGCGGTCACGCCCCCCGGTTCGATGGTCAAGCGGTCGACGTCGAGCACGACCCGGTCGCCGTATCGCTTGGTCACACCTCGCACCTCGATGCTCACGGGCTGACCGTCCTCTCACGTAGGAAGTGGGCGCTCATCTGACCTCCCGGACGACGAGGAAGATGAAGGTGACACCGCCGATGAACCCGACGATGATGCTTGGCCTGGTTGCGAAATTGAACAACTCCTCCAGCAGGAACTGGGCCGCGATCAGCAGCGTGGCGGCCGAGAGTGCAGACAGCGGCACGGTCACGTGATGCCGGAAGCTCTTCGTCAGTTCGTAGGTGGCGTTTGAGGCCAGCAGACCGAGGAACGTGACCGGTCCGACCAGGGCGGTCGGGACGGCGACCAGCAGCGAGATGAGGATGATCAGCCGGCGGTTGACCCGGTCGTAGTCGGCGCCGAGGGCGATGGCGGTCGGTCGACCGAGGGCCACGACATCGAGCGTCCGTCGCATCCGTGCCACCACCACCAGGATCAGCCCGATGACGGCGCAGGAGACAAGGAGCAACTCGTCGTTCACCAGCGTGAACGAGGCGAACAGCAGGTCCTCGAGGATCAGGAACTCGTTCGGATCGAGCAGTCGGATCACCAGGGCCGTCAGGCTGGTGAACATGCCGCCGAGCACGATGCCACCCAGCACCAGGAGGGGGAGATCGGTCGCCGCTCGCCTGAGGAAGATGGCGTTCAGGATCAAGACGAACGTGACCATGATGGCGACGGCGATGGCGAACCGGATCCGCTCGTCGAAGCTGACGAAGGTCAGGGCCCCGAAGAACGCGACCGAAACGCTCTGGATCAGGATGTAGAGCGAGTCCAACCCGATCAATGCCGGGGTCAGGATGCGGTTGCCGGTGATCGTGTGGAACAGGACGGCGGCGGTGGCAAGACCGGTGCCGACCAGGGTCATCGCCAGCAGTTTCTTCGCTCGCAGTTCCAGCGCGAACGACAACGAACCCTGGATGTCGTAGGTCATGAACACGGCGGTGGAGATCACGTAGGCCAGGACGACGGCGGCAAGCACCATCCGCCATGACCTGGTGGTCGTCGGTACCGCCGGCTGTTCGATGTCGAGGAGCACCGGCTCGGCGGTGCCTGGTCCCTTGGTCATGAGGACCGGCTCCGGATGAGTATGTACAGGAACGTCAGGCCCCCGACCACGCCGACGATGGTCCCGACCGGGACCTCGGCCGGGTAGCGGATGGTCCGGGCCAGGATGTCGCCGGCCAGTAGCCCGGCGGCTCCGACCGCAGCCACGATCGGCAGGAGGCGCTTCTGGTTGTCACCGACGACCAACGAGACCAGGTTCGGCACGATCAGGCCCCAGAACGGGACCGACCCCACGACGACGACGGTGATCCCGGCCACCACGCTGACCAGGATCATCCCGCCGACGATCGTCCGGTCATAGTTGAGTCCGACGTTCACCGAGAAGTCCCGGCCAACGCCGGCCAGCGTGAACCGATCGGCGAAGACGTAGGCGAGGATGCCGATGGCGCCGACGACGTAGAGCAACTCGTACCGACCGGCGATGGTGCCCGAGAAGTCACCGATGACCCAGGCGTACAGCGACTGCAGCAGGTTGTACCGCATGGCGATGAACCAGGCGATCGACTGCACGACCGCCCCGAGCATGATGCCGATCAGGGGCACGACGATGATGTCGCGGCTTCGGAGCCGCTGGATCAACGAGACGAACAGCAGCGTCCCGGCCAGGGCGAAGCCGGTGGCGAAGACCATCTTGTAGCCGACGGCGGCGGCCGGCGAGATCACAGACACGATCGTCACCCCGAGGACCGCCGACTCGGTGGTGCCGGCGGTCGAAGGCGAGACGAACCGGTTCTGGGTCAGGGCCTGCATGATCGCCCCGGCGACGGCGATCGAGGAACCGGCAAGCACGATGGCGATCGTCCGAGGGAGCCGGCTCTCCAGGAAGATGGTCCGGGCCGCACCGTCATCGTTCAGGACATCGAACAGCGACGCCGAGCTGGCCCCGACGAAGATCGAGACGAAGAACAGCAGAACGGCCAGCGCCGCAGTAGACCCCAGTACCAGGGATCCGCTGCGGCGCTCGGCCGATGCGACGGCGGACATCAGGGTCGCGCCATGATGCGTACCGTCTCCGGTTGTCGCCTGCTCAGCCGACGGCGGCGGCCAGGTCGTCTGCGAAGCCCTGGACGCCGAGAATGCCGTTGAACACGATGTACCAGTCGAAGGAATCGACGTAGTAGATCTGGCCGTTCTCGGCCGCCGGGGTCGCATTGACCAGCGCGTTGTCGAGGATGGCCTCGGCGCT
>JBCCFN010000131.1:0-14174 GCA_039029715.1 Actinomycetota bacterium | reverse complement strand
GTCGGGGTGGCGGCCAGCTTCACCAAGAAGCGCCGGTCCGAGCTGGTCGAAGAACTGGCCACGCTCACCGAGGGTGCGCTCGAGGCCCACCCGTGGCGATCCTGGGCCGACGCCGAGGCCCACGCCGCCGAGGAGGGCCGGATGCCGGGTGCCCCCCATCGCTGGAGCGGCAAGAAGGACCACCGCTGGGTCCCGCTCCGGATAGAGCGGGTGGTCGAGGTCAAATACGGCAGCACCCTCAACGGCCGGTTCCGGGAGGTGACCAAGGTGCTGCGGTGGCGGCCGGACAAGGACCCGTCCCAGTGCGACTTCGACCAGCTGGACGAACCGGTCCCGGTCGGCTTGGACACGGTCCTCCCCGGGCTCGGGGCCGAGGGGGTGGACGGGGACTGATGGCCAAGGCGGCAGCGTCGATCACCAGGGACATCGCCGGCCGGGAGGTGTCGATCTCCAACCCGGACAAGGTCTTCTTCTCGAAGCGGGGCCAGACCAAGCTGGACCTGATCGACTACTACGAGGCCATCGAGGAGCCGTTGCTGCTTGCCATGGGCGGCCGACCGACCCTGATGCAGCGCTTCCCGGACGGCGCCTCCGGCAAGTCGTTCTTCCAGAAGCGGGTTCCGAAGGGGGCGCCGCCGTGGCTGGAGACCACCACCGTTTCGACCCCCAACGGCACCACCTCCAATGCCATGGTCGCCGCCGACCTGGCCCACATCGCCTGGGCGGCCCAGATGGGGTGCCTCGGGTTCCACCTGTGGCCGTATCAGGCGGCCGAGCCGGCATCGACCGACGAGCTGCGGATCGACCTCGACCCCTCCCCCGGTATCGACTTCGCAGACATCCGGGCCGCAGCCCGGATGGTCCGGGACCTGTTCGAGGAACTCGGCATGCGGTCCTACCCGAAGACCACCGGAAGCCGGGGCCTCCACATCTTCGTTCGGCTGCAGCCCGGCTGGGACAGCTACGAGGTCCGGGCCGGGGCGGTGGCACTGGCCCGGGAGCTCGAGCGCCGCCATCCGGACCGACTGACGGCGGCGTGGTGGAAGGAGGAGCGGGGCAGCCGGGTGTTCATCGACTTCAACCAGAACGCCCCCCACAAGACCGTGTTCGGGGCCTGGAGTGTCCGGTCCCGGGTCGGGGCCCAGGTCAGCACCCCGTTCCGGTGGGACGAGCTGGACGGCATCGACCCGGACGAGCTGACGATGGACGTCGTCCCCCGCAAGGTGGCGGCCGAGGGGGATCCGTGGGGCGACATCGCCGATGCCCCTTCCTCGCTGGCCCCACTCCTCGCTCTCCACCGGCGTGACCTGGAGGCCGGTCTCGGCGATGCGCCGTGGCCGCCGGTCTACCCGAAGATGCCGAACGAGCCGCCCCGGGTCGCCCCGAGCCGGGCAAAGGCCACCACCGACTGATGTACCAGCCCTTGCCCGGGACCGCGCCCGAGACCGTGTCCGAAGAAGAGGAGGACCGATGTCCCTGACGAAGTGGCAACCACTCGCCGATCGCAACGAGGTCGACGAGGAGGGCGGGGTCGGCTGGCTCGAGCTGTTCTTCGACCTGGTCTACGTCGCCGCCCTGATCCAGTTCGGTGACCGGCTGGCCGAGGACGTCTCGTGGCAGGGCATCGCCCGGTTCGCCGGGACCTTCGTCATCCTGTGGTGGACCTGGACCGGCACCACGGCGTTCATGAACCGCTATGCGGTGGACGACGTCTTCCATCGGCTCCTGACCTTCGCCCAGATGTTCGCTGTCGGATTCTTCGCCGTGCTGGCAACCGGACCGGTCGACGGTCGGACCCGGTGGATGGCACTGGCCTACGTCATGGCTCGGCTGCCGCTGATGATCATGTACCTCCGGGTCCGCAACCTCCTGCCAGGCGGGACGTCGCTGACCAACCTGCTGCTCCCGTTCTTCGCAACCAGCAGTGTGATCTGGCTGGTGTCGATGGCGGTCCCGGTCCAGATCCGGTATTGGATGTGGGCCGGGGCGTTGCTGCTCGAGTTCACCGCCCCGCTGATCGGCACCCGCAAGATCGGCCTGGAGGGCGGGCACGAGGAGCACCTCCGGGAGCGGTACGCGCTGTTCACCATCATCGTGCTCGGCGAGACGTTCGTGAAGACGTTGAGCGAGCTGAGCACCATCGGCATCTCGATTCACACGCAGGTCTACGGCGCCCTCGGCTTCGTGATGCTGGTTGCGCTGTGGTGGACCTACTTCGACGACGTGGCCGAGTCCCACCTCCGCAAGCGGTCCGTCCTCTCGAAGCGGCCGGCCGGCAACCGGATCCTGTGGGTCTACACCCACCTGCCCCTGGCCGCGGCGCTGACTGCGTTCGGGGTCGGGTCGAAGAAGGTCATCGGCGTCGACGCATTCACCGGTGATCTGAAGACGTCATACGCCTGGCTCCTGTCCGGCGCGCTGGTGGTGGCCCTGCTGTCGGTTGCCGTCTTGGACCTGGTGACCACGAGCCCCCACTACGCGGTCGACTCCCAGGAGCGGGTGGGGCCGCGGTTGATGGCCGCCGCCGCGGTGGCCGCCATCGGGGCGCTGCTTGCCACGGGCACCGTCGACACCGTGGTCGGGATCGCTGCGATCTCGGTGGTGGTCGTGGCTCAGATCGCGGCCGAGGTGGTGATCGCCAGCCGGCGGGAGCGGCGGCTGGAGGCCCGGATGGACGCCGACCTGTCCGAGGCCGCCGGGACCTGCCACCACCTGGCAGCGGCCACGATGCCGGAGGAGATCGGGACCCATGCGTGCGACGAGTGCGTGGCCCACGACCAGCGGTGGGTCCAGCTCCGGGTCTGCCTGACCTGTGGCTACGTCGGGTGCTGTGACGACACGCCCGGCCGCCATGCCACCCGCCACTTCGAGGAGACCGGTCACGCCACCATGGCCACGCTCGAACCGGGCGGCGAGTGGGCCTGGTGCTACCTCCACGAGGTGATGGACGAGCATTGGGATCCGCTGATCGCCAGTCATGTCAACGAGCCCGAGATCGGATCCCAGACCGAGGTCGGCGGCTGAGCCCGACGGTTCAGAGCCCCTTTCGGAGCATCACCACCCGGTAGTCGTCCGACCCGGTCGGGGCGAACTGCTCCAGCTGGTCGAACCCGAAGATCTCGTGAAAACGGAGCGAGCGAGGGTTCGGCGGTTCGACGTTGACCTCGGCGCACAGCATCGGCTTGCCGACGTCGCGGGCCCACTGCTCGAAGTCCCGGTAGAGCGCAGGGCCCCAACCGGCACCCCGGTCGGCCTCGTCGACTGCGACCCGGTCGACGTAGGCGAAGGCCGGGTAGCGCTCGACGAACCAGCCGAAGTTGAGGCTCCCGTACGGCGCCTCCTCGGTCAGCCCGATCAGCAGGCCGGCGATGCGGCCTTCGACCTCGACCACCCGGAAGTATGGGGCCCAGTCGACGAAACCGGCGAGCTTGTCCGCGTCCATGGGCCCGACCTCGGGCACACAGGCGGCGTTGAGAGCCAACACGGCGTCGGCGTCGGCAGGGGTGTAGGGACGGATCACGCCACGCTCCAGATCACGGGGTTCGGGGTTACAGGTTCGGGGTCACGGGTTCGGCCGGGATCACGACCGGGATTCGGCGAGCGCAGCGGTCCGCCGGACGAGGTCCGGGGCGTCGAACCGGTCGGCGATCGCCTCGATGTCAGTGCCCGGGCCGGTCCACCGGAGGTCGTCGATCGAGGTCGCAGTTGGCGCGTCTCGCTCCAGGGTGGCAAGCCGGCGGAACAGCAGGGCGTCCTCCAGCAGGTCGGCCAGGGTCTTCGCCAGCTTGGCCCCGCCCCGGACCGTGATGTCCCACTGGCCGGCGGCCAGCGGGATCTGGTCGACGTGGCCGTAGCGGGCCAGGACCGTGGCCGATGACTTGGCGCCCCAGCCCGGCAGGCCGGGAAACCCGTCCGCCGTGTCACCGACCAGGGCCAGCCAGTCCGGTATCGAGGCCGGCGGCACCCCGTACTTGGCGATCACGTCCTCGACGTCGAGGATCTTGTCGCTCCGGCGATCGAACTGCAGGACCCGCCCGGCGACCACGCACTGGGCCAGATCCTTGTCCGGGGTGCACAACAGCACCCGAGCCACCCTGGGGTCGGCCTCGGCCAGCGCAGCCAGCGCCGCCATCCCATCGTCGGCCTCGTACTCCACCATGGGGTAGGTCGCGATACCGAGCGCCCGCAATCCGTCCTCGAGCGGATGGAACTGGGCCAGGATGGTCGGGTCGAGCCCCTCACCGGACTTGTAGCCGTCGTACAGGTCGTTGCGGAACGACTCGATCACGTGGTCGGTGGCCACGCCGAGATGGGTGGCTCCATCCTCCAGCATCGTCAGCATGCTTCGCAGAACCGCCCGGGCGCCGCCGACCTCCAGGCCGTCTGCGTTCTGATGGGAGGGACGGGCGAAGAACTGGCGGAACAACTCGTAGGTCCCGTCGACCACGTGAACCGTCAGCGTTGCATCCCGGTGTTCCACGTCTCGCTCCGTCCCCGATGCGGCCGCCCGACCCGGGCGCCGCGTTCCCGCAGCGACTATAGCGAGCCGCCCTGGTCGCCGGGACCGCCCGGCGGGACGGTTAGCCTGGCCCCATGGCGAAGCAGGTTGCGACCACTACCGTCGTCGGGCTCCCGGAGTTGCTGTCATTCGTCGGCGAGCGGCACCACTGGGTCCTCACGACGTTCCGGCAGGACGGGCGACCCCAGCTGTCGCCGGTCACCGGCGGGGTCGGGCCGGACGGTCGGCTTCTGGTCTCGACCTATCCAATGCGGGACAAGGTCCACAACCTGCGCCGAGATCCCCGGGTCTCGGTCTGCGTGCTGAGTGATCACTTCGGTGGCGCCTGGGTCCAGGTCGACGGGTCGGCCACCATCACCGACGCACCGGCGTCGGTCGAGGGGCTGGTCGACTACTTCCGAGCGGTGGCCGGGGAGCATCCCGACTGGGACGAGTACCGGGCCGCCATGGAGCGGCAGGGTAAGTCGCTGATCGCCATCGACATCGACCGCTGGGGGCCGGTGGCCACCGGTGGATTCCCGGCCGCCGTCATCCCGCTGATCGGCGAGGACTGACGCCCGAACCGATCCAGCCGGGATCAGGCGGTCGTCTGGACCTCCTCGCCCGAGGGCAGGATGCAGAACGGGCTCTTCCGGTTCAGGACCGCAGGTGCCGGCCCGACGTTGAAGCTGCTGACCGAGGCGACGACGCCTCGGTTGCTGCCACCGTTCCCGGTACCGGCAACGTCCTTCGCGTACTGGCCGCGAGGCACCAGGTCCGGCGAGCGCCGAGCCCGGCAGTTCATCTCGGCCAGGTTGCACTCACGGTGTAGCGCCTCCATCTGGGCCGGCGACCAGGCGTTCCAGAAGTCCTGGTGGAACGTGTACCACTCACCGGACGACAGGCTGAAGCCGCCACCACCCGAGGTGTCGTAGTCGGTGAAGGTCACGAGCTGCGGTATCGCCACGGGGTGTGACGCCGGGCAGCGACCGCCCTTGGCGTAGGCCACGTGGCTCTGATGGTCTGGACTGTCCAGGTGCTTGCCGTCCCAGCAGTTCGGGAAGTTCATCCGGAGTCGCACCTTGGCGCTGCCGGTCGCCGTCACCATCGTGTTCTTGCCGGCACTGGTGTTGGACTGGGTCGTCTCCCACCAGCCGACCTGACTGGGCTGGTTCCTCGAGGCCCGTGCATCGCCGGCGATCATGCGCAGCCCGAACGGCATCGGCACCGTGTTCGGGCTTGGCGACTTGTAGTAGGCCTTGAAGTTGTCCGGCTTGACCTCGCGCCCGTTCTGGTAGGCGACCGGCGACCAGTAGCCGGACTTGTCGTTCGTGTCGGTGCAGGAGATCTGGGACAGCGGCGTGTTCGCCAGCGACTGGGTGGTCGAGTTCGGCGTGATGTTCGGGTTGCCGAAGAACTGGTGGAGGTGGTGGGTCCGGTTCGACCCCGGAGCCACGATCGGGTCGATCTGTCGGACCATCACCGGGTCGCAGTGGACCAGGAAGCCGATCCGGCTGGCACCCCAGCCGGCCGGGGCATTCGGGCTGTAGGGATCGAAGAAGTGGTGGGTGGTCGACACCGCCCGATCCGGGTACACAGCGTTCTCGTCCTCCACCCGGATCCAGCTGCCGTGATTCGAGCCGTGACCGCCGCCATGGCCGCCACCGGCAGTCGTTGTGGTCGCCGCTGCGGTCGTAGTGGTGACCTGGCCGCCACCGCCACCGCCGCCACCACCGCCGCCTCCTCCGCCACCGGGGGGTGCCGTCGTGGTCGCCGGGGCCGCACTCGTCGTCGGAGCGGCCGGCCTGGTCGTCGTGGTCCGCTGCTCACCGGGATGCTCGGTGGTCGGAGGCGCCGGGGCTGCGGTCGTGGCCGGGCTCGTCGTCGTGGTGCGTCGAGGGGCGATCGTGGTAGTGGGCGCCGACGGGGCCGGTGTGGTCGGTGGCTGGACCCCGGCCGGCGCCGTGGTCGAGGTGGCGATCGGGCTGCCGCCGGCGCCGGGCGCCGTGGCGTCGCCGACCGGCGCGGTTCCCTCGGTGGTGGAGGTGACGCCCGCAGCAGGCGGCACGACGACGGTGACCTCAGACGGAGCGACATCCTCGACGATCGTGGTGGTCGACGACTCTTCGACCGCCTGACCATCGACGGCGACCGGTGGGAGTGCATCCTCGACGGCGAACGAGTCGATGACATCCGGGGTCGGCGCAACGGCCTGACTCGGCCCCGGGTCCTGCTCCTCGGCCGCCTCGGACTGGGTCAGCGGCGGGGCCGGCAGCTCGGCACTGATCGAGCCGTCGGTCAGCGCAGACGCAACCAGTCCGACCCCGATGCCGAACGCCAGCGCAGCGATCGCCATGGCCACGATCCGGACCCGAGTCGAACTGGCCCAGGCCAGCGCCGGGGTGCCGTACTCGATCTCCTGCGGACCAAGGGGGGCCTCTTCCACAGAGCTGTCATCATCAAGCCACCGGGGCTGCTCGTCGAGCAAGCCGCCGGCAGGCGCTTCGTTTCCCACCAGAGAACCGTTCCGATCTCCCGCGCCAGCTGACACCGTACCGCAACAATCTCAGACCGGAAACGACTCGCCGGGGTTTTTTGCCCAAGCGGCAGAAACCACTGGATCGACCTCAGTTGCGCAACTCAATGGTTGCGCATTTGTCTCTCGGCTGGCAGACTCGGGCCATGACCGATCACGACCGGACCCACCCGATTCGCTTCGCCATTCAGGTCTCGCCCGAACCGACCCGGATTGCGGAGGTCGGGGCGGAAGCGGAAGCGGCCGGGTTCGACGTGATCTCGGTCGCCGACCATGTCGGGCCGGGCGGACTTGCCCCGATCCCCACCCTGGCCGCGTTGGCCGCAACCACCTCGACCATCGGGCTAGGCACCCTGGTGTGCAACAACGACATGCGGAACCCGGTCCAGCTCGCCTGGGAGGCGTTGTCGATCCATCGGATCAGCGGCGGACGGTTCGAGCTCGGCCTCGGCGCGGGACACTCCGGTCACGAGTACACCGAGACCGGGATCCCATTCGACCCACCGGCCACCAGGAAGGCCCGCCTGGCCGAGGCGGTCGAGATCATCGCCGGTCTGGTCCGGGGCCAACCGGTCAGCCTGGACGGGACGCACTACACGGTGGCCGACGCTGCCATCACCCAGAACGACCCGGAGGAGGACCTCCCCCCGCTCCCGATCCTGGTCGGAGGTAACGGCACGGCGTTGCTGACCCATGCAGCCGAACATGCGGACATCATCGGCCTCCAAGGCCTGGGCCGCACGTTGGAGGACGGGCACCGCCACGACGTCCGATTCAGCACCGACCACCTGGAGTCCCAGTTGGCAACGGTTGCCGAGGCGGTCCCGGCGGGTGGACGGGGGCCGGAGCTCAACGCCCTGGTCCAGGTGGTGGAGATCACCGACGACCGGGAACGGGCCGCAACCGAAGTGGCGGAGCGAGTTCCCGGGTTGACGGTCGAGGACGCCCTGTCCACGCCGTATCTGGCGTTCGGCACCGTCGAGGAGCTGGCCACCGGCTTCCTGGCGGCCAGGGACCGGTGGGGGATCAGCTACTTCTCGACCCGCAGCCTGGAGCTGGCCCCGGTGATCGCCCGGGTCCGGGAGCTGGACCGCGCCGGTTGATTGCCGGCAGCCGGGGCCGCATCAGGTCGTCCAGAGCCATGCGGTATTGGCCCATGGCGCACGGTCAGGGTCATCCCGACCCAACCACGGTGGTCGGCGGCGATCGGGTGGGGTCAAGGGAGGTGGCGGCCCCACAGCGGGACGCGTCTTGGCGACGATCCACGCATGACACTGGCGGGCGAACCGCCTGATCCGTCTGGCCGTGGTCGGCGGAACCTGCGCATACCGGTAGGTACCACGGGCGATGCGACGCACCCGACCGCGGGCGACCTCCCAACGCAGAGCGTCAGAGATCACCTTCGACCGCCGGCCCTCCACGGGGTAGCCGGCTGCGGTGACCGCCCGCACCATCTCGGCGACCGTCATGGTGCCCCGTTGGCGGATGAGATCGACCACCACGAACCGCAATGCCCGGCCGTAGCGCCGCGGAAAGTCGTCGGTGGCATCGCTTCCGCTTGGGGTCCTCATCGCCATGCCCCGACGGTAGGTCGACGCTGTGACAACAAGGAGCAAGCGAAGGACCAGGCGACAGCGGACCCGACCCCGACCCACCGACCGCCTAGTAGCGACAACCACCGGATCAACACCCACCCGACCGCCTAATAGCGACAACCCACGGATCAACCCACCCGACCGCCTAACAGCGACAACCCACGGATCAACCCACCCGACCGCCTAACAGCGACAACCCCGACAGCTCGCATGTAGTCGGCAACTGCCAGGGTCGACCGCCAGCCAGCACTGTCGCTACAACGCAAACCCCACCAACCCCAACCAGCACTGTCGCTACAACGCGAACCCCACCAACCCCAACCAGCACTGTCGCTACAACGCGAACCCCACTAACCACCATCCCACCGACGAGCCCCGCCAACCCGCTGTCGCTACCACGCGAACCAATACCCCACCGCCAGTGGGGCGGGCCGATGCGGTTCAGGGCGTGGCCAACGGGCGCTTCGGCAGAGGAAAGCGGGTCGGACCTCGCAGCGAGATCGACTCCCGCCATTCGATGTTGCGGCGATCCACCACCCGATCGTCGATGGCGTCCAGCAGGGGCGGCAACGCGAGCCGCAGTTCGGCTCGGGCCAGGTTGGCACCGAGGCAGTAGTGGATCCCGTGGCCGAAGGACAGTGGGGCCGGATCCTCCCGGTCGACCCGGAGGTCGTCGGCATCCGGCAACCGACGGAAATCGCGGTTCGCCAGTTGCGGCAACACGACGATGTTCTGCCCTTTCTTCAGGGTGTGGCCGCCCAGCTCGAAGTCCTCGTTCACGGTCCGGGGGTCGGATCGCAGGGTCGGGTCGAACCTCAGCAGCTCCTCCACCGCATTCGACCACAGCTCTGGCCGCTCCCGGAGCAGCGACAGCTGCTCGGGCTGCTCACGGAGCATCAGGACCGACAGCGCAATCATCCCCGAGGTCGTCTCGTGCCCGGCGAACAGAATCAATGCCGCAACCGAGACCAGCTCGTCCTCACTCAGCCGATCCCCGTCCTCGGCTTCGGCCAGCGCCAGGCCGGTGACCAGGTCGTCGGTCGGGTCTGACCGCCGAATCGCCGCCAGGGTGAGGATCCGGTCGTAGAGCTCATCGATCGCCCCGTCGATGTCTGCGACCTCGAACCCCCGGATCGGGTCGATCATCTTCGCCACCCGGGCCGAGACATCACGAAGCCAGGCCCAGTCCGAACGCTCGAACCCGAACAGCTCGCTGATGACCATGGCCGGCAGCGGGACGGCGAAGTCCCCCATCAGTTCCAGCTCGTCATCGAAGTCGGCCAGCAGCTCGTCGATCATCGCCAACATCATCGGTTCCAAGCGGGCGACCTGCCGTGGGGTGAACGCCCGGTTGACCAGACCCCGGAGCCGGGTGTGCTTCGGCGGATCGGTCAACAGCAGCAGGTTGCGGAACAGGGCTCGGGATCGCCGGGATAACTTGGTGTAGGGGCGAACGTCCAGCAGCACCTCCATCTGATTCTCGGTCCCGACATGGGGCGAGGCCAGCACCTCTCGAGCCTCGTCATAGCCGGTGATGAACCATTGCTGGTACAGCGGGTGCCAGTGGACCGGACCGCTGTTGCGGATCGCCGGGGCCAGGACCATCGGATCGTCGAGCATCTCGTCACTGAACGGATTACCCCACGGGTCCAGTCGGAACAGCGCCGCCGCCAACCGCGGTCGTTTCACGATCTGACGGACCAGCGGGACCAGGACCTGCTCTCGCCGCATGACGCCCTCCCATGTCCTCCGATGTCCTGCGAACTGCGGACCTCTTGTGAATCACTTCACAAGGACAGGAGAAGCTTCTCATGCAGTAGTGGTCGGGTCAAAAGCTGACACTTACCTTGAGCGCCCCGGCCGGGACCGGATCGTTCGCCACCTCGAAGGCGGTGGCGATCTGCTCGATCGGATATACGTGGGAGAGCAGCGGGGAGACATCGATGTGGCCGCCGGCGATCAGGTCGAGCGCGGTCCGGAACGACACCGCATCGCCCTCGTCCTGGGCGCCGTAGGTGCTGGAAGCCGACAGTCGCTTCCGGAAGAACTTGGCGAAGCTGATCTGGACACTGTCATCGGTGTCCGGCAGGCCGAACCACATCAGCGACCCGTCCGGCCGGGCCAGCTCGATCGACTGGAACAGGGTCTCCCGCCGGCCGACCGCCTCGACGATGTGATCCGGCCCCTCGTCGGTCAGATCGGCAATCACCTCGGCAAGATCATCCTCGCCGACGTTGACCGTCACGTCCGCCCCGTAGCCGGTCGACACCGCAAGCCTGGCGTCCGACCGATCGGCAACGATCACCCTCGACGCCCCGTTGCGCTTCAACCAGTAGGTCCAGAACAACCCGGCCGATCCCTGGCCGATGATCAGCGCCGTCTTGCCGACCAGATCGACCGGCCGCTGGCGGGCGGCGAAGATCACGGTGCCGAGCTGCTGGGCCATCAGCAGCTGGTCCTCGGGGACCGGTCCGTCCGGGAGCGGGAGGACGTAGCGGCCGTGCATCCGCTGGTACTCGCTGAACCCCTCGGCCTCAGCCGCATAGGGGAAGCACAACACGCGGGTTCCGACGGAGACGTCCGGATGCTCCGAGGCGACGACCTCACCGATCCCCTCGTGACCGGGATAGCCGTGCTTGCACGGCACGTCCGGCATCCCGGCACCGTGGCACACGACGTGGAGATCGGACCCGCAGATCGAGGCCAACGTGGTCCGGACCAGGATCTGCCCGTCACCGATCGGCGGGATCGTGGTCTCGACACACCGTATATCGTTCACACCGATCAGCTGACCGGCTCGCATCTTCTCTGTCACGGCTCGACCCTAGCTCGACGTCGAAACCTGGGACGAAGGGCGACTCGGTGGGAACAAACGACGACATGAGGGGTTGTTTCAACTATGGGTACATCCACTGCGAGGAACGCCCGGGCGGAAGCCCAGGCCAAACTCGGCGACGGCGGCGTCGCCCGGGTGCTCGAGCCATCACCGCCTGCCGTGCTCGACGGCCCGTTCTTCGCCGACGATCCGGTCGCCACCGACGACGCCCCATCCGGGGCAACGGTGGTCGTGCCGAGCGGTGTACCCGGCGTTCGTGACTGGAGCACCGTCGTCGGCGAATCACCCGCCATCGCCGACTGGGCGGCCAGTCACTGGCTGGGAGGTTTCCGCCACCTCCCAGCCACTCCCGCCGGCCTCACGGCCACCCGCCTGGCCCTTCACCGACTCGGGGCGTATGTCATCGCCCCGGCCCGTCATGCCGCAAACGGCAAGTTCGGGCTGCGGTGGACGGCCGGCGGGTTCGGGACCCCGTTCTTCCGCACCCCGGGAGACGACCGCGACCGTCAGGTTCGGGTCGAGGGGACGACGTTGGTCGACCAGGTCGGTGACGAGGTCCGCACCAGCCCCATCACCACCCTGCAGGCCGCGGCCGGCTTCCTCGGCGTCGAGGTCGACCCGACCACGGCGGCCGAACACGACTCGCCGCCGGTCGGTGACGTCGACGAGACGCTGGCGGTCGACGAGGACGCATCCCGGTTCCTCGGCCACTGGTTCGGCATGGGATTCGCTGCGCTGGAGGCGCTGCGGGCCGACGGGACCTCGGTCGATCCGGCACGGCCGCAACTGTGGCCCGGTCACTTCGACCCGGCAATCGAGGTCGGTGACGAGGACCACCGGGGCAGCTACGGGGCGTCGCCCGGCGATCACGCGATCGACGAACCGTACCTGTACGTCGCCCCCTGGTACCCGGACAAGACCAGCCTGGACCCCGCGGACCCGGCCTGGAACGCTCCCTCGTTCACCGGGGCCATCCTCCGGTTGTCAGACTTCCCGGCCGGTGCGGATGCGGTGGCGACCGCGGTCGAGTTCTACACCAGCCACCGGGACCGGCTCGGTTGATCGGTCGCTGATCGGCCGCTGGCCGTAGGGGCCGGACCGGACCGTAGACTGCCGGGCGTGGCCACCCCGGCGTTGATGATCCAGGGCACCAATTCCGATGCCGGCAAGTCGGTGCTGGTCGCCGGGCTGTGCCGGGCCTACGCCCGCCGAGGCCTCCGGGTCCATCCGTTCAAACCCCAGAACATGTCGAACAATGCGGCGGCGGTGGCCGGTGGTGGCGAGATCGGCCGGGCCCAGGCGCTCCAGGCTCGGGCAGCCGGCGTGACCGCCACCGTCCACCACAACCCGGTGCTACTCAAGCCGGAGTCCGACCGACGCTCCCAGATCGTGGTCCAGGGCCGAGCGGTCGGGCAGCTCGACGCCTCCCGGTACGGGACCGGCCGGGCCGCCCTGCTCGAACCGGTGCTCGACAGCTTCGACACGGTCGCCGCGGACGCCGACCTGGTGCTGATCGAAGGGGCCGGTAGCCCGGCCGAGACCAACCTCCGGGCGGGCGATATCGCCAACATGGGCTTCGCCCGGGCGGCCGGCGTGCCGGTGATCCTGGCTGGGGACATCGACCGCGGCGGGGTGATCGCCAGCCTGGTCGGGACCGCTGCGGTGCTGTCGGACGACGACCGGGCCCATGTCAAAGGCTTCGTGATCAACAAGTTCCGGGGTGAGGTGTCGCTGTTCGCAGACGGCCTGGCCACCGTGACCGAGCGGACCGGTTGGCCGTCGTTCGGGGTGGTGACCTGGTCACGCTCGCTGGCCGCCCTCCCGGCCGAGGATGCCGTCGTCCTCGAACGCTCGACGGTCGGCGGGATCAGCGCAGACATCCATGTTGCGGTCCCGATGCTGAGCCGGATAGCCAACTTCGATGACCTCGATCCCCTTCGGCTCGAACCAGACGTCACGGTCACCATGGTCCCGCCGGGCCGGCCGATCCCGGTGGCCGATCTGGTCATACTCCCGGGGACGAAGGCCACGATCGCCGACCTGGCGTTCCTCCGGTCCCAGGGGTGGGACGTCGACCTGGCGGCCCACGTTCGGCGGGGTGGCCGGGTCCTCGGGCTGTGCGGCGGGTACCAGCTGCTCGGCCGGACCATCGCCGACCCGGATGGCGCCGAGGGTCCGCCGGGCACGGTCGACGGGCTCGGCCTGTTGGCCGTCGACACCGTGCTGGTCGCCGGGGACAAGGTGACCAGACCGGTCGACGGCGTCCACGCCGCCAGCGGTCGGCCGGTGGCCGGGTACGAGATCCACATCGGACGGACCGAGGGTCCGGACACGGCCCGGCCCTGGGTCCGGCTCGGCGATCCGACCGGTGCCGGGATGGCCGACGGCCCGGGGGCGCCAGAGACACCGGGGGTGCCAGAGGCGCCGGGGGTGCCAGAGGGTGCGACCTCGCCGGATGGTGCGGTGGCCGGGACCTACGTCCACGGGGTGTTCACCGACGACGGGTTCCGGGCCGCGTTCCTCCGCCCGTTCCGCAACGGCGGGCCGGTCGAACCCGGTCCCGGTTATGACGCAACGGTCGAGGCCGCGCTCGACGCCTGGGCCGACCAGCTGGCTGACGAGCTCGACCTCGATGGCCTGCTGTCGGTCGCTCGGGCCGGACTGGCCACCGGCTGACCGGTCAGCCGGCCCGGTCAGCGGCGCTCGGTT